>JAZNTQ010000074.1:0-61220 GCA_045591865.1 Clostridia bacterium
AGCCTTGCACACAAGTTCGTATGTAAGACCGGCAAAGAAACCGCACGCCACACCTTTAAGCAGTACTGTCAGAACTGTTCCCGGAGCATTAACTACCAGAAAAGCACCTGCATCACCGCTTGCCAAAACTACTGCACCGAACACAAGACCAAGCCATGCTCCAACCCCTTTTCCACAGGTTACTGCACCGATAACTATCGGAATCAGTACCAAAGAGATTGAAAACATACCAAATCGAATGAATGCACCCATGAACTGTAGTATCACCACAAATGCAGTCATTAATGCGGCAATCACCAACATCTTCGTCGACATTTTCCTCTTGTTTTCCATATTAAATTCCTCCTTGTTATTATTCCTCAAACGAGGATACAATACGCCATTATAATAACACAGTTTTTTATGCTTGTACAGTATTTTTTTCATTTTTAGATATTGAAAAATGAAAAGTACAGGTGTATAATAATTTCGGTGATGAAATATGAAAAATAAAACTCGAAAAATTGTACTTTCTTCTCTTCTTGCTGCACTCGTGTGCGTTGCGACGATGCTTATAAAAATTCCGTCTCCGCTTAAGGGTTATGTTAACCTTGGCGACTGCGTTGTGCTTCTTTCGGGATGGATACTCTCTCCCCTTTACGCATTTTTGACCGCAGGCATAGGCAGTGCGCTTGCCGATATTTTTGCAGGGTATGTAATATACGCACCTGTTACATTTTTAATCAAGGGTGTTATGGCACTTATATGTTGTTACGGAGTAAAGGCAATTAAGAAGAAACCCCTGGTTTCAAAAGTTGTAAGCGGCGCGATTGCAGAGATTATAATGGTTGGCGGTTACTACATCTTCGAAGGATTTATGTACGGATTTATTGCATCGGCAGTAAATATTCCTGCCAATGCCATTCAGGGTATTGTGGGAATTGTTTTAGGTATTGTCCTTATAAAAGTATTTGAAAAAAGCGATATAGTTAAGTAAACAAAAATGCTATGGAAAATTATTTCCATAGCATTTTTTATTTTTTAGAATAATCCTGATATTTTTCCGTCTGCGTCAACATCAATTTTTTCTGCCGAAGGAACTTTGGGAAGTCCGGGCATTGTCATAATTTCGCCTGTAAGTGCTACGATAAAGCCTGCACCTGCGCTAACCTTGATGTTACGAATCGTAACAGTAAAATTCTCGGGTGCGCCGAGCTTTGTCATATCATCAGAGAAGCTGTACTGCGTTTTCGCCATACATACTGGCATATTTGAAAATCCGAGGTCTGCAAGAGTCTTAAGCTGCTTCTCGGCATTCTTTTCAAATACGACTCCGCTGCCACCGTAGATTTTCTTTACAATCGCTTCAATCTTTTCTTTGATTGAAAGCTCATCTTCATAGCAGAATGAGAAGTCGTTTTCTTCTTCGCAAAGACGAACTACTTCTTCTGCAAGCTCAATTCCGCCTTCGCCGCCCTTCGCCCATACATCCGAAAGGACAACATTTACGCCGAGCTTCTTGCACTCGTCGATAATCACCTGAACTTCGCGCTCTGTATCGGTGGGGAACTTATTGATAGCTACCACGGAGGGAAGCTTATACACATTTTTGATATTTGAAACGTGGCGGAGAAGATTGGGAATGCCGCGAAGAAGTGCCTCGGTATTTTCTTCATTAAGCTCTGCTTTTGCCATTCCTCCATGCATCTTGAGTGCACGGATTGTAGCAACGATAACGACTGCCGAGGGCTTAAGCCCTGCCATACGACACTTTATGTCGAGGAACTTTTCTGCACCGAGGTCGGCTCCGAAGCCAGCCTCTGTGATTGCGTAATCGCCAAGCTTCATAGCAAGCTTTGTAGCAGTAACGCTGTTACATCCGTGAGCAATATTTGCAAAAGGTCCGCCGTGTACAAATGCAGGAGTCCCCTCAAGCGTCTGCACGAGATTGGGCTTTATCGCATCTTTAAGAAGAGCTGTCATAGCGCCATGCGCCTTGAGGTCTGCCGCAGTAACGGGCTTTTCGTCGTAGGTATAGCCTACAATAATTCTGCCGAGTCTTTCCTTAAGGTCTATGATAGAATCTGCAAGGCAGAGGATTGCCATAATTTCAGATGCAACTGTGATGTCGTAGCCGTCCTCACGGGGAACGCCATTGACTCTGCCGCCGAGACCGTCCGTTACAAAACGGAGCTGACGGTCGTTCATATCAACACAGCGCTTCCATACAATTCTTCTGGGGTCAATATTAAGGAAATTTCCCTGATAGATATGGTTGTCGAGCATAGCTGCAAGGAGATTGTTTGCCGCACCGATTGCGTGGAAGTCACCTGTAAAATGAAGGTTAATATCCTCCATGGGAACAACCTGCGCATAGCCGCCGCCTGCCGCGCCGCCCTTGACACCGAAAACGGGTCCGAGAGAAGGCTCTCGAAGTGCAACCAATACATTCTTGCCTATTTTACGCATACCGTCTGCAAGGCCGATTGTGGTCGTCGTCTTACCCTCCCCTGCAGGGGTGGGATTAATCGCAGTAACGAGAACGAGCTTTCCGTCCTTATATTCTTTATCTTCAAGAATTGAAAGGTCAATTTTTGCCTTATATTTTCCGTAGTATTCGAGATACTTTTCATCAACGCCCGCAGTTTTCGCAATCTCGGAGATTGGCTTCATTTCCACAGACTGCGCGATTTCAATGTCTGATTTATACATTAAAATCAATCCTTTCCAACGCTTGACTTAAGAGTAACGTCGTGGTATCCCCCCTCAACAATACTTGTTGCAGAAACGAGTGTTATCTTCGCATTCTTCTGAAGCTCGGGGATTGTGAGAACACCACAGTTACACATTGTGGAAGCAACCTTATAAAGGCTCTTTGCAACATTGTCCTGAAGTGAACCTGCATATACAACGTAAGAATCAACACCTTCCTCGAAGGAAAGCTTCGCCTTACCGCCAAGGTCATAACGCTGCCAGTTACGCGCACGGTTACTACCCTCACCCCAGTATTCCTTAACGTAAGTTCCGTTAATATTAAGCTTGGGAGTGGGGCTTTCATCAAAGCGTGCAAAGTATCTGCCGAGCATAAGGAAGTCTGCACCCATTGCAAGAGCGAGTGTCATATGATAGTCGTGTACGATACCGCCATCCGAGCAAATCGGGATATAGATACCTGTCTTTTCAAAATATTCATCACGAGCTGCGGCAACTTCGATAACTGCTGTTGCCTGTCCGCGACCAATACCCTTTGTTTCACGGGTGATACAAATTGAGCCGCCGCCGATACCAACCTTGATAAAGTCAGCACCTGCTTCTGCAAGAAACATAAAGCCTTCACGGTCAACTACGTTACCTGCACCGACCTTTACATCGTCACCGTATTTTTCGCGGATGAATGCAATTGTCTTTGCCTGCCAAGCTGTGTAGCCCTCGGATGAGTCGATACAAAGAACATCGGCACCTGCTTCAACAAGTGCAGGAACGCGCTTTTCGTAGTCAAGAGTGTTGATACCTGCGCCTACGAGATAACGCTTATGCTCATCAAGTACTTCATTGGGATTGCTCTTATGAGTAGAGTAGTCCTTTCTGAACACGAAATACTTAAGCTCATTTTTGGAATTGATGATGGGAAGAGAATTAAGCTTGTGCTCCCAGATAATATCGTTTGCTTCCTTAAGAGTAGTGTTTTCGGGAGCGCAGATGAGCTTTTCAAAGGGAGTCATAAAATCTTTTACTTTTACATCAGTTGACATCCTGCTTACGCGGTAGTCACGGCTTGTAACAACACCGAGAAGAACGCCTGTAGCACTTCCGTCCTCGGTAACTGCCATTGTGTTGTGTCCTGTCTTTTCAAAAAGAGCAAGAACGTCGGCAAGAGTATCATCGGGCTTAAGATTGCTGTCTGATACAACAAAGCCTGCCTTATAACCCTTTACACGCGCAACCATAGCTGCTTCATCCTCAATGGTCTGTGAACCGTAAATGAAGGAGATACCGCCTTCCTTTGCGAGCGCGATAGCCATAGTATCATTGGATACTGACTGCATGATAGCCGATACCATAGGAATGTTAAGACTGTATTTTGGTGTTTCACCCTTCTTGAACTTTACAAGAGGTGTCTTAAGACTTACATTCGCGGGAATACAGTCGGGGCCTGTGTAGCCTGGAACGAGCAGATATTCGCTGAATGTACGTGAAGGTTCGTTAAAATAATATGCCATGGTTATATCTCCCCCATAATAAATTTATAGTATTTTTGTTATTATACAACAAGTTCGGGCACTTTTCAAGATATAATATCATTTTTTGAAGAAAAAAATAAATAAAAAACACTTGCATCTGCAAGTGTTTTTTATTAAAAATCGTGGCGGCTCCCAAAATCAACATCATATTTTTCAAATATGCAAACTATTTTTTCTATAGCATCAAAATCGGAATATTTTTCATTCCTTATTATGCTTTGAATTTCTCCCAGCATATTTATTGCCACAGTATTTGTAATTTCGTTTTCATCAATTTCAAATTCATCTAAATTATTTACTATAAAATCCGCAATACCACTTCTTAACAGTTCTTTTTTAATATTCATAACTTTCCTCCATTATTTTACGATACCTGTTGATATCATTTTATTATATATTGTAACACCCTATTTATATTATAGGTCAATTTAACCATAATTTCAATAGGGAAAATTGCCATAATATAATTGGTGATGGTTATGAATAAATTAAAGGAACTCCGACTTGAAAAAGGCTATACACAAATAAAAATGCAAATGCTGACAGGCATAGATCAAAGCGATTATTCAAAGCTTGAAAATGGAAAAAGGTATTATACTTTTGAACAATGCAGAAAACTGGCAATTGCACTTGGAACAAGTATGGACTATCTGGCTGATTTAACTGATGAAAAGAATCCCTATCCACCAAGTGCATCAAAGAAGCAGACTAAAACACTTTGAGCAAATGTGTGAAATCAAGAGGGGATTTTAATGTATTTCAAAAGATTATATGACTTGAGAAACGACCACGATTTTACTCAACAACAAGTCGCTGACTATCTGATGTGTAATCGTCAGGTTTATGCAAGATACGAGCGAGGGTTGCGGGAAATTCCCGTTTCTATGCTGATAAAACTTGCAGATTTATATAAAACGTCGATTGACTATATTGTAGACAGAACAGATAATATTTAACAAAAGCAAAAGCGTACTGAAAATTCAGTACGCTTTTTTGGCACCGCCTGCGGGAATCGAACCCACAACTAGCCCTTAGGAGGGGCTTATTAAATCCATTTAACTAAGGCGGCATCTTTTTTTGTTTCCACGGCAAATTAATTTACCGCCTCATAATTGAGGCGGTAAATTGTTCTTTTGTGATTAGTTTTCAGCTTTCTTAACAACCTGAACGCCCTTGTAATAACCACAGTGCTTACAAACGATATGTGCCTTAATAAGCTCACCGCAGTTAGCGCACTTGATCATGCCGGGTACTTCAAGTTTCCAATTAGCTCTTCTTTTATCTCTTCTTGCCTTAGAAGTTCTTCTCTTTGGAACTGCCATTTTCTTACACCTCTTTACTTAAATTTCTAAAGATGGCGAATCTCGGGTCATAGACCTCTACTTCGCAATTGCATTCATTTTCATTAAGGTCTATGCCACAAACGGGGCAAAGTCCCTTACAGTCTTCCCTGCAAAGAAACTGCATAGGAATACTGCCGAATATTGACGCCTCAATACTACCTGAAATGTCAATCACATTTCCGCTTATTGACACACATTCTTCATCGATATCGGTAAATTCGCTGTCGATACTTTCAAAAAGCTCTGCGGCAAGGCTTTCTGTAACCTTTTTTCCGCAACGCGAACACTCTGTCTCATACTCTCCCGTTACCATCGCTGATATTTCGAGAGTATCTCCAATATTGATCACCTTTCCTTCTACGAGGAGAGGGGCTTTGAATGCGAGCGTGCTGCCCATATAATCAAACGTTCCAAGCTCCACATTTCCTGAAAACGCTTTTGAAGCACCGTCATTTCTGAGTACAGATGCAATATTTATCTTCATATAAAAACACCTATCTTTCACAGTGCCTATCCATTATACTATCGATTTTTTGTCTTGTCAACAATTATTTTGCCAATCTTTCTGTTTCGATAGCAATCATCATTTCCTCATCTGTGGGGATAACGAGAGTTCTTACGGTTGCTCCGTCAGCAGAAACGTCGATTGCCTGACCGCGAAGCTTATTCTTCTCATTATCAATCTTAACGCCGAGGAACTGGAGTCCTTCCACGATATTCTTACGTGTATCACAGTCGTTTTCACCAACGCCTGCAGTAAATACGATTGCATCAACGCCGCCCATAGCTGCTGCGTAGCTGCCGATATATTTCTTGATACCATAGCTGAACATCTTAAGGGCTGCTTCTGCACGCTTGTTGCCCTCGCCTGCCGCTGCGGAAAGGTCACGGAAGTCGCTTGAAACGCCGCTTACGCCCAGCACACCGCTTTCTTTATTGAGGAGGTTGTTGATTTCCTTGATGCCAAGGTTTTCCTTTTCCATAAGGAAAGTAACGATAGCAGGGTCGATATCACCGCTTCTTGTACCCATAAGGATACCTGCAAGAGGAGTGAGACCCATTGTTGTATCAATAACCTTACCGCCCTTAACTGCCGCAACGGAAGAACCATTACCAAGATGACAGGTTACGATCTTAAGGTCCTTAATGTCCTTGCCGAGAAGCTCTGCTGCCTTGCCAGATACATAATTATGGCTTGTGCCATGGAAACCATAGCGGCGGATTTTGTATTTTTCATAATATTCATAAGGAATTCCGTAGAGGAATGCTTCCTCGGGCATTGTCTGATGGAAAGCTGTATCAAATACACCTACCTGCTTAACACCGGGCATAACCTTTTCACAAGCTTCGATGCCGATAATATTTGCAGGGTTATGAAGAGGAGCAAGTTCTACACATTCCTCAAGTGCCTTTTTTACTTCATCGTCGATAACAACGCTGCCGCTGAAGCTTTCGCCGCCGTGTACTACACGGTGACCAACTGCACCGATTTCGCTCATGGATTCGATAACACCGTGATTTTTGTCAACAAGTGCGTCGATAACAAGCTTGATTGCTTCTGCATGAGTGGGCATGGGGCTTTCGATAACTACCTTTTCGCCGCCTGCAGGAGTGTGATTAAGCTTGCTTCCTTCGAGGGTGATTCTCTCGCAAAGTCCCTTTGCAAGGACCTTTTTCGCTTCCATATCGATAAGCTGATACTTAAGAGATGAGCTTCCTGCGTTGATAACAAGAATTTTCATTTTCAAAAACTTCCTTTCATTCAAGCACACGGAAATCGAGCTCCGTATGCCTTAAATTTGTAAAATTTGCACACTTTTCATTTGTCGTCCTTGCAAGGCGACAGTCTTCCTTCTTCCTCCGCATAAAAATTGCACTAAATTTTATGCATTTAAGGTCGAAGAGTTTTAAGATAGGCAATTTTCGGTTAAGACAAGCAAAATCCCGCAGGGAATACTACTTGTATTTTCAAGGGATTTTACGCCGTATTAGCCCAAATTGTCATCTTAAAACCATGCTGAGTTCGGTTCCCGTGTGCTTCAACTTATTTACTAGCCTGAGCCTGTACGCAAGTGATTGCAACAACGCCTACGATATCTTCGGCGCTGCATCCGCGTGAAAGGTCATTGATAGGCATTGCGATACCCTGTGTAACGGGGCCATAAGCTTCTGCCTTTGCAAGACGCTGAACGAGCTTGTAGCCGATGTTACCTGCATCAAGGTCAGGATATACGAGTACATTAGCCTTGCCTGCAACAGTTGAGCCTGGAGCCTTTGACTGACCTACTGAAGGAACGATTGCCGCATCAAGCTGAAGCTCACCGTCGACATTAAGAGTGGGGTTGTTTTCCTTACAAATGCGGGTAGCTTCTACTACCTTATCAACATCCGCATGAGCAGCGCTGCCCTTTGTAGAGTGAGAAAGCATAGCAACATATGCCTCTTCTCCTACGAGAAGCTCAAAGCTTTCTGCAGAAGATGCTGCGATTGCTGCAAGCTCTTCGCTGTCGGGATTCTGCACAAGACCACTGTCGGCAAAGATGAATGTGCCATTAGCACCGTACTCACAGTTGGGAACAACCATAAGGAAGAAAGCTGATACAAGCTTTACACCGGGCTTTGTCTTGATAATCTGGAGAGAGGGACGAAGAGTGTTTGCAGTTGAGTGGCACGCACCTGATACAACACCATCTGCGTCGCCTGCCTTAACCATAAGACACGCATAGTACATATAGTCGCCGAGCACGATTTCCTTTGCCTGCTCGTATGTAACACCCTTGCTCTTTCGAAGTTCTACAAAAAGATTAAGGTATTCTTCAGTTTTTTCATAATTGAAGGGGTCGATGATTGTAGCCTTTGAAATATCAAGTCCCTTTGAGTTTTCACTTACTTCTTCGGGAGTACCAATGATGATAAGATTTGCAATATCTTCCTTGAGAATTGTTTCTGCCGCTTCAAAGGTACGTCTGTCCATAGATTCGGGAAGAACGATAGTTTTCTTATCGCTTCTTGCCCTGTTTTTGATAGAATCTAAAAATTTACTCATTTTTATTCCTCCAAAATCTTTATTTTTCCATTGTTATAGTATATAATAGAAATAACCAATTTTCAACATTTTTTTGCCAAAAGAGGGGATTTTTATGAAAATAGGTGCTTTGGTGGCAGAATTTAACCCCATTCACAGAGGTCACAAACTGCTTATTGATAAAATTAGAGAGGAAAATGACGGCGTAATTGCAATTATGAGCGGCAACTTTGTGCAGAGGGGCGAATGCGCAATCTTTGAAAAAGGCGAGCGCGCCGAGGCGGCAGTAAAAAATGGCGTCGACCTCGTGCTTGAGCTTCCTGCAGTTTACTCTCTTTCTTCTGCCGAGGGCTTTGCACGAGGGGCAATAAGAACTCTTTCAGCGTGCAATATTATAGACGCGCTTTATTTCGGAAGCGAGTGCGGAGACATTAAGAAGCTTTCCCTTTGCGCTGAAATCTTAAACGGAGAAAGCGAGGCTTTCGGGAAAATCCTTGCAGAAAAGCTTTCAGAGGGGATGAACTTCCCTGCCGCAAGAGAAGAGGCTCTTTTATCGGTTTGTCCCGAGTGCAACGTACTTGATATGCCCAACAATATTCTGGGGGTTGAGTATCTGCGCGAGCTTAAAAGTCTTAAAAGCAGTATTTCTGCTCACACGATAAAGAGAATCGGCGCAGGGTACAACGATACGAATACCGATGAAAAAATCCCGTCTGCATCGGCGATAAGAAAGCTTATTGAAAATAGGGAAAGCTCAAATGAATATATGCTTTTCGATTACAAGAGCGCACCTCATTTTATGAAGTATTTTGATATTATAGTCGCATCGCGTCTTAAAGCTATTTTCAAAGAGGAGCTTTGCGCTCTTCCCGACTGTAATGAGGAGATTGCTTCTCGTCTCAAAAGCGCATCAGTTTTCAACACATTTGCGGATATTCTTGAAAACGCCTCGTGCAGAAGATACACGCAAAGCAGAATAAGAAGAGTGCTTTGCAATATGATAGTGGGTAATAATTTCAAATCTCTTCCCTCCCCCACATATATTCGTCCTCTTGCTTTCAACGACAGAGGAAGCCAAATTCTGCGCAAAATGAAAAGCACCGCCTCACTGCCTGTGGCTGCAAGGGGTGCTGTGCTTAAAAGCGACGATATATTTAATCTTGAATGCCGCTGCACCGATATATATAACCTCGCAAGCGGCATCCTCGGCGGCAGGGAATACGATTATGTGGTCAGGACTTTTTAGTAGCCTTGTTATAAATACCTGTGCATACTTTCACTGTTGCGCTTATTGAAAGGAACATCGCAACTACTATCACAAGCGGTATAAGAAGCTGGAACATCTGAAGCTTTGCCTTAAAGCACCAGAGGGCACAAAACACTGCCGCTATAACTGCTACGATAAAACATCTGTTCACGACTCTCATATAGGTCGTGAATATAAATACAGTCTGCGAATCTGCCTCGGACGTGCGAAGCGCTTCGAGGCTTTCTTTTGTGTAATTCGCCATTTTCGCGGCAATGGAATAAGGCTTTACTTTCTTTTCGAGCTGGTCAAGAGCCTGATTTCTCATCCGCTCCTCATTTTCCTTGAAATACTCGTGGAAAAGGATGCGGTACTTCTTTTTATCTTCAGAAAGGACAATTCTTATTTTATCGCCCTTTATCCACATCTTTGCTTCAGTCGGTTTTAATTTCGCGGCATATTTTCTTCCGTTTTCATCTATAGCACGGATGGTCACCGCTTTTTCGGCAGTATTATTTGAATTTACTATGGTGGCTAAAAGCGCTTCGCCCTCTGCATCTATACATCTGCCTCTTTTCGGGATAAAGCCTGCTATACTCGTTGCAATTACGTAAATTACGAGGCCTATTCCCAAAAGCACTAAAATTATCGTCATACAATCAACTCCCAGTAAGCCGATTATATACTATAAACCTCCATTTTGCAAGAAAATTCAAATTATATTTACATATCTTGAATCAACATAGCCTACAAGCCCGTTATAATTTACTACATACCATCCCTGCCACTGTCCTACTACGCTGAGGGGTGCTCCGTTTGGAATAGATGCTATAATGCGCGATGTGCGTGACGGTTTTTCACGCAGATTAAGAGTGCCGCTTGAAACTCTCACGACTCCTCGTCTTACCCCCATAGGCTCTATAAATGGAATACCGAAATATTCTGTGAGAGAAAGCACCAGATTGGCGGCAATTCTTTCTATGTTTCCTGTTACCCAGTTTGCATCACCCACGTTATCGTGGTAGCCAAGTTCAAGGAAAACTGCAGGGGCACGCGTCTGCGTGACCTCACCGATTGTGGTGGTGGTAAGCGCTCTCACCTTTGATGGATTTGGGTAGATGCTTTTAAGATTGCGCACGAAAATCTGTGCGGCGCGTCTGCCACGGGGACTTATAGGCGAATAGTAGACATCTATCCCCGTGTATGTCCCATACTGTCCCTCGGGTGCGGCATTTGAATGAAGCGCAACGTGAAGGTCGTAGTTCCCGCGATTTGACTGTCTTATAGCATCTGCAGCGGTCATATCGGGAGAATTCCTTGTATATTGTATTCCGCTTGAACGAAGGTAAGGCTCCATCGCATCAGCAACAAGATTCATATAATATTCCTCACTGCCACCTGTAACGTACATATTTCCCTCCTGTGTGGAAGGGCTTAAATATATTCTGGGCATAATAATCACTCCTTCTTTACATTCTATGTCAAGCTCTCCCAATTTGACAAAATGCTCATTTTCCTGTATAATTACTTTTTGGTACTTCAAAAAGAGGTGATTAAATGAAGAAAATTAAGATACTGATTTCAATAATTCTTGTTCTTATAATTTCACAGCTTGGCGTGCTTGCTGCACCGAGAATTCCTGTGTATAAGGTGGGAAATGTTTTATATTTTCTCGACAAGTCTTCAGGTACTATTACAGGATTTGCAGGCGAGCCGAAGGATGTTGTAATCCCCACTACGCTTGGCGGATACAACGTGGTTTCTATCGGATACCGCGCTTTTGCAGGCTCTCCCACACTAAACACGCTTTCAATCCCCGAGGGTATTACTACAATTTCGGCAGAGGCTTTTGCCGCTTGTCCTAATCTTACAAGCGTTGAGATAGGCAGCAGCGTTTCCTATATAGGCTCGCTTGCTTTTGCAAACTGTACTTCGCTTTCAAATGTGATTTTTAAGGGTTTGCTTGAAAATATTGAGGGAGATGCGTTTGATAATACTGCATGGATAAGCACTTCTTCATCTGAATTTGTAATACTTGGGGGAACTACTCTTCTTAAATATAATGGTTCTTCAGAGAGCGTTACTGTTCCCTATGGCGTTAAGACCATCGCATCAAACGCTTTCCTTTATAATGCTAATGTCAAAGAGATTATACTTCCCGACACAGTACAGAAAATTGGCGACAACGCGTTTTTACATTGTTACAGTCTTGAGAAAATAGAAATTCCGTCCTCCGTTTCGCATATCGGCGCAGGCGCTTTTGACGACACGATATGGATGTATAATAAGTCGGGCGATTTTGTGACTGTCAACGGAATTCTTATTTCATACAAGGGCGAGGAAAAACACGTGGAGCTTCCCAGCGGCATAACTGCAATCGGAAGCGGTGCATTTATGGCAAACGAAAATCTCCTTTCCGTGCATCTGCCAGACAGCGTTATCTACATCGACTCAATGGCGTTTGGCGGTTGCTCCGAGCTTCGTCTTCTTAATATTCCAGACAGCGTGGAATGGATTGACGAATATGCTTTTGCAGGATGCACAAAGCTCACCTTGCACGGAAGGATGGATTCTTACAGTCAGAGCTATGCAGAGTATATGGAAATCCCATTCAGCACAGAGGTATATGTAAGCTATAACGGACAAAAAGTATATTTTGACACCGTAGTGCCTATCATATATTATGAAAGAACTTATCTCCCCCTCCGCGCACTTATGGAAATGATGGAATTTACTGTAACGTGGGACGCACAGACAGGAAATGTCACCTGTTTAAAGGATTCGCGCACAGTTGTAATCGCACCAAGCGGGGAAATAACTGTAAACGGAGCTCTTTCCCCGACCATTGCTCCGCCGATAAATATAAACGGGTCAAATCTGGTTTCAGCACGTGTTATCGCCGAAGCAGTCGATGCACAGGTGATGTGGAATGACTCTACAAGAACAGTCGAAATAACTAACTAAAATCACACGGGAGCGATGCTCCCGTGTATTTAATACGGAGGCGTATTTTCTATGCGAAAGCTCCTTAAACTGATGTTCAGTCAGGTGACTATCGTAAGTATTCTTTTACTATTGCAATTACTGGCACTGGCAGGCTCGCTTTTGCGGATAAGTGAATATTTCGTGTATCTTAATATCATTTTGAAGCTTATCAGCGTAGTTACGGTTGTTATCATCATAAACCGCCACTCAAACCCTTCTTATAAGCTTGCGTGGGTTGTGCCGATACTTCTTTTCCCTCTTTTCGGCGGACTTTTCTATCTTTTTATAACAGGTCAGATGCACACAAAGTATTACTTTCACAAGCTTACCGCATCTGAAAAGGAGATAAACGGAAAGTATAAGCAGGATGAAGCGGTGCTTTCTGAAATAGAAGAGAATTTTCCCGAAAGGAAAACTACCGTAAAGTTTATAAATAACGTTTCAGGCATGAATGTCTACCATGGTGGCGGTGTAGAGTATTTTTCAGTCGGAGAAGAAATGAAGGAGAGTATCCTTTCAGAGCTTGAGAAGGCGCAGAAGTATATATTCCTCGAATTCTTTATTATCAAGGAGGGCATTTTCTGGGATTCGATACTGGAAATTCTCAAGAAAAAGGCGGCAGAAGGAATCGATGTGCGTGTGATGTACGACGGGATGGGAAGCCTTGTTCCCCTTTCCCTAAAGTATCCTAAAGTACTCGAAAGCTATGGAATAAAATGCCGAGTTTTCTCGCCATTCACACCATTTCTTTCTGCGCTTCAGAATAACCGCGACCATAGAAAAATCCTTGTGATTGACGGGAAAGTTGCCTATACCGGCGGTGTAAATCTTTCCGACGAATATATAAATGTGAACTATCCCCACGGACAT
Organism: Clostridia bacterium; assembly: GCA_045591865.1. Classification (GTDB taxonomy): domain Bacteria; phylum Bacillota; class Clostridia; order UMGS1883; family UMGS1883; genus UMGS1883. The sequence goes on from JAZNTQ010000074.1 coordinate 13,690, forward strand.
TGGAAGGATATGGGGGTTTTGGTAAAAGGAGAGGCGGCATTTTCCTTTACCAAAATGTTTCTCCATCTGTGGTGGCATAACTCAAGGACGAAAGAGGATATTAAAGACTTTGAGCCTCTCTTTGCCGAAGACGAGCTTTGTGCACAGGACGGCTATGTGATGCCATTTGCCGATATGCCGCAGGACAAGTATCAGACGGGAGAATTTATATACCTTGACATAATCAACAAGGCTCAGAATTATATCTATATCACCACTCCTTACCTGATACTCGACCATGAAATGACAGTAGCTCTTAAAAATGCGGCGTACAGTGGTATTGACATTAAGATAATCTGCCCGAGAATTGCAGACCACTGGTATGCACGCGCAGTTGCCTACAGCTACTATAAGGAGCTTACTGACGCGGGGATTGAGCTTTATGAATATACCCCCGGCTTTATTCACGGAAAAACATTCTGCAGTGATGATAATATAGCAGTTGTGGGAAGTATAAATCTTGATTACAGAAGTCTTTATCTGCACTTTGAATGTGCGGCGTGGTTCCTCGGTGATAAGGTTTGCGCCGATGTGAAAGAAGATTTCAAAAGGACTCTTCCCAAATGCGAAAGAATTACCATCGAGCACTGCAACAAAATACATCCGCTTCGTAAAATATTAAATGCTCTTTTAAGACTTTTTGCTCCGCTTATGTAAAATTACACTGCCCGAGAAATTCGGGCAGTTTTTTTGATATAAAAGGAATTTTTCTGTCGTAATTAAATTTCTTATATCTTGTTAATATTTGAAGAAAATCATTGATTTTTCATCATATATAGTATATAATGAAAATTGGTATTTTGCACATTAACAAAAGAGGTGTGTATGTTGGAAAAACTGAAAATTACAGGTTCTAATCAGCTTTTCGGCGAAATTGCAGTTTGCGGCGCAAAAAATGCGGCAGTTGCAATTATCCCTGCGGCGCTTCTTGTCGACGGTATCTGCCGAATTGAAAATATTCCCGACATTAAAGACGTAAGATTGATTATAGATATGCTTGTGCAGCTCGGCGCAAGCGTTACATATGTAAATGATACTACAATCGAGGTTAATTCATCCAATCTTAAAACCCACGTTGCACCACGTGACCTTGCAAGCCGTATGCGCGCAAGTTACTACCTTTTGGGCGCTCTCCTGGGCAGGATGAATAAGGCGGAGGTTTCCCTCCCGGGTGGTTGTAATTTCGGCACGCGCCCGATAGATTTGCACGAAAAAGGTTTCCGTGCAATGGGTGCAGAGGTTAAAATTGAAGAAGGTATCGTTTTTGCCGAGGCGCAGAAGCTTACAGGCAGCACTATTTATCTTGATACTGTAAGCGTTGGTGCTACGATAAATATTATGCTTGCGGCAGTTCTTGCCAAGGGTAAAACAGTAATTGAAAACGCGGCAAAAGAGCCGCACATAGTTGACGTTGCAAACTTTCTTAACGCTATGGGTGCAAATGTGCGCGGTGCAGGTACGGATGTTATCCGAATCACTGGTGTGAGCCAGATGCGCGGCGGAAGCTATAGCATCATCCCCGATCAGATTGAAGCAGGTACTTTTATGCTTTTAGCAGCGGCAGCAGGTGGCGAGGTGCTTGTGCGAAACATTATTCCCAGGCATATGAACTGCCTCACCTCAAAGCTTGAAGAAATGGGTGTGCGCGTGACAGAATACGACGATTCAATCAGAATTGAGCGCGATGGTGCTCTTCGCGGAACATCGGTTGCGACTATGCCCTACCCCGGGTTCCCGACTGATTTACAGCCACAGATGGTAGCTCTCCTTTCAACTGTGGCAGGAGATAGTCTTGTTCAGGAAAACGTATGGGATAACAGATTCCAGTATGTGGACGAGCTTCTTAAAATGGGAGCTGACATAAAGATTGACGGAAGAAAAGCCAAGATTACAGGTGCGGCGCTTCGCGGTGCCGAGGTTACTGCGACAGACCTTCGTGCAGGTGCAGCGCTTATCATAGCAGGTGCGGCGGCAGATGGGGTGACAGAGATTGCATCCCCTCATTATATCGACCGTGGTTATTCAGATATAGAACGCAGGCTCCGTTCTATAGGCGTTAAGATAGAGCGTATTTTTGAGGCGGATTAAGAATATGAATATTTCTATATGTCCCCTTTCTTCTGGCAGTAGTGGTAACGCCGTTCTTTTAAGAAGTGAAAATTGCGCTGTGCTCGTTGACTGCGGAATCACAGGCAAAGCAGCAGAGGGCGAGCTAGCCAGAGCAGGAATATCTCCACAAAATATTGACGCTATTATCGTGACTCATGAGCACATTGACCATATAAGTGGCGTGGGAGTGATGTGCAGGCGCTACAAGATACCTGTATATGCCACCCTCGGAACATGGAAAGCTATGATTAACTCCATAGGGAAGATTGACCCCTCTCTTATCCGCTATATTGCGGCGGAGGTGCCATTTGAAATTTGCGGTACCAAATTTCATCCGTTTGCGACTTCGCACGATGCAGCAGAAAGCATTGGGCTTGTCTTTTCAAGAGGCGATAAGCATGGCGCAGTTGCTACGGATTTAGGTACTGTGTCACGCCACATATTTGACCTTTTAATGCCCTGCTCAATTGCAATGATTGAAGCAAATCATGACGAGAATATGCTTGTCGCAGGACCTTATCCCGAGCATCTGAAAAAAAGGATACTCTCTGACCACGGGCACCTTTCAAACAGGGTATGTGGCGCTCTTTGTGCAAAACTTGTGCGCGAAGGGAATTTAAGGCAGATTATGCTCGGTCATTTAAGCAGTGATAACAATACTCCCCGCAAGGCATACGAGTCGGTAGCAGGCAGTATCGAGAGCGTCGGCTTCATGGTTGGTGAGGATGTGTCGCTCTATGTTGCCCAGAGATACTCTTTAAGTGAGGAGCTTATAGGCTGATGACGATAAATATTATTTGCGTAGGAAAAATCAAAGAAGATTACTTTGTGAAAGCAACGGCTGAATTCGAAAAACGACTCAGCCGTTTTTGCAATTTCAATGTAATTTGTCTTGATGATAAAAGCATTCCCGACAATCCCTCCCCTGCCGAGTGTAACGCTGTGCTCCAGAAAGAGGGAGAACAGATAATGAAGAAAATCGGGAAAGGCGATATTGTCGTGGCGATGTGCATTGAGGGGAAAACGCTTTCAAGTGAGCAGCTTGCTGAAAAGCTGGCGAATTTTCAGATGAGAAGCAGCACGATTGATTTTATAATCGGAGGCTCTCTCGGTCTTTCGGATGAGGTGAAAAAACGCGCTGACCTCAAGCTTTCTATGAGCGCGATGACCTTCCCCCACCGAATCGCAAGACTGATGCTTGAAGAACAAATATATCGTGCATTCAAGATTAATGCCAACGAAACATATCACAAATAGCACAGATTGGGGACGGGGCACTTTTCGTTATATTTTACGTAAACAAAAGCAGCAGGTATTTTACCTGCTGCTTTTTTAATTATGCGCTGCACAAAAAGTGCCCCGTCCCCAATCTGTGCAGTCCCCAATCTGTGCAATGAAAAAGAGTCCGCTTATGCGGACTCTTTAGTGTTATTTAGGAAAGTTTCTTTTCGAGATTATCAACTTCGTCCTTGATTTCCTTGGGAAGCTTATCGCCGAACTGTGCGAAGAATTCTCTCTGATCCTTCACTTCTTCCTTCCAAACTTCCTTATCGATTGAAAGAAGCTCTGTAAGAGCAGCATCAGTGATATCAAGTCCTTCAAGCTGAAGGTCTTCCTTGTTGGGAACATAACCGATTGCAGTTTCTTTCGCATCTACCTTACCGTCGCAACGGTCGATAATCCAGTTAAGAACGCGCATATTGTCGCCGAAACCGGGCCACATAAAGTGTCCTTCATCATCAAGACGGAACCAGTTTACATTGAAAATCTGGGGAGGATTGGAAATCTTCTTACCCATATCAATCCAGTGCTGGAAGTAGACGGCCATGTTGTAACCAACGAAGGGACGCATAGCCATGGGATCACGTCTTACAACGCCTACTGCACCTGCTGCTGCAGCAGTTGTTTCAGATGCCATTGTAGCACCCACGAATACACCGTGATTCCAGTCGCGAGCCTGATATACAAGCGGTGCAGTCTTTGCACGACGGCCACCGAATACGATAGCGCTGATCGGCACACCCTGGGGATTCTCAAATTCCTTGGAGATGCAGGGACAGTTTACTGCAGGAGCAGTAAATCTTGAGTTGGGATGAGCGAGCTTGTTTCCTTCTGCAGTATATTCCTTACCGTTAACCTTTGCGCCCTTCCACTCGATTGCGTTTTCAGGAGGATTCTTGTCAAGGCCTTCCCACCAAACTGTCATATCGTCTTCATTTATTGCAACGTTTGTGAAGATTGTGTTCTTCTTTGTAGCAGCAAGTGCGTTGAAGTTTGTCTTTTCGCTTGTACCGGGGGCAACGCCAAAGAAGCCTGCTTCAGGGTTGATAGCGTAAAGTCTTCCGTCTTCGCCGACACGGAGCCAAGCGATATCGTCACCTACTGTCCAAACCTTGTAGCCCTTTTCCTTAAGAAATTCCGGAGGAATAAGCATAGCGAGGTTTGTCTTACCGCAAGCAGAGGGGAATGTAGCACAGATGTACTTAACCTCTCCCTGGGGATTTTCAAGACCGAGAATAAGCATATGCTCTGCCATCCAGCCTTCCTTCATACCCTGATAAGAAGCGATACGAAGAGCGAAACACTTCTTACCAAGAAGTACGTTACCGCCGTAAGCGGAGTTAACAGACATAATTGTGTTATCCTGGGGGAAGTGAACGATGTATCTCTCATCGGGATTTACGTCCTTCTTTGCGTGGAGACACTTAACGAAATCGCCATCTTCACCGAGGGCATCGATAACTGCCTTACCCACTCTTGTCATAATATCCATATTAAGAACAACGTAGATGCTGTCTGTAAGCTCGATACCAATCTTTGAGAAAGGTGAGCCAACAGGACCCATAGAATAAGGAATAACATACATTGTTCTTCCTGCCATGCTTCCGTCGTAAAGAGCATTGAGCTTTGCATACATTTCCTTGGGAGCCATCCAGTTGTTGATGGGGCCTGCTTCTTCCTCTGTTTCAGTACAGATAAATGTTCTGTCCTCAACACGGGCTACGTCGTTTTCTGCTGTTCTGTGGTAGTAGCATCCGGGGAGCTTCTCCTGATTAAGCTTAATCATCTCTCCTGTTGCGACTGCTTCAGCGCGGAGTGCTTCAAGCTGCTCCTCGCTACCGTCGATCCATACTACTTTTTCAGGCTTACAAAGAGCTTTCATTTCTTCAAGCCAAGTAAGTACTTTTTTATTGTTTGTCATTTTTTATTCTCCTTTCAAAATATCAAATTTCCCTGACTAACATTATATAGTATAAATCGATATTTGTCTACTGTTTTTTGATATGTTTTACAAAAAAATTAAGCGGGCAACCTCTCTTCCGGTCACCCGCTTTTTATTACTTTGTAAAGTAGTCGGAAAGCGCACAAAACTCTTCAATTGAAAGCGCCTCTCCCCTCACTGACGGAGAGAGATTCAAGGTTTCTATAGCTTTTGCAATTTCTTCCTTGGAGCCAAATGCTCCGCTGCCCGAAAGTGCATTTACAAGGGTTTTTCTGCGCTGTGAAAACGCCGCTTTTATAAGCTTAAAGAAAAGCTTTTCGTCCTTTGGGGAAACCGAGGGAGTCTCAAGTATTTCCATACTTACAACGCTGCTGTCAACCTTGGGTGCAGGGATAAATGCCCCTGCAGGAACGTGCTTTATAATTTGGGGCTTTGAAAAATACTGTGTGGTGATACTTATTGCGCCGTAGTCCTTGCCGGCTGGTTTTGCGCACAGTCTCTCGGCAACCTCTTTCTGAATCATCACAACAACCTTTTTGAAAGGAAGTCTGCTTTCAAGGAGATTCATTATAATAGGCGTGGTTATATAATAAGGAAGATTCGCCGCAACACTCACATCCATACCGCCAAATTCTTTTTCCATAAGCTCTTTAAGATTTACCTTGAGGCAGTCCTCCCAGATAAACGAAATATTGGAAAAGCCTGCAAGGGTTTCCGAGAGAACTTTCTGGAGACGCTTGTCAAGTTCTATGGAAACAACCTTCTCTGCCATAGTCGCAAGAGGGGCGGTAAGTGTACCAAAGCCTGGACCTATTTCTATAACACCCTGCGATTTTTCAGTTGCCTCCTGTGCCATAGTCATGGGCACGGATAAGTCCGTGATAAAATTCTGCCCCATACTTTTTGCGAAGGTGAATCCGTACTTTGAGCAAAGATATTTAATTATTTTTGGGTCGGTGAGGTCGTACATTGCATCTTTCCTCCGCTGGTTTATTTGGAGTATTTTTCAAGAAGAGAATGCTTTACATTCCATAATTCAGGGGATAAATCAACATAATAGGTGTGCGGATTTTCAAAGCGCTTTACTTCTTCCCAGATTGTTTCAACCTGTTCTTTGCAGTACTGACGGATCTCTGAAAGTTCGGGGAGCTTTGCAATCTGCTTTCCATTTTCCAAAATTTTCACAAGAAGCTTTTTCGCGGTGAAATTAGCCACCGTCTTTTTCTTCCATGTGTGAATCGGGTCGAAAATCTCATAGGGTCTGCTATCGTCAATCTCTTCGTCATGAAGAGTCATCACGTCGGCAATAGCTTTACCCGTTTCGTTATCATAAAGTCTGTAAACCTGCTTAAAATCGGGTGTTGTGATTTTTGCAGTATTTTCACTGATTTTGATTTTGGGAACAACCTTTCCGTCTTCCTCAACGCCGACAAGCTTATAAACGCCGCCGAAAACAGGCCAGCTTCTTGCGGTGATAAGCCTCTCACCTACGCCGAAGGAATCAATCTGCGCGCCGTGAGAAAGAGTGTCGCGGATAATATATTCGTCAAGAGAATTTGATACAACGATTGCACAATCGCTGAAGCCTTCTTTATCAAGTTCCTTGCGGATTTTTTTGGTGAGGTATGTGATATCTCCACTGTCTATACGCACGCCCTTGGGTCTGAAGCCCTTTTTAACGACAACCTCCTTGAATACTCGGATTGCATTGGGAAGACCGCTTTTAAGAACGTTGTATGTATCTATAAGGAGCGTGCAGCTTGAAGGATATGCTTCGGCATACGCACGGAATGCCTCGTATTCTGTGGGGAACATCTGTACCCAGCTATGAGCCATAGTGCCGAGTGCAGGGATACCATAAAGCTCGTCACTTAAGGTGTTTGCAGTACCTACGCAGCCTGCGATATATGCCGCTCTTGCACCAAGTATTGCACTGCTTGCCCCGTGCGCACGGCGTGAACCAAATTCCATTACCGCTCTCCCGTCTGCAGCGCGGACAATTCTATTTGTTTTGGTGGCAATAAGCGTCTGATGATTTACAAGGAGAAGAAGCATCGTTTCAACAAGCTGTGCCTGAATAGCAGGACCGCGCACAATTACAAGCGGCTCATTGGGGAACACGGGAGTTCCCTCGGGCATCGCCCACACGTCGCAGCAGAATTTGAAGTTTTTAAGATAGTCTAAAAACTTCTCGTCGAAAAGCTTTTTACTGCGAAGATACTCTATATCCTCATCATCAAATTTAAGGTTGTTCAGATAATCTACAACCTGCTGTGTACCAGCCATAATTGCAAATCCGCCGTCATCGGGGACAGAGCGGAAATAGAGGTCAAAATAACAAATCTTGTCCCCTGTGTTATTCAAAAAATATCCGTTTGCCATTGTAAACTCGTAAAAGTCTGCAAGCATTGTATAGTTTTGCTCTTTTAACACCAAAAACACTCCTTCTGCAAAGGGAATTATTAATAAGGGGCATCCCCTTAATGCTAAAATAGCCAAAATCGGGGGCGTGTACCTCGATTTTGGCACCTTGTAAGGGCTGGCACGGTGAGTGCCGCGCGAGCGAAAGCCCTTTACTCGCGGCGAATGCTTTTATGAAATAAAACTTTCGGCGCGAAAGATTGTCTCGGGCAGCCGCTTAACCATTCTCTATAGCGTCCTGAAGCCAGAATTCTGCTATGTCGATTGCTTCAAAAAGGCTCTCTCTTGTTGCTTTCTTTATAACCTTTTCCTTGCCTACGCCACGGTTTGTGCACAAATCAATTGTTACACTGTCGGCAACCTCAAGGTCTCCCACCTTTTTCTTTGACTTGATTGTGAAAATGATGATATATTTCTCCTTCATATCGCCATAGTAGATAGTATCTCCGCGGCGAACCATGGGTTTTCCCTTGTAGGTAAAAATCTTCTGCTCTGTGCTCATGGTAACACTCCTTAATATATTAATTAGCAGCAATTTACACTTTTGTTTATGCTATTGTACCACAAAAAACTCCGTTAGTAAAGTTTTTTTATTTAAAAACTATTGATAAATTTCGCTCTTTATGTTATACTAATGGGGCTGTACCGGCCGGGGAGGTAGCGGTGCCCTGTATCCGCAATCCGCTATAGCGGAGGTTATGTCCCCGATTGAGGCATTTTTTTGTATGGCTGGAGCATTTAAGTGGTGTTGACGATCGGGTCTCGCGCAATGGCGGCCCGTGAACCTTGTCAGGCGGGGAACCGAGCAGCAATAAGCGGTTTCCGTCATGTGCCGCGAGGGTGCCTGGTCCGAGCTAACTGAATGATTTCCGCATATAAGAGGATGTCGATTTCGGGGTGTACGGCAAAAATAAGGCTGTCTTTATTAAGACAGCTATTCTTACATAAGGAGGAATTTGCATGGAGCATCAGACTCTTTACAGAAAGTGGAGACCTAAAACTTTTGATGATGTTGTCGGTCAGGAGCACGTTACCCAGACTATTAAAAACGAAATAAAGAACAACGTATGCGGCCATGCTTTCTTATTCTGCGGAACGCGCGGAACTGGAAAAACCTCCACCGCAAGAATACTCAGCAAAGCCATAAACTGCGAGAGTCCTATAGATGGCAACCCCTGTAATAAGTGTGCCACCTGTCAGGGAATTGAAAACGGCAGTATTATGGATATTATAGAAATTGACGCGGCAAGCAACAGCGGTGTTGACAACATCCGTTCCCTTCGCGAAGAAGCAAGCTATACTGCCGCAGTTACAAAATATAAGGTTTACATTATTGACGAAGTGCACGCTCTCAGCCGAGATGCTTTTAACGCTCTTCTGAAGCTTCTGGAGGAGCCTCCGTCACACGTCAAATTCGTTCTCGCCACAACAGAGGCAAACAAGGTTTTAGGCACGATTTCTTCCCGTTGTCAATGCTTTGATTTCAAAAGAATTACCCCCGACGATATTTATGGCAGACTCGAATATATCTGTAATGCCGAGGGCATTATGGCGGAGGAAAAAGCTCTTCGTATGATTGCTTCCCACGCTGACGGGTCGCTCCGTGATGCACTTTCTGCGCTTGAGCCTTGTATCGCATCGGGCAGAGAGATTGATACCCAGTTTGTTTCCGATTTCCTCGGCAGAGCTGAAAATGATACTGTGATTGAGCTGTGCGCTCATATTGCCGATTATAACGTTACAGGAGTTATCGGCTCAATTGACGATGTGTGTTCAAGGGGCAAAAATCTCTCTCCCTTTATAGAAACTCTTATCCGCGCATTGCGTGATATGCTTATCGTATCCGTTTCAGGAAAATCCAAGAGCGATTTTGATGAGGACGAATATGAAAAGCTTGAGGATATTTCAAAGGGATTTTCAACAGAAAGACTTCTTTATGCGATAAAGACTCTTTCCGAAGCAATTTCCGTTGCGAGATTTATGACAAGTCCCAGAACTGTTTTTGAAAGTGCGCTTATAAAGCTTTGCACCAAGAATAATGACATAAGCGTTGAGGCTCTTTTATCAAGAATTGCAGAGCTTGAAAGAAAGATGGAAAGCGGTGCTGTTGCGGCAGCTTCGCCTGCAAGCGCTGCACCCAAAAAAAAGACGGAGGAAAAGAAAAAAGAAGAAGCTCCAAAGCCTCTTCCTAAAAAGGAGATTCCCCCAAGCGAATTTTTAAGTAAAATCAAAGGCGCGTGGCCTGAAATCTTAAATGACCTCGCAGGAAGCATATTGCTCTTTACTGCGCTTGGCAACGTAGAGCTTCGGGAAGAAAAAGGCAGACTCGCTCTCACCTTCCCCGATGAAAGCGGCAGAGCCCTCGGCGACATGGTGCAGGATGGCATACCGCAGATAAATGAGGCGGTAAAGGCTCATACGGGACTTGATGCAAATGCTCTTGTCCGTCTTGACAGCGATTTTGGTTTTGGTGGTCAGGAAAAAGAGCATGACCCACTTGATGATATAATGAATCTTCCAATCACTAATATGGAATAAATAAATTTTCAGAGAGGATGTTTTAATATGGCAAAGGGCGGTTTTCCCCGTAATATGGGAATGGGCGGCATGGGAAATATGAACAATATGATTAAGCAGGCCCAGAAAATGCAGGAGGAAATGATGAAGGCACAGGAGGCACTTCAGGCACAGGAATTTGAAGCAAGTGTCGGCGGTGGTGCAGTAAGTGTAAAGGCAAGCGGCAGTAAGGAAATTCTTGAAATCAAGATTTCTCCCGAAACTCTCGACCCCGATGATGTGGAAATGCTTGAAGATATGATTGTTTCTGCAGTTAACGAAGTTTTAAGAAAGACAGACGAAGCGCAGGCAAACAACCTTAAAGGGCTCACAGGCGGTCTCAACATCCCCGGATTATTCTAAAAAGCTGGTGAATTAAATGTATCCCGTTTCATTACAGGAACTTATAGACGAATTTAATAAGCTCCCGGGCATCGGTCACAAAAGTGCGGTGAGACTTGCTTTTCATATGATGAATATGCCCTCCGAAAAGGCAGAAAAATTTATCAGCGCGATAAACAAGGCTAAAAGCAGTGTTCATCTGTGCCGCGAGTGTCAGAATCTTACCGACAAGGATTTGTGCGATATATGTTCTTCGCCAAGACGCGAGAGAAATGTTATCTGCGTGATGGAAAGCCCCAAGGATGTAACTGCTCTTGAGAAAACTAGAGAGTATAACGGGCTTTACCACGTTTTGCATGGTGCTATTTCCCCAATGGATAATATCGGTCCTGATGATATTAAGATAAAGGAGCTTCTTCCAAGACTCACAAGTGAGGTTACGGAGGTTATTATGGCGACCAACCCCACTATTGAGGGTGAGGCTACTGCAACATACATAGCAAGGCTTCTCAAACCGATGGGAATAACAGTTACAAGAATCGCGCATGGTATCCCCGTGGACGGAAATATTGAATATGCCGACGAGGTAACGCTTTCACGAGCTATCGAGGGCAGACGCGAAATGAAATAAATTTCAGGGTGGCAGAAGCTACCCTGTTTTTTTATAGAAAAGTGTGCCGAAAAGCATTATTCCTAAAAGAACCATAGCGTAGCTTATTATCTCCTCCGCGTGTGCGAAAATGCCGCATAAAAGAGCAAAGGCAGATGCGCATATTCCTCCCGTGTACAGAATTACGGACTTTATATTCTTCTCTCTTTTTGCAAAATTAAAAAAAATCGGAATATAGAGCGCGTATATTGTCACGACGGGAAGCTCGGTACTGTCAAATCTAAATCTTCCTAAAACTTCCCCTTGCTCCCCAAAAAGATAAAAAAGCCACAGAAGACTTGTTATTAAACCGACCCAAAAGGAGTAGCGAGGTGTTTTTGAAAAAAATTCATCTGATAGTCTCTCGCATCCCATCACAAGTGCGTTTAATGCACCCAGACAGGAGATAGCAACAAAGGCGGTGAGAAGTCTTCCCCATTTCCCTAAAATGTTTGAAAAAGCTATCTTTATTCCGTCTGTACCATAGTTAGCGAGGGTAGCACTGCTTACTGCTCCCATAATCCCCAGGTAATATAAAATATAAACTGCGGAGATGATAAGCCCTCCTATAATAAGAGCGAGCGGAAGATTTCTTCGGCTGTTTTTAAGCTCCTTTCCCACACTTATTGCACTTATCCACCCCTCGTATGCAAAAAGAGTTGCCGTTGTGGCAGAAAAAAGTGATTTAAGGGGAGAAGCACTGCTCTTATAAGCAATATTTTCAAAAAGAAGCTCTGTCTGTATTCCTTTTGATATACCAAGCACTATCATAAGAACAAGAGGTATAAGCTTAAGCACTGTTGAAACTATCTGTACTCTTCCCGAAAATCTGGGGTAAAGTGAATTCTGCAAAAAGGTGACTGTAAGATAAATGAGTGAAAGAAGCAGACAGAAAAAAGCTTTATTCTCTGCTCCTATAGTTATCAGCGTATATCTTGCAGAAAGATACGAAAGCACACTTACAATCGAGGGATAATACGCCGCTGCCATAAACCACCCGACGTAGTAGGCGCATCTTTCTCCAAGCGCTGCTTTTGTTATGGCAAATATCCCTTCTGCACTCTCTTTTCTTGTAATTAAAACAAAGGACAAAAGGCACAAAATCATAACTATTGCACCTATACTCCACGCACCTACGGCGGTAAAAACGCTTCCTCCCGTGATAATATTTATGTCCTCCGCTTTAAAAAACACACCGCTTCCTATGACAGAGCCTACAACTATTGACACCGCGGTTAAAAGACCGTATTTACATCTGGAATTCATAATTTTTTCTCCCCTTTTTTTCTAAATATGAACAGATTTGAAATTTTACATTTGCCTCTTGTAAAAAAGAAAAATATGGTATATAATAACAATATTAGTGCATTTGCATGTATTATTTGATATATACGGAGAGTATGAAATGAGAAGATTTTTTGGTTTTTACAAATGGCATCTTTTCTTTCTGGTGCTTATAATAATCTGCGTAGGATTTGTTCTTTCAAATGTTACTCACAAAAAAGAGCCTGACCTTACAATAGGCTACGTAGGGAAAAATTATATCAATGTACAGACCTTCAATGATAATAAAAAAACAATTGAGCTTCTTTTGCATGATGCAAATGGCGACTCCGAAAAAAGTTCGTCCATCGGTGCATACGCAGTAGACCTTGAGAGTGACCTTCACGAAGTTTTTGAAAAGCTTATAGACAAAGACATTTTTGACATCTTTATTGCAGAGAAGACTGCTTTCACCAAATACGCAGACAAGTCTGTTTTTGCTACAGCAACAGAGTACGTAAATCTTGTCGAAAAGCCCGCTGATACATTAAAGGATGATAAAGGCAGAGTTTATGCGGTATCTCTCGAAGGCATTGACTTCTTAAAAAGAATGGGTATTGTTGATTCAACAGACCTTTACATCGCTGCGACGAATCCTAAAGACGGCGGGGAGCTTACCACAAGCCGTAAAAACGGAAGAAATATTGCAGGCTACATTTTAACTCAAGAATAATTTTATTAAATTTATATAAGAAAGGATGACCTAAAAATGGCAGTATTGGTATTTGAACTCGTTTTCATCTTCGCTATTTTCTACTTTATGATTATCCGTCCCCAGAAAAATCAGAGACAGGCTATGCAGAATATGCTTGCCGGATTGCAGATGAACGACAAAGTCGTTACAATTGGCGGAATCATTGGAAAAATCGTTAAGATTAAAGAAGATGAGGTTGTTATCGAAACAGGCTCCGGCGCTGAAAAATCACAGATTAAGTTCCAGAAGAGCGCTATAAGCCGCGTTCTTACAATCCACGAATAATTAAAAACACCTTCGAATATTATATTTCGGAGGTGTTTTTTTATGAATTTTATTTCAAATCTGCCGATAAAAAAGTATATTGTATCCTTTGCGTTAGCCTTTCTTATTACGCTTTTAATTTTATCTGTTGCAAGCATTGTTTTCTCATTCCTTCCGCCGCCCGACTGGGTTTTTGCTATTTTCGACCACTGCTATCTCCTTTCGGGCTTTATGGCAGCATTTTTCTGTGCGAAATACTCTGCAAAAAGAGGGTTCGTAACGGGGCTTTTTTCCTCCCTTTTATACATAGCTGTTCTTATTATGCTTGGGGGAATAATATTCAAAAGCGATATTTCTGCTATTCCTCTGGCAAGAGTTTTCGGTCTGTCAGCTTTGTGCGGCGGCGTGGGCGGAATATTGGGAATAAACTGCAGATAATTATGAAATTCTATTGACTAATTGACCTTTTTTTACTATAATAGTAATGTTATTTACAATAACAAAGGAGGAACAATAATGAAAGCAAAAAATGTTATTGCATTCTTGCTGGTTGTAGCAATCATTGTTGCATGTGCTTACGTTGCGGCATTTGACGTTAAAATCGGCAACTTCCGAGTTCCCAGTACCTTTGATAAAGACTTGGGTATCAGACAGGGACTTGATCTTGTAGGCGGTTCAATTATCGTTTTTGAGCCTGATGTAGAAGACCTTTCAAAAGTGACTGCAGAGGATATGGATTCAGCCGAAGCTATTATCCGCGCACGTCTTGACGCAAAGAACTACGCAGAAGCTACTATCTCCCGTCAGGGTAAGACAGGCATCCGCGTTGAAATTCCTGAAATCGACGATCCTCAGGAAGCTGTTGAGATGATTGGCGCTACTGCAAAGCTTGAATTCCTTGATGCTGAAGGCAAGGCTATTATGGACGGTTCAAAGGAAAATATAAAGGGTGCAAGTGCACTTTACGGACCTATCAGCGAAACAAGCGGCAATGTACACTACGTTCAGCTTTCTTTCACAAAGAAGGGTCAGAAGAAGTTTGCAGAAGCAACACAGGTTGCAGTAAATGCAGGCGAGGGTAAAAACATCATCGCTATCGCTCTTGACGGTGCAGTTCAGATGGCTCCTTCAGTAAGCGAAGTTATTAACTCTGACAGCTGTGTTATCACAGGCGGTTACGACAGTGAAAGCGCAGAGGCGGTTGCAACTCTTATCAACTCCGGTCAGCTTCCCTTTGCACTTAAGGATGCAGAGCTTCGCAGCGTTGGACCTACACTTGGTTCAACAGCCCTTGAAACATCTCTCAAGGCAGCTCTTATCGGTATTCTTCTCGTAATGCTCTTTATGATTATCGTTTACAGACTTCCCGGTATTGTTGCAAGCGTATCTCTTGTGGCTTACGTTTCACTTGTAACTCTCATTATGGCAGGCTTCTTTATCCCCTCATGGAGAGTTGTTACACTTACACTTCCCGGTATTGCCGGCGTTATCCTTTCCATCGGTATGGCAGTTGACGCAAACGTTGTTATTTTCGAAAGAATCAAGGATGAGTTTCGTGCAGGTAAGAGTGTAGGCGCTGCAGTAAACGGCGGTTTCAAGCGTGCACTTGTTGCAATCATCGACTCTAACGTTACTACCATTATCGCATCCGTTGTACTTTACCTCTTCGGTACAGGTACAGTTAAGGGCTTTGCAATCACACTGTTTATCGGTATCGTTGTAAGTATGCTTACAGCAGTTACCCTTACAAAGTTCTTGCTTAAGCAAATCGTAGGGTTTGGTATTAAAAACCCCGCTCTCTACGGTTTATCTAAAAGGAGGGATGCATAATGATTAAGTCACCCACATCTAAAAGCAAAATCTTTTTCACTATTTCAATAGTTCTTATCGTTATCAGCATCGTTTCTCTCTGCGTAAGAGGACTTAACTTCGGTATTGATTTTACGGGCGGTACAACAATTCAGTTCGACCTTGACAAGACAAAGTTTTCTGCTGATGTTGAGGCAAAGCTTCGTGACATAGTGAAGACTACTGTTAAGAAAAACGATATCACAGTCCAGCAGACTGGTGAAACAGGCGTTTCAATAAAGACTGTTGAGCTTACTAATGAAGAGAGCGACAAGCTTATCGAAGCAGTTAAGAAAGAGTTCAAGCTTGAGCAGAAGCACGTCCTTGCGAACGACAAGGTTTCAGGTAGCGTAAGCGGACGCCTTATTGCAGACTCTCTTAAGGCTATCGCTCTTGCAATCGCTCTTATGCTTCTTTATATCACATGGCGCTTCAACTTCCGTTCAGGTACAAGCGCAGTGCTTGCTCTTGCACACGACGTTATCATCATGCTCGGTTTCTATTCAGTATTCCAGTTCACTGTAAGCACAAGCTTTATTGCAGCTGTTCTTACAATCGTAGGTTACTCAATCAATGCGACAATTATCGTATTTGACCGTGTTCGTGAAAATGCCCGCTTTGCAAAGAAAAATACCACTCCCTTCCAGATTGCAGACGATGCTATCACAAGCTCTTACTACAGAGCGCTTAACTCCTCTATTACAACACTTCTTACAATCGGTGTTCTCTATGTGATGGGAGTTGACTCAATCCGTGAATTTGCTCTTCCCATCATCGTGGGTATCGTAGCAGGAACTTATTCTTCACTTTTCATTGCAGCACCCTTCTGGGCTTGGTGGAAAAATACTGAAAAGAAGTAATAGGCACATAAATATGTGAATAAAATAACACTGTGAAAATTCACAGTGTTATTTTTTTATTTCAGAGGTTTTTTTATGAAAAAATTATGCTTTTTCTTATGTGTGATTTTATTTTTGTCGGGGTGTAGCTCCTCTCTCCCAACAGAGAGCAACAATACAGTTTTTTATGAAAAGCTTTCAAACAAAAAGCAGGGTTGGGGCTTTCGCAGAACTGAAAACGGCCCTGAATTCAGTTCCGACCAGATAAGGCTGATGAATGAATACGATTGCATGTACAAAGAAGACGGAGAGAAGAAAAATATCTATCTCACATTTGATGAGGGCTACGAAAAGGGCTATACCTCTCAAATTCTTGATACACTCCGTGAAAAGGACGTCAAGGCGGCATTTTTCGTTACGGGGCAATATGTGAAAGAAAACCCCGAGCTTGTAAAAAGGATGGTAAATGAAGGACATATCGTGGGAAACCATTCATTAAATCACCCATCTCTCCCCGAAATTTCAATTGAAAAATTAAAAGAAGAGCTTTTTGAGCTTGACAGGCTCGTTTATGGATTATGCGGAGAGCACACGTCGTTTTTAAGAGCGCCGCGCGGTGAATACAGCGAGCGTACACTTGCCGTAACACGCGATTTAGGATATACAAATGTTTTCTGGTCACAAGCATATGTTGACTGGAACGATGATGTGTCAGAGGATGAGGCTTTTTCCAAAATAACAAGCAGTCTGCACAGTGGATGCGTGCTGCTTCTTCACGCGGTCTCAAAGGGGAATGCCCTTTCATTAGGACGCGTGATTGACTTTGCGCGAAAGGAAGGATATTCCTTTAAGAATTTAACTGAATATAAGAAGTAATTTCCTAACATAAATTAAAAGGCAATAAGGAAATATAAGCATATAGACTGATGCTTGTCACAGGAGTGTGTGAAATATGAAAATTTTCAGAAAAATTCTTTGTTGCCTTTTTTCTTTTTTAATTTCGGGAGGCATCCTTTACACAGATATATTATACTCTTTTCCGTCCGATATAACCATGTATCAGAACGAAACACACAGTGCTCTGCTTGGAGCAGGAGTCAGCATAGGAAATATTCCCGATGAGATTTGTGCTTCATCTGGAAGCGACAAGGTATTGCCTCTTAAAGTGGGTACTTATCAAGCTAAATTAACGGTGGGAAACATCCCCGTAAGAACGGTCAGGCTTAATGTTACGAGACCCGAAAGCGTCTGTGCTTCAGGAGAACTTATAGGTCTTCGCATACACAACAGAGGCCTTATTGTGACAAATCTTGCTCCCGTTTTTTCAGGTGGCAAAGAGGTTTCTCCTGCACAGAGTGCCGGGCTTTTACCCGGGGATGTGATAGTAGAAATAAACGGAAATGTTCCTAAGGAAAGCGGACAGGTTCCCTCTCTTTTGACGAATAACTCCACTCTTACGGTGAGGCGCAACAATTCAATAAAAAAAGTTATGGTATCTCCCGTCACCGATGACAGTGACGGAAAACTGAAGCTTGGCTTATGGGTGCGCGACAGTAGTGCAGGCGTGGGAACAATGACATACTTAAATAAAAATACGCTTACCTACGGTGCCCTGGGACACGGGATAAGTGACAGCGATACGGGCGTAATGTTTGACGTTGCTCACGGAACAATTGAAAAGAGCAGTGTTGTATCAATTGAAAAAGGCAAACGAGGTACGCCGGGGCAAATATGCGGAAGTTTTTCAGGTGCCGATGAAATAGCAGGAACCGTCACAAAGAACTGCGAGGCAGGAATTTTTGGTGATGCTTTTCCGAGCAGTGCTCTTGATTTTAAGGAGTATCCCGTTGGTGTAATGAGTCAGGTCAAATGCGGTGATGCAACTATTCTTTCCGCAGTCGACGGTGAAATAAAAGAATATAGCATTTCCATACTGCGCTCAATGCCCTACGGAAGCGCTACAAAAGGGCTTGCTATAGAAATTACAGATCCCCGTCTTCTTGATAAAACAGGCGGCATTGTTCAGGGGATGAGCGGCAGCCCCATAATTCAGAATGGCAAAATAATAGGGGCGGTGACACACGTACTTGTAAACGACCCGACAAAGGGATATGGAATATTTATCGAAAATATGCTGAAAGAAGATTAAACAGTCCCGTCCCCAAACTGTAGTCCCCAAACTGTAAAGAAACAGGCTGAAAAGAAGATTGAACAAAAAGTGCCCCGTCCCCAGAATGTGCAACAGGTTCGGAGGTCTCTGCCTGCGGAATTACTTTAATATAATAAAGAACACAAAAAAACATATGAGGCGAATTTTCGCCCCATATGTTTTTTTGTGTTGCGCCAAATATCCTTTTTAGTCGCATTATAGGAAATTTCCATAAAATGGAAAAAAGTTCTTGCATTGATTTCCAAAATATGGTAATATTCTAACTACAATAAAAAATATTTGGAGGAAACAGTATGAAAACCAAGATAAAACTGCTTATTGCAGACAGTAATCCCGAGCTTCTTTCCCAGATGAAATCATTTTTCGACTCCAGAGAGGATATTGACCTTATTGCAACTGCCGATGACGGCGTTGATGCCGCAGAGAAAATCCGCCGTTATACACCCGATGCAGTACTGATGGATATAGTTCTACCGCAGCTTGACGGAATAGGTCTTTTGAAGGCAATCAACTCGCTTCCCCGTGCTCACCGCCCTGTAGTTATCGTGATGAGCGGAGCAAAGCGCGAACATCTTACCAATATATGTATGCAGCTTGGTGCGGACTATTTTATGATCAAGCCTTGCGACAACGAAACTGTGTATGAGCGCATAAAGCTTTTGTGTATGCCTCGCCTTTCGCAAGTCGCTTTAGATATGTCTTTTAACAATAAAGATACCTCTAGCGATACTCCCAGCGACCGCGCGATTGAAATATCTGTAACAAAGACAATTCATTCGGTGGGTGTGCCTGCAAATATAAAGGGATATCAGTATCTTCGCGACGCTATTATTATGAGCATAAAGGATACTGAGCTTATAAATGCAGTTACAAAGCAGCTCTATCCCAAGGTTGCAACAAGGCACAACACTTCTCCCAGCCGTGTTGAACGCGCAATCCGTCACGCAATTGAAGTTGCCTGCATACGAGGTAACGAAGAAGAGCTTTATAACCTTTTTGGTTACACCGTAAGCAACAACAAAGGAAAGCCTACCAACAGCGAATTTATCGCAATGATTGCAGATAAATTACGTCTTGAAATGCTTGTATCCTAATGAATAAGAAATCACTTTTATGGGGTATTCCCATAGGGTTTATTAATGGTTTTTTTGCATCGGGCGGCGGAATTATAGCAGTACTCGTCCTGCAAAAATTCTTTTCACTTGACGAAAAAAGAGCACACGCGACCTCCATTATGATAATACTTCCCCTCACCATAGTCGGCACTGTGGTTTACACTATGGCTAACCTTGTAAAACTCCCCATTATAATAGAGGGTTCTATTGCCGCTGCACTGGGTGCTTTTCTCGGCGCAAAGCTTCTCTCCCGACTTTCGGGCAGATTTATCCGCATAGGCTTTGGCGCGGTGATGATACTTGCATCGTGGAAATTACTGATGGGAGGATAAATCTATGCTTGCGATACTGATAGGATTTTTTTCGGGAACTCTGGGAGGAATGGGAGTGGGAGGAGGAATGCTCCTTATCCCTGCCGCAAGAATTTTTATGGGACTTTCTCAACAGGCGGCGCAGGCACTTAATCTTTACTGCTTTATCCCGGCATCTGCCTGTGCAATATTTATCCACTTAAAAAACAAATGCATTGCAGTAAAAAAGGCACTTCCCATAATTCTTACAGGCGTGCCCTTCTCACTCCTGGGAGCGTATATTTCAACGCATATATCTTCTCTTCTTCTTTCGCGTCTGTTCGGCGGTTTTATACTTATTTTCGGCGTGAGAGAAATTATTTATGGCATTAAAGCTCCAAAAAGATAATTTTTACGAAATTTTCTGCATATTTTGATAAAAAAATTAACTAAATAATTTGACACCTCCTGAAATAAAGAGTATAATGTATAGTAATCTTTTATTTTTTCAGGAGGCGTTTTTTATGTCCAGAGTATATAATTTTTCAGCAGGTCCGAGTATGCTTCCCCTTGAAGTGCTTGAAACTGCACAGAAGGAGCTTATTGAATATCAGGGCAGTGGTATGAGCGTTATGGAAATGAGCCATCGTTCACCTGTTTACGATGCAATAATCAAAGAGACTGAATCAAACTTCAGAAAGCTTATGAATATTCCCGATAACTATAAGGTTCTTTTCCTTCAGGGCGGTGCTTCAACACAGTTTGCGGCAATTCCTCTTAACCTTATGAAAACAGGAAAGGCTGACTATGTTGTTTCAGGTCAGTTTTCAGGAAAAGCTTTTAAGGAAGCTAAGAAATACGGCGATGCAAAATGTATTGCTACTTCCGAAGATAAAACCTTCAGCTATATTCCCGAAATCACACCCGATATGGTGCGTGAAGATGCTGATTACGTTCACGTATGCTACAACAATACAATTTTCGGAACAAAGTTCCCCAAAGTTCCCAATGTAGGTGACAAGGTGCTGGTTGCAGATATGTCATCCTGCATTACAAGTGAGCCTGTAGATGTTACAAAGTTCGGCGTTATATATGCAGGTGCGCAGAAGAATATGGCTCCTGCCGGTCTTACAGTTGTTATTATCCGTGAGGATTTGATGGGAAATGCCCGCGAGGATATCCCCACAATGCTCGATTACAAAACAATGGCTGATAACGACTCAATGTATAACACCCCTCCCTGCTACGCAATTTATATTGCAGGCCTTGTTTACAAATGGGCGCTCCAGAACGGCGGTCTTGAAGCTATGAAGGAAAGAAACGAAAAGAAAGCAAATATTCTTTATGATTTCCTTGATAACTCAACTCTTTTCAAAGCAACAGCGGATAAAAAGTGCCGTTCTATGATGAATGTATGCTTTGTTACAGGCGATGCTGACCTTGATAAGAAGTTCTGTAAGGAAGCCGAAGCAGCAGGCTTTGTTAACCTTAAGGGTCACAGAAGCGTTGGCGGTATGAGAGCAAGCATCTACAATGCTATGCCCGTTGAAGGCGTTCAGGCACTTGTTGACTTTATGGCAGAATTTGAAAAAAATAATAAGTAATAAAAGAAGGTTTAGAGAATGTATAATCTACTCACACTCAACAAGATTGCATCTTGCGGTCTTGACAATTTTGACAAAGAAAAATACACTATCACAGATAACTGCGAAAACCCCGACTGCATAATCCTCCGCAGCTTTAATATGCACGATATGCTTCTTCCTGAATCACTCTGCGCAGTTGCACGTGCAGGTGCAGGCGTTAACAACATTCCGCTTGACAAGTGTGCAGAAAAAGGTATCGTAGTATTTAATACTCCCGGTGCTAATGCAAACGCAGTTTGTGAGCTTACTCTTGCAGGACTTTTCCTTTCATCACGCGATATCGTAGGCGGTGTTGAATGGGCAAAGACACTTAAGGGCAACGGTGCCGAAGTAGGCAAAATGGTTGAAAAGGGCAAGGGCAATTTCGCAGGCTGCGAAATCAAGGGCAAGAAGCTTGCAGTAATCGGTCTTGGCGCTATCGGCGTACTCGTTGCAAACGCAGCAACTGCTCTCGGAATGAAGGTAATCGGTTATGACCCTTATATGTCAGTTAAGGCAGCCCTTATGCTTGACAGCCATACTGTAATCAAGGCTGACCTTAAAGAAGCCGTTGCAGAGGCTGATTATATCACACTTCATCTTCCTCTTCTTGATTCTACACGAGGTATGGTAAATAGTGATCTCTTCTCTGCAATGAAGAGAGGTGCAAAGCTTCTTAACTTCTCAAGAGGTGAGCTTGTTGATACAGATGCTCTTAAGAAAGCTCTTGAAGATGATACTCTTTCTTCCTACGTTGTTGACTTCCCCTCTGATGAGGTTATCGGCCTTCCCAATGTAGTTGCAATTCCTCACCTTGGAGCATCTAGCGCAGAAAGCGAAGACAACTGTGCTATTATGGCTGCTAAAGAGCTTATCGAATATATGGAGCACGGTAATATCGTAAATTCCGTAAACTATCCCTCTTGCGAGCTTCCCAGAACAATGGGCACAGTGAGAATCACCGTTCTTCACAAGAACATTCCCAATATGATTGCAAACATCTCTGCGGCATTCTCAAGCAAGAATATAAATATTGAGAATATGGTTAACAAGAGCCGCGGCGATTACGCTTGCACAATCCTTGATGTTGAAGGCATTGATGATGGTGCTATTGAGGAGTTCAAGGCAGTAGAAGGCATCATAAAGGTAAGAGTTATTAAATAAATACCTGCAATCAAAAAGGGCTGAACAAATTGTTCAGCCCCTTTTATTATTCAAATTTATTTCTTATAAATATGAAAGCACTGTTTTTCACAATTGCTTTTCCGTGCTCTTCCACTATTGTGCGATATTCTTTTGAACACACCGTTCCGAATTCTGAAGCCTTGGGTATGTAGGTCGGGCGCATCGTCATATAGTACTTATCATTATATGAATAGAGCGTTCCCCATGAGCACTCGCGCATACATGAGCACATATTTATTACATCTTCGAAATCCAAAAGCTCTATCATATTGCCCTCGGGAAGATGTAGCTCCCTCTTTTTTTCTTTTCTTTTTTCAGGAATAATCTCTGAAAGAGAGTCAAAAAGCTTTTCCTCCTCGCTGGAGTTAACCTTGGTTACGAAAAGCGTCATCTCGCCTTTTTCTGCCTGAATTGCCGCCTCCACCACAAGACGGGAATTGTTGCAGTCAAACCCTGTTTCTTTTTCTGCACGGCGCAAAAGCTCAAAAAACACCTCTCTTGACTCGGGCGAGTTTTTCGCCATCGCTTCAAAAGATATTCCAAGCTCCTTAAGGTCCTTTGAATTCATTGTAACCTTCATTTTATTTCTTTTGAGCATTTCAAATTTCACTTTTCTCACCTCTTCTTTATTTTAACATAGTGTGAACAGTTTTTAAAGGAACAATTTATTCCTTTTCCATACTGCGGGCGTTGTGCCCATTTCTCTCTTGAATGCACGGATATATGCTTCAACAGATGAAAAGCCGCTCTTCTGTGCTGAAAGGGATACACTCTTATTTTCCAGGAGATATGAAAGGCTTTTCTCTACTCGCAGAAAGCTTATATATTCGCCTGCTGTTTTGCCTTCATTTTCTTTAAAAAGCCTGATAAGCAGTCTCTCTGTTATTCCTGAATATCGGGCAGTTTCTCTAACAGTTAACTGCTCACTTAAAAGATTTCTTTTTATGTAAGCCTTTGCTTTTTCATAGGCTGTCTTCTCGTCCTCTATCGAGGCATCACGAAGAATATCTCGCATACTGTCAAAAACAGTTTTGCGCGTCGGAGGGTTGTCCGAAAAGAGAGCCTCCTTTAACTTTTCACAATCAATATAAAAGCCCCTGACAGAGTCGTTAAGGGCTTTTGCAGTTTCAATAAGCAATATTTTTTCGAGTGCCACACTATATCCGCGGCACTCGTTCTCATTGTAGATACTATCTAAAAGGGCATCCGCCTTGAGCCTCTCCCCTTTTTTGATAAACTGTGTTAATAATTCTAGTTTTTTCATATCGTTATCAAAAATATTTTATTGCGGCTTCCATCTGTCTGTCAACGGGGATTTCAAGTTCCTCATAGTTATAATCATTGAGGAAAATATATTCATATATGCCTGCTTCACCCGTAACATCGTAGCCCAAAACTGCCTGGAAACGCGCTACTGCATCCTTTGTCTCTGCGTCATATACGGTATCTGCCTCTTTGAGATAACCAAGAACCTTAAGACGCTCTTCAAGCGCGAGGATATTGTTTTCACTACGCGGATTTTCGAGCACCGCATCAATGTCAATGGGAGCAAACTGCGACTGGTCAACAGTGGTATATTCATTCTCCACAATAAAATCAGGAGTTACTCCCACTGTATGGATACGCTTTCCGTCAAATGAGTAAAACTCGCCTACGGTGTACTTGAAGCCTGCACCCCCAACGGCGTTATTTAGTATCTGCATACTGCCCTTTCCGTAGCTCTGCACGCCGAGCACCTTGCCTGCGCCTCTTGACTGAATTGCAGTTGCAAGAAATTCGCTTGCAGAAGCACTGTGTTCATTTACAAGTACGAGCATTTTGAATCGGGGAGCGTTGTAATTCTTACTCATTATGACGGTGTTTTGAGTTTCATTTTTATAGCGAAGCTCACCTATTGCACCTGCACTTACAAATATATTTGCAATATCAATTGCTGCATTGAGGTCTCCGCCGGGATTATCACGAAGGTCTAAAATGACGTTCCTTACTTTCTTATCCTGAAGCTCCTTTACGAGAGCTTCCATTTCCAAAGGAGCGTTTGACGTGAACTGAAGGAGCTTAATATATGCAGTTTTATCGTTAATAATCTCTGTTTCAATCTGCGAAACCTCGACTGTATCACGCACGCAGGTAAGCTCAATTTCCTTTTCTCCGCGAAGAACAGTTACCTTAACCTCTGTCCCCTTTTCGCCTACGATAAGCTCTCTTACCTCGGCACTTGACTTTCCGCGCATATCTGTCCCGTTAACGCCCACTATATAGTCATATGCCATCATCCCTGCCTTATACGCAGGGCCGTTCTCAAAAACTGAAAGTACGATAACGCCATCACTG
This sequence comes from Clostridia bacterium, assembly GCA_045591865.1. Taxonomy (GTDB): domain Bacteria; phylum Bacillota; class Clostridia; order UMGS1883; family UMGS1883; genus UMGS1883. The sequence goes on from JAZNTQ010000074.1 coordinate 38,716, forward strand.
TTTTCACTTATCGTAACGCCTATGCCTGAAAATTCGCCTGCGATATCCTCTGTCATCGCCTTATATTCCTCGGGGGAATAAAACTCGGCATAGTCATCACCTAGGGTTTCTACCATCGCACGGATGGCACTATTGAGGTCGAGCTTTCCTTCTTCGATGATATTACAAATAACGGAATACAAAAGCTCTTCATCCTCAATTCCATAGTAGTAGTTCGCTGCAAGCGTTTTAGCATACAATTTTATGATTTGCTTCTGCATATCAGCACTGTATAAGCTGACAGCATCTTCCTGTGCAGAGGCATTTTCATCAGCTGCCATAGCATGAGGTGTCATAAGCATACAAAGGATTAAAAGTATTGAAAGTATTTTATTTTTCAAGGTCAATGCCTCCTTTTTTTAGTATTTTAATCGAAGTGCTTACATTTTTTCGGGAGCGCTTACGCCCAGGATATCAAGCACATTTTTAATAACCACTCTTGTACATTCTATAAGCTTAAGACGTGCACACATAAGCTTTTCTTCTTCATCACGAACGCGGCAAGCGTTGTAGAAGGAATGGAAATGCGATGCAACATCAATAAGGTAATGTGTGAGATTGCTAGGGTCAAAGCTTACTGCACTTGCCTTTATTTCTTCGGGGAGGCGCGCAAGTGTGTGAAGAAGCTCTATCTCCTCATCTTTCTTAAGAAGCGACGCATCAATTTCGGAATATGAGGGCACTTTTACGCCACTTTCTTCAAGTATTCTGATAATTGAGCATATTCTCGCGTGTGCATACTGAACGTAGAACACGGGGTTTTCATTTGTCTGGCTTACTGCAAGGTCAAGGTCAAAGTCCATATGACTACCTGCCGCACGCATATTGAAGAAGAAACGCGCTGCATCTACGCCGATTTCGTCGATAAGGTCAGAGAGAGTAATCATCTTGCCCGTACGCTTACTCATACGCGCAATCTCGCCATTTCTCATAAGGCGCACAAGCTGAATTACAAGTACATCAAGCTTGTCACCGCTGATGCCTACCGCTTCCATAGCGCCTTTCATACGGGCGATATGTCCGTGGTGGTCTGCACCCCAGATATTTATTGCAAGGTCGAACTCTCTTTCCTCGAGCTTATTGCGGTGGTACGCAATATCGGCGGCAAAGTAGGTAGGAATACCATTTGCACGAACTAAAACATCGTCCTTTTCGCTTCCAAACTCGGTGGATTTAATCCAGAGAGCGCCATCTTTTTCATAAGTGATATTGCTCTTTTTAAGCTTTTCAAGAGTTTCTGTGACACTTCCGCCATTATGGAGAGTGCTTTCATAGAACCACACATCGTAGTCGATTCTGTACTTTGCAAGAGTTTCCTGAAGAGCTTTGATATTAAGCGGAAGCGCATATGCTACGAGCGCATCCTTTCTCTCCTGCTCATCTTTCTCAAGAAGAATATCGCCGAACTTGTTAATATAGTTCTGCGCGTGCTCACGAATATCGTCACCCTGATAGCCGTCCTCGGGGAACTCTATTGCATCTTCTCCGCGAAGAATCTGGATATAGCGCGCAGAGAGGCTTCTGCCGAATTTATCAATCTGTGCACCTGCATCGTTGATATAGAACTCTTTTGTTACATCCCAGCCTGCGCGGGAAAGAACGTTGCTCAAGGTATCGCCGAGGGCACCGCCACGGGCATTACCCATATGCATAGGTCCTGTGGGGTTGGCGCTTACGAATTCAACAACTACCTTCTTGCCCCCGCCTACATTCACATTACCGTAGCACTCCTGCTCTGCTTCGATTTCGGAAATTGTGTTATAAAGATAGCTTTTATCAAGATAGAAATTGATAAAGCCGGGGCCTGCAATTTCAATCTTTGTTGCTCCAAGCTCCTGCGCATCAAGATTTGCCACAATATTTTCTGCAATTGCACGTGGAGCACTCTTTGCTGCACGGGCAAGCATCATAGCGATATTTATTGCATAATCGCCATTTGCCTTATCCTTGGGTACCTCGATAACAAACTCGGGGATTTCTATCTCCCCGTATGCCTTTACTGCCGCATTTTTTGCCGCATTATATATCTGTGATTTCTTCATAGAAAACGTATTTGCCATGAAAATCTTCCTTTCATAAGTCTGTGACACAGACTTTTATGCTCTTACTGTAAGTGATATTCCGTTTCTCGAACGGGCAACATTATTTATGTCCATTATATAATCAATATCAATATTTCCGCCGTTTTCATCAAGCGAAACTGAAATATCATTTGCAGTGACGCTGATTGTAAAATCTCCGTAGGGCGTTTCATAATGCCCGATATGGCACTTGCCTTTTTCAAAAATCATATGAGTATTTGTCTGTCCGTGGCGCATCATCGTCACAATTCCGTCGGGAGAGATTTTAAGGGTGGTGTGGCATTTGTCCATGCCTGAAAGGTCTCCCTCGGCATAGCTTAAATAGAACTTTCCATCCTTGTCATAGAACTTTCCTGCGGTGGTAAGCTCCATAGCGTCCTTATCAGTCCCGTAGTCCTGCGAGCCTTTTATTGATATGTAAACATCTTTTTTCATTATCCTTTTGCCTCCGCCTTGTGTACCTTTGACTCAATCGGCTTGCCGAGGAATACCCCTCCCAGCTCAATGAAGCTTTCTACAGAGTCTGATACATAAAACTCGCTTTTACCCTCTTTCCTGTCTGAAAGAAGATTATTCTCCTCAAGATACTTTTTTGCGTCCTCCGCTGCGAGTGCACCCGGGCTTAAAAGCGCTACTCCCTCTCCCATTATATCGGATATGACCTTTTCGAGCAAGGGGTAATGTGTGCATCCCAAGATAAGAGTATCCACATTTTCATTTTTAAGGGGGATAAGGTAATCTTTTGCAATAAGGCGTGCCGCTTCGCTTTCGGCATAGCCGTTTTCCACAAGCGGAACAAACATCGGGCACGCATTTGCAAAAACCTTGATGTCGGGATTTATGGAATTTATAATCTCGGTATATTTTCCGCTTTTTATCGTCCCCGACGTGCCTATAACACCTATTCGACCCGTTTTGGTGACACTTACAGCCTTGTTGCAGGCGCTTTCAAGCACACCCATTATTTTTACATCGTAGCTGTCCTTCACAAGAGGAAGGGCAACAGAGCTTGCAGTGCCGCAGGCTGCAATAATGAGCTTTATATCGTGTTTGAGCAAAAACTCTATATCGTCTTTTGTATAGCGGATAATGGTCTCGGCACCCTTGTTGCCATAAGGGACACGCCCGGTGTCACCAAAATAGATGATATCCTCACCGGGCATAATCCTCTGGATTTCTCTTACTGCGGTAAGTCCGCCAAGTCCACTATCAAAAACTCCGATAGGGTTGTTTTTCATAAAATCCGTCCTTCAAAAAATTATTTCAACCGATTAAGAGAGACTCGCCTGACATCTCGGCAGGCTTTTCTATTCCCATAATATCAAGAAGTGTGGGAGCTATATCCGCAAGGCGTCCGCCTCCGCGAAGCTCACATTCCTTACCTGCTACGATAAAGGGAACGGGGTTTGTAGTGTGCGCGGTAAATACGTCCTTTGTTTCTGGGTCAACCATCTGGTCGGCATTACCATGGTCGGCAGTAACGCAAACTACGCCGCCCTTTGCACAAACTGCATCAATTACCTTGCCTACACACTGGTCAACTGTTTCAACTGCTTTTACTGCACATTCAAACACACCTGTGTGTCCTACCATATCGCAGTTGGCAAAGTTCAAGATAATAACATCGTATTTATCGCTCTCTATTCTTGCGAGTACTTCCTCTGTAACCTCGGGCGCGCTCATCTCGGGCTGAAGGTCGTAGGTTGCAACCTTGGGAGATGCAATAAGCGCACGGTCTTCGTTCTTGTAGGGAGCTTCAACGCCGCCGTTAAAGAAGAAGGTTACGTGAGCATACTTTTCTGTCTCGGCAATACGAAGCTGGCTATAGCCCTTTTCTGCAATATATTCGCCGAATGTATTTGTAAGTGACTCGGGCTTAAATGCCACATCAACATTGGGCATTTTAGCATCGTACTGGGTCATACATACGTAGTAAAGAGGGAAAAATCCTCTCTTTCTTTCAAAGCCTTCAAAATCAGCATCCACGAATGTGCGGGTTATTTCTCTTGCACGGTCAGGACGGAAATTGAAGCAGATTACGCTGTCGTTTTCACCAATTGTCGCACCCTCGGTAACAACTGTGGGAACAACAAATTCGTCTGTGATACCATTGTCGTAGGACTTCTGCATAGCATCTACTGCATCAGAATTCTTTTCACCCTCGCCGTAAACGAGTGCGGCATATGCCTTTTCTACCCTTTCCCAACGGTTGTCGCGGTCCATAGCATAGTATCTGCCTGAAAGGACGCCGATTTTACCTACGCCGATTTCCTCCATTTTCTCTGTAAGTGCCTTTACAAATTCAATACCGCTTGTGGGAGAAACGTCGCGTCCGTCCATAAAGCCGTGAACGTAAACCTTTGTGAGATTATTTCTCTTTGCCATTTCAAGAGCTGCATAAAGATGAGTGATATGGCTGTGAACACCGCCATCAGACAAAAGTCCGAAAAGGTGAAGAGCACTGTCATTCTTCTTGCAGTTTTCAATAGCTTTTACGAAAGCGTCCTTTGTGAAAAAGTCGCCGTCGGAAATAGATTTTGTGATTCTTGTAAGCTCCTGATACACGATTCTGCCTGCGCCTATATTTGTATGGCCTACTTCACTGTTACCCATCTGACCTTCGGGAAGACCTACGTCCATACCGCTGGCATTTATGAGTGTATTGGGGCATTCCTTAAGAAGCTTATCCATAACGGGGGTTTTTGCAGCGAAAACTGCGTTACCCTCGGTATTTTCGTTATAACCATAACCGTCGAGTATCATAAGCATTGTAAGTTTTTTAGTCATTTTGTTCTTCCTTTCCGTAAGCCAAGGGGAGCACAGGGATTCCCCCTGTGCTCCTCGGCTAGTTTTTACGCGTTGCAGATGATTGAGAAGTCATCACACTTGAGACTTGCTCCGCCTACAAGGCCGCCGTCGATATCGCTCATAGCGAAAAGCTCCGCTGCACAGTCCTTGTTAACGCTGCCGCCGTAAAGGATACGGATGCTGTCTGCAGTTTCCTGATCGTAGATACCTGCAAGGCAAGCTCTGATATCTGCGCAAACTTCATTAGCCTGCTCGCTTGTAGCAACCTTGCCTGTACCGATTGCCCAGATTGGCTCGTAAGCAACAACAACCTTTACTGCGTCTTCCTTGGAAATTCCGCGGAAAGCAATCTTAATCTGGCTGCGGATGAAGTCAAATGTTACTGTATCTTCACGCTGCTTGAGAGACTCCCCGCAGCAAAGCACGGGAGTAAGCTCATACTTGAGCGCCTGAATAACCTTTGCATTTACTGTGTCATCAGTTTCAGCAAAGTATTCTCTTCTTTCGCTGTGACCGATGATTACATATTCAACGCCGATTTCCTTAAGCATCTGTGCGCTGATTTCACCTGTGAATGCACCCTTGTCTTCAAAGTGAAGATTCTGTGCGCCGATTTTTATATTGCTGCCCTCTGCAGCCTTAACCGCTGCGGGGAGGCAAACAAAGGGAGTGCAGATAAGAACATCATTCTTTGCATCTGCTACCTTGCCGCGAAGCTCGGTAATCATAGCCTCTGTCTGCGAGGGAGTATTATTCATTTTCCAGTTTCCTGCTGCGAGAATTTTTCTCATAATATATTCAATTCCTTTCATAAAACCTGTCTTTTGCGCTCTGGGTTTTTTAACACCCTGTGGATTATTTATCCTGAAGTGCAACAATACCGGGGAGTTCTTTTCCTTCGAGGAACTCAAGGCTTGCGCCGCCGCCTGTTGAGATATGGCTCATCTTGTCGCCAAGACCTGCCTGGTTAACAGCTGCAACGCTGTCGCCGCCACCGATAACTGTTGTAGCATCGATCTCGGCAAGAACCTGTGCAATTGCATTTGTACCCTTTGCAAAGTTTTCCATTTCAAATACGCCCATAGGTCCGTTCCATACAACTGTCTTTGCACTCTTAACTGCGTTCCCGAAAAGCTCAATTGTCTTGGGTCCGATATCAAGACCCTGCCAGCCTGCTTCGATTGAACCTTCTTCTACAACCTTGCTTTCAGCATCGTTATCAAATGCTGTTGCAACAACTGTGTCGATGGGAAGGAGAAGCTTATCTCCTGCCTTTGCCATCATTTCTTTTGCGTATTCGATATAGTCCTTTTCAAGAAGGCTGTCGCCTACCTCATAGCCCTTTGCAGCCATAAATGTATAAGCCATACCGCCGCCGATGATGAGCTTGTCAACCTTGTCGAGAAGGTTTTCAATAACGCTGATTTTACTTGAAACCTTGCTTCCGCCAAGGATCGCAACGAGAGGACGAACGGGGTTATTTACTGCATTGCCGAGGAATTCGATTTCTTTCTGGATGAGGTAGCCGCAAACTGCAGGAAGATATTCTGTAACGCCTACTGTTGAGCAATGTGCTCTGTGAGCTGTACCAAATGCATCGTTAACAAAGATTTCTGCAAGAGAAGCAAGCTCCTTGCTGAAGGTTTCAACGTTCTTTGTTTCTTCTGCTCTGTAGCGTGTGTTCTGGAGAAGAACTACGTCGCCATCGTTCATTTCAGAAACTGCCTTCTTTGCATTTTCGCCAACAACGTTATCATCGGCTGCGAAAACTACTTCCTTGCCAAGCTTCTCTGAAAGGCGCTTTGCTACGGGAGCAAGTGAGAACTCGGGTTTGGGCTCACCCTTGGGCTTACCCATATGTGAGCAAAGAATAACCTTTGCGCCGTTATCTGCAAGATATTTGATTGTGGGCATAGCGCCTACAATTCTGTTCTCGTCTGTGATATTGCCTTCCTTGTCAAGCGGAACGTTAAAGTCACATCTTACAAGGACCTTTTTGCCTTTTACCTGGATGTCTTCAATAGTCTTTTTGTTCATAAAAATCACCTCATAAAATATATAAAAAATTATTACCATTTTACTGCATAGTATATTATATCATTATTTGGCTCAAATGCAAGTGTTTTTAGCTTAAAACCGCTTTTTTTTATGGTTTTTTCCTATTCTTCCCAAAAGGGAAAAATATACACAAAAAATGCTCCCCGTTCGGAGAGCATTTTATTAAATTTTTAGTCGTAGATTGATTCCTTATCCATTTTTGTGATTTCACCGTTTTGGGTATCGATTTCAAACTCGTACTCCATATTGTCGTATATGATTTTTACATCGTATTCCCAACGCCCGTCGTCGCGCTCTTTCTTAAACTTCCTTATGTCCTTTTCGGTAGCACCCGGAACTTTTTCAAGTGCAATCTTTTTCGCCTGCTGCTCGCTTATTTCAGTAACTGCGGTCTGCTGACCGTTGATGTTTTCGTCATTTGGCATCTGCCTTGCGCAAGAGCAGAAAAGAAGAACTGCAAGCGTAAGTGATAAAAATATTTTTTTCATAAACCTTTCTCCTTTCAGGATAAATTATAAGCATTTTAAGGAAAAATATTCAAAAAGAGGCAGAGTTCGTGCGGACTCCACCTTTATATTATTTTTATAAAACAAGCACGTAATATGAAAAATTCTGTGTATAATATAATCGACGAAAAAGCAGTATAAAAAGCTTTTCAAAGAAGTGCCATAACATTATAAAAATTCAAATCTTTTACCTTTTTTGCTATAGTAAACCAGTCTATAATGGTTAAAACACCACATAATCCGCCTGTCAAAAGCTTCAGTATACCCACACCTTTATCACCAATCAAAAATCTGTCTATTCCTAAAGCGCCTAAAAATATGGAAACTAAAAGTATTACCTTGGGGGATTTTAATTCTACGGTTGATAGCATCACAAACTTTTCTTCGTCCAATGTTCTGAGCTTGTCCTTTAAGTACATAATCCTTTCTGCAGGGAAGTACTTCTGATTTGCCATAATGAACATATCGATTTTCTGCTGCTCCATTATACATCGCCTCGCATATTTTTTGACATTCAGTGAATGTCATTTTGGTTAGTCTACCATGATAGACTTAATTTGTCAAGCACTAAATGTCAAAAGGTGATTTAATTGTTTAAAAATAAATCAAAATCGGGTAAAAATAATATTTGCGGCGAGAAGATTTGTTTTTTAAGGAAAAATCAAATCCCTAAAATGTCGCAGCGTATTCTGGCCGAGAAGCTTCAACTATGCGGTATTGACGTTGATAAAAACGCAATTCAGCGAATTGAAAGCGGAGAGCGGTTTGTCACTGATATTGAGATAAAAGTGATGGCAGAAATTTTTGGTATATCAGTTGACGAACTTCTCGGGTAAAAATACCAAATCCTTATAAGAAAAGCCTGAAGCAACCACGGTTGCTTCAGGCTTTGTTTTTTATATTATGCTTTTGAACTTTCGATAACCTTCTGTGCGATAGCTTCGGGAACTTCCTCGTATCTTTCAAAGGTAAATGTAAACTTACCTCTCGCACGTGTCATACTGCGAAGGTCTGTCGCATATTTACACATTTCAGCTTCGGGAACTTCTGCTACTACTTCGCCAAGTCCGTCACCGATAGGATTCATACCGAGTATTCTGCCGCGGCGCTTATTGATATCGCCAATGATGTCTCCCATCAAATCCTCTGGCATAACAACCTCTAGATGGCCGATAGGTTCAAGAAGAACGGGGCTTGCCTGTGTGAGGCCATCCTTATATGCAATACCTGCGGCAACCTTGAATGCCATTTCAGAGGAGTCTACGGGGTGATAAGAACCATCCACAAGAACTGCTTTGAGTCCTACTACGGGGTATCCTGCAAGAACACCTTTTGTGATAGATTCCTGAAGTCCCTTTTCAACTGCGGGGAAGTAGTTCTTGGGAACTGCACCGCCGACAATCTTTTCTTCAAAGATAAGCTCTGTGCCGTCGTGACGTGAAAATTCAATCCAGACATCACCAAACTGACCGTGACCGCCTGACTGCTTCTTGTGTCTTCCCTGAACTTTAACACTCTTGCGGATAGTCTCACGGTATGCAATCTTGGGAGCCTTAAGCTCTACGCCTACGCCGAACTTTGTCTTTAACTTGCTTGTGATAACGTCAAGATGAAGCTCGCCTGTACCGGAGATTGTAAGCTCCTTTGTTTCTTTATTGTTTTTAACCTTGAATGTGGGGTCTTCCTCGCGAAGCTTTGAAAGACCTGCACTGATTTTTTCTTCATCGCCCTTCGCCTGGGGAATGATTGCCATTGTGATAGCAGGAGCAGGGAACTGAATTCCTTCAAGTTCTTCTGCGCCCTGTTTTGCAAGGGTGTCGCCTGTAAGTGTTACACCAAGCTTTGTAGCCGCACCGATGTCGCCTGCGCGAAGCTCGGGAACTTCAATCTGCTTTTTACCGCGGAGAACATAGAGCTTGCCGATTCTTTCACTTTCGCCCTTATTAACATTATAAACTGTTGAATCAGCCTTGAGCGTTCCGCCGTAAACACGGATAAGAGAAATCTTGCCGTAAGAGTCTGCAAGGGTTTTGAATACAACTGCGCTTAAGGGTGCCGCTGAATCTGCTTTTTCTGCCTCGACCGGAGAGGGAAGGTACTTAAGCATAGCGTCCATAAGAGAGCGTACTGCAAAGGTCTTTCCTGTGCAGTAGCCGCCGTAAACGGGAACTACCTGACCCTGCTTAACACTGCCCTTAAGAACTGCGCGCATTTCTTCGTCGGTAATAACATCGCCTGCGAAATATCTTTCAAGAAGCTCGTCGCTTGTAAGAGCAACTGCCTCAATAAGTGCATCGTGATACTTATCGAAGGATGCTTTCATATTTTCGGGAATCGGGATTTCAGTTTCAACATCATTTTCAACCTTATACGCCTTACCGCTTACGATGTTGACATAACCTGTCATTTCCTTGCCTTCCTTAATCGGAATTCTGAAAACAGCGGCGCTTGCACCGAATTTTTCGTGAATTTGTGCTACTACCTTGTCAAAATCTGCACTTTCATCATCCATACAGTTGATGAACATCATACGAGCCATGCCGCGCTCGGTAGCATATTTCCATGCGTTCTCGGTACCTACCTTAACGCCGCTTTTCGCATTGATAACAATAAGTGCGCTTTCTGCAGCGCGGATACCTCCCATAGCCTCGCCAACAAAGTCAAAGTAACCGGGAGTATCAATGAGGTTAAGCTTTGAATCCGGTATTTTGGGAGTGTGCCAGATACAGGGCGCCATTGAAAGATTAACTGAAATTTTTCTTTTTACTTCCTCTGCGTCGTAGTCACTTACTGTAGTTCCGTCTGCAATTTTTCCGAATCTGTCGGATGCGCCGGCTTTATGTAATATCGCTTCAACAAGCGATGTCTTTCCTGCTCCGCCGTGTCCTAATACTACTACATTTCTGATGTTTTCTCCACTAAATACATTCATTGCTTTAACCGCCTTTCTACGAAGCAGTAAAACCGCTTCGTTTCTCTATTAATCCGAAGTTAACTTCGTATATATAATTTTACTATAAATCTGTATTTATATATATCCGTATAATTCACAATATTTCATTTTTACTTTCGTCATTTTGCACAAAGGATTGCTGTTTTATTTCATATTTTTTGTTGTTTTGTCACATAAAACAGCGTCGGAGAAGGTTCCCCGACGCCGTTTTTTACAGTGTGCCTCTTATGTAGTTTGCCATCTTTTTGCAAAGGTAGTAGACATTTTTATCGCTCTGGCATTTCTCAATCCAGAGTTTTCCATCCGTCACTATGCCTTTGTTCATAAGCTCCCATATAATGTCATTTATTTTGTCGATACTTTTAAGAGTCTCCTTCTCTTCACCTATAAGCGGAAGAAGATTTTTCTCAAATGCTTCTCTCGTGTTCCCCCCGAAAAAGTCCGTCCCGGGGCAGGTTTTACACGATTTTGCAGGAACATAATCGCAAAGTTCTTTACCTCCGCTTGTCCACCAGGAATGGTATGTTACAGCGTTTTTTGCATCAAGGCCAAACTTTTTTATAAGACACTTTGTTGCACGGATAATTGCTTCTCTCTGCGCACTTGTCATACTATCTGCCCCAGCATCAAAATTACCAAGACACTCTATTGATATCGCTCCCGTATTCGCACCCTTTATTCCTGCAGGCACCATTTCAATACTGCGCCCCGACACGATAACTCCATCGGGGAAAATTGTAAAATGCTGGGCAATATCACTCCATCCGTTAGTTTTTATGTGATAGCCTCGCATGGCACTCTGAAGCGCAATATGATTCTCCCCCGTAAACTGCTTATAACTGGGAGAATACGTGTGGTGAAGCTGAATACGTTTTATCATTCGCAGAACGCTCAATGAGTTTATGTATTTCTCAAATTGCTGTATGCTGAAAGTTCTAAAATCACTCATATTAAATCCCTCCGTTATTATCTTATTCACGCCTTTTTTGGGTTATTCCCTGCCGCTTTCATTTTCGGGAATTTCCTTACCGAGTGCTTCAAGCGCCTTTTTAAGAAAATCTGGGTATTTTATTCCCATAAGGGCAAGATTTTCGATAATGCTGAGTCCCTCATTTCCCAAAAAGAAGAATATTGTGGCGTTTCTTATGTAATGAGTGCCGCTTATCTCGTCCACCCTTACCGCAAGCGCCACCAGAAGAAGCACACACACTTTTTTTACTATTCCCTTGTAGCCTACCTGACTGGATGCGCCGCCGTTTTTTGTTTTCTGCGACTTGTGAAAGACGAGCGCCACTGTCATTCCCGTTATGTAGTCAACCGCCATAAACATAACCAGCGCCTTAAGAAAAGAGTCCCAGCCTCCGAATGTTTCTGTCAGAACGCTCCCCAACCCTGCAAGTGCTATTAAAATCACGTTTTTGATGTTTGCCATATTTACACCTCCTTTGCTTGGAGACAGGTCGTTTTTGTTACGCCTGCGGCTTACAAAATCTCTCACTACGGCTCGGTCACGACTCGGCTCTGACAGTCCACAGGACTGTCATTCACTACCTCGTCGCCGCTCCGCTACCCCGTCCCCTATTTTCTTGTCATTCTGAGTAAAGCGAAGAACCTCACTCCACCCTCTTATATTCACCGCCTATTTTTGCGGTAATCTCTGTGTTAATCTCATAAATCGTTGTCCCTCTGAATGTGGGAAGAGAGGGAAGATCTATTTCTTCCTCCCTTACAGAGTCTTCGTAAACTGCAGTAAGGGGTGTGCCCTCATCATTCCACGCTTTAAGCTGTGCTTCCCACTCCTCTATTTCTGGAACTGTCTGTGCAGGGGTTACACAGAAATAGCTTCCGGCCTGTAAAGCGGCACCTATAATTCTCTCTCCCTCGGCGCGCCTTATGTTGGCTGCTATATTCTCCCATGTATAGGAGACATAGCGGTTATTCAGCAGGTGGCATACATTTGAATCAAGACCTTTAACGCTCCCGCACGAGCAGTACAATCTGTAATCCTGCCTGTACCAGATTTCATCGCCTGTAAATACTTTGAAATTGACATTTCTTATGATTCTTCCGTTTTCAAAGTCGATAAAATCCTCTTTATCCCCAATTCTGCGAAGGGGCTCTTCAAGATAAATGTCAATGCTTTGAGGCTCTTTGTATTCCTCATATTCCGTATCTGTATCTCCATACTCAATTTGAATATTTTCTATTTTTACAGTGTTGGAATTAAGGGCGAACGCGGGGTAATAAATCTTCGGTGCTTCAATGTCGGGAATGGTAAATTTACACGAAATACGTTTTGTTTCATTCAGTTTTACCGTTACGGCTTTTAAAGTATATTTAGCGTTGCCGCCGTCCCTCGAATAGAGCAGTATGCTCGGGACATAGTTGTCATCCTGCCTTAATTCAAGCAGGGTTACATCTGCTGATACAGTAACAATATCTCCGCTCTTCAATTCAGGGCAAATTCCGCTTGCGGCAGTATATCCCGGGCGAAACCATCCTCTGGCATACGCCCCTGTAAGCGCATTCTCCGCTATATTTCCCTGCACGATTGCTCCGTTTTTAAAGACATCAATGGTATTGCCGTTGGCGATTGCTGAATCTATAAACTTAAAAAGATTTTTTCCTCTTGCAGTTACACCGATTTTGTACTTTCCGCTGTGCTCTTCTTCTGTTACAAGGCCTCCCACACTTTTAACCTCTATCGGGCTTTCGGGAGAGGGTGCGCCATCTTGTACACTATTGCCTGTTATCTGTGCGCTATGAAGCTTATCGTTATAGCAATTTTCAAGCGTTATCCCGCCTTCGCCTTCAAATGCCTCTTTGGTATATCCTGCAATTCTCGTACTTCCCTTGTAAAGCTCGGAAGGGTGGAAATCGCCTTTTACAATCTGCGCTCTGTTTTCATTTACATAAATCATATTTCCACCGCCTTAATACACAAGATAATATGTATTTTCATCCTTAACTGCGTTTTCAAACTCCGCTTCGGTCATTTCCACGATGCGGTGTCCGTTAATCATAGTGGCATTAGTGGAAGTGTTTGAATGCTCGGCGTTGCCCGACTGCACTGCATAGCTTGTGCCCCATACAACCCAGTTTTCACGTTTTTTACTGTCACCGAGGCACTGCCACGTTTTGGTGATTGTTCTTTCGCCGTCTATCTCCTCTACAAGCTCTGCAAGGTCGCCACGCTGCGCAATAAGAGATGTTAATTCATCCTCGCTTTCCACTACATAAATCTCCTGCGTTGCAGTTGCAGGGATGCTTGAGAGCGGAAGCTTGCCGTCTGTTGCAAGAACGATGTCGCCCGAATTTATCATAGCAAGAAGGTCTGAAAGCGCCTGTGTGGAGGCTTCCTCGGAAGACTTTGCACTCTGAGCTGACTCCTTTGCAATTTCGCCTGATGCTATTGCTTCCTGAGCCGCCTCATTTACCTCGGCTATTTCGGGAATAGCACGTGAAAGAAGCTCATTTTTCTGCTCCTCGGTGAAGTCTGCATAAGTAAAGGCAGGGCCTCTTACATTTCCGACATTAAATGAATATGTGGCTCCGTCAAGAGTCAGGATAAGTTCGCCTTCAGAATTAAGCTTTGCAGAGGGCTTGTGCGAAGAGTCGGGGTAATTTATCCACAAATCTCCGTTCTCATCGACGGACAGAGCGTAAAACCCGTTTGCAGAGGCGCAAACTCCGCCGATTCCACGTTCCCCTCTTTCGCCTTTTTCACCTTTTTCGCCTCTTTCGCCTACTTCTCCGCGCTCACCTTTCTCTCCCTTTTCGCCTTTTTCGCCACGCGGACCCTGGTTACCGATTTGTCCTCTTTCACCACGCGACGCGATAAGGAGCCAGTAATTTTCGTTTTCGGGAGAAACTCCCATACATTCCTTTATGCAGAGGTATGTGCATCCCTCAAAAACCGCCTTATTACCCTCTTTATAAAGCTTTGCATCATCATAGTTTTCCCATATGCTCATATTTTCACAAAGCTCATCTAATTCTTCTCTCGTTTCCTTCATAAGAGCGCTTACTTTGGGAAGAAGCTCCTCAAACTGTTTTTGAAGCTGAACTGCCTCGCTCGGCGAAGGTGCCGCTATTCCCTCATTTGCCTGCGAATATGAAACAAAAAGGAAATCGCTTGCACTTTTATTTACCACATCGGGATTTTTAATGTTATAACCCTCTACGGTAAAGCTGCACCATCCTTCACTCCCCGTTACGCTCGGTGGAATGCTCGTTGTATAAACGAGAGGATTTTCCAAATCCTGCGTGAGAAGTATGCTTGTAGGGTTTTCTCCCTTGCTGTCACGCCAGATAACTCTTTTGGCAAAGCCAAGCCAACTTTCATCGAATATAAGCTTCAACTCACACGCATTACTGCTCCCTGCAGCCCCTGCATTTTTACTGCTTTTTGTTACGAACTGACCGTCGATTTTTATAGTTATGGTGTTCATATTTCTCCTCCATTTTCTAAAAAAACAACCCCCCAGTATAGAATACCAGGGGGTTTGCCGAAAGTCGTTACACTTTTGTGCTTTTTTTAATTTTTTTTGTTTTTGATATATTCATCAATAGCCGCTGCCGCTTTTTTGCCTGCTCCCATAGCGAGAATTACGGTAGCCGCGCCCGTTACGGCGTCGCCTCCTGCAAAGACACCCTCGCGAGAGGTTCTTCCGTCCTCACCGTCAGTCACGATACAGCCGTGCCTGTTGGTTTCAAGGCCTTTGGTTGTCTTATGAATAAGCGGATTTGGACTTGTGCCGATTGACATAATGACAGTATCAAGCTCTATTACAAACTCACTGTCTTCCACGGTGACAGGTCTTCTTCTGCCGCTTTCATCAGGCTCGCCAAGCTCCATTTTTACGCACTTTATTCCCGTGACATTTCCTTTTTCGTCGCCAAGAATTTCGACGGGATTGGTGAGAGTCTTAAAGATAATACCCTCTTCCTCTGCATGCTCTATTTCTTCTTTTCGTGCAGGAAGCTCTTCCATACCTCTGCGATAGACTATGTAAACCTCGTCTGCACCGAGTCTCATAGCGCTTCTTGCCGCGTCCATAGCAACATTTCCACCGCCGACAACTGCTACTCGGTTGCTCTTTTTGATAGGAGTTTTACTGTCGTTTTGATATGCTTTCATAAGATTTATACGGGTAAGGTACTCATTGGCACTGTAAACACCATTGAGCGCTTCTCCCTTGATATTCATAAACCTCGGAAGTCCTGCACCTCCTGCAATATAGACCGCCTCATAACCTTCCTCAAAAAGCTCGTCTACAGTAATGGTCTTTCCGATAACTATATTAGTCTTTATCAAAACTCCCATATCCTCGAGCTTTTTAATTTCGTCACGCACGATATCTTTGGGAAGACGGAATTCGGGAATTCCGTAAACAAGCACTCCGCCTGCGGTGTGAAGAGCCTCAAAAACTGTTACCTCATAGCCCATTTTTGCAAGGTCGCCTGCGGCGGTAAGTCCTGAAGGACCTGCACCGACAACTGCTACCTTAAGACCATTTGACACGCACTTTTCCGCCTTTTTTGCATAATGCTCTCTGTAATAGTCGGCAACAAATCGCTCAAGTCTGCCGATGGCAACACTCTCGCCCTTGATAGCGCGAACACAGACGCTTTCACACTGGCTTTCCTGCGGGCACACTCTTCCGCATACCGCAGGAAGCGCACTTTCTCTTGAGATAATCTCGTATGCTCCCTTAATATCTTCGTTTGCAAGCCTTTCGATGAAGGCAGGAATGTCGATTGCTACGGGGCATTTGCTCTGGCAGGGCTTCGTCTTGCAGTTAAGGCAACGCTTTGCCTCGTTTATTGCCATTTCGTAGGTGTAGCCCGTCGCAACCTCCTTAAAGTTTCTGCTTCTCACTTTGGGGTCCTGCGAAGGCATGGGACACTTTTTAATATCCATATTAGGCATATCAAAGCACCTCCTTATTTAAGAGGTTGCAATTATCCTCGCGTCTTTTCTGCTCGAAGTCTTTGTAAATTCCGCTTCTGGAAATCGCCTCGTCAAAATCAACCTGGTGTCCGTCAAAATCAGGACCGTCAACACAGGCAAACTTTGTTTCTCCGCCTACGGTGAGTCGGCATCCGCCGCACATTCCCGTACCATCTACCATAATGGGATTCATTGAAACGGTGGTCTTAATGCCATACTTTTTTGTAAGAAGGCTCACAAACTTCATCATAACAAGAGGTCCTATTGCGATAACCTCGTCGTACTCATTTCCGTCTTTGATAAGCTTTTCAAGAGCCTCTGTTACTAGTCCCTTCTCGCCATAGCTTCCGTCATCGGTCATTATTTTAAGAGTCTGGCTTACCTCTTTAAATTCGTCCTCTAAAATAACGAGGTCCTTATTTCTGAAACCTGTAACGCTATGCACAACAGCCCCGTTTTGATGGAGTTTCTTCGCGACGGGATATGCTATCGCGCAACCCACGCCGCCTCCCACAACGCAAACCTTTTTAAGATTGTCAAGGTCACTGGGAGTGCCGAGAGGTCCTACAAAATCGCAGATATAATCACCCTTTGAAAGAGAATTAAGCTCCATAGTAGCTTCTCCTACAATCTGGAAAATGATTGTAACTGTTCCCTTTTCGCGGTCGTAGTCTGCAATTGTGAGCGGAACGCGCTCGCTGTCTTCTTTTGTTCTGAAAATTATAAACTGCCCTGCCTCTGCCTTTCTGGCAACGAGGGGTGCTTCTATTACCATCTTTGTGACAGTGGGGTTCAGCACTGTTTTTTCAGTAATTCTGTACATTTTTTTCACCCTTTAACTTGAATTAAAGTTTATTATACTCTCCTTTTTTGGCTTTTGCAAGTTTTTTGGGGTAATATAGGGGTTGTTTTTTGTAAATTATTAGTTATTTGTTGTACATTTTATACTGTTGTGCCTTTTTGTAGTCGTAGTCAATGGTATGAGTGCCTGCGGGGAGCCCGAGTATCTTTGCACTTTCCTCGTCAAGATAACCCAGCTTTTCCCACTTTCGGAGTGCAGTTTCTATTTTTTCCTGCTCGTTTTCATACTTTTGCTGCTCCCATTTGTTGCTGTTTTCAAGAGCCTCGTTTTCAAGCTTCTTCATAAGGTACTCGTATTCAAGCTCGCTTTCCCTATCGGTCTTCTCGTAATCTCTCTCATCAGTGAATTTTTTATATTCAAATTCCCTGTCCTTATTGTACTGGTTAAGACTGTCGAGATAACGCGCATACTCATTTTCTTCCAGATCGGCAAGAATTTTTACGTTATCCTCTAAAAGACCGATTTCGTCTAAATACCTTTCGTAGGCATCCTGATAAAGCTCGGGAATTTTATCGGTGAGCTTCTCATTATAGTAATTTCTGCTCTGCGCTGCCGCACCTGCGGCGTAGCTTGAGATAACGCCTCCTGTATTAGCCGCAAGCTCTCCCAAAAGGTCCTCCATGGCACGGTTTCCCTCACGGATATACTGCTTTCGGTAGTATTCGTAGAGGTCATCCTCATAGGGATTATAGCTGAATTTTTTTACATTCTCGAGCTTTTCGAGCAATCTCTCAAGCTGCGAGCTGTAATTTCCCACATATTCAGGAGCATCCTTTTTATAGGAGAAGTTTCCGCTCCCCATGATATATTTTATTGCCTCTTCATACACGTCATCTGCGGCGTATTTTGTAAGCCCTATTGTGCCCTTTGCCTTGTTGACACGCTTTTGAAGTGTACCCGCTACAGCGCTTTTTGAGGCACCGCTCTCCATCTGACTACGCAAAACATCAGAATAGTCCGTCTTGTCGAGCCATCCGCTGTAGTGATTTGTTTTTTTGTAGTTTAAGTTTTCACCGTCTATCTTTTCGTTTCGGCTTTTTTCGTAAAGCGCAGCGTTTTCATAGTCGCCCCTCTTTACAGCCTCATCTATTTTTTCCTGATAGTCGATTTCCTTGTTATAGCTCATTGTCCTCCCCCTTGTAAAATTTTGTTTTTGTGATGTCCAGCTCGATAACATTACTGCTGTCAAGATGCGACAGTATGTATTCAAGCTCATCGTGACTTGTACGCAGATAGTTTTCAATCATTCTTATCTGCTCATCAGCGCTTTTACCTGCAAGGTCTCCAAGCTTCGTAAGAATCACTTATACCACCTCAATTTACGGAAAATTCTCTGACAATCGAGTTTATTACGCTCTTGCCTTTACCCGAAAGTCTTATCTGCGCCTCGTGGCATCCTTTTAATGAGCAAGGGATATTTATGTACTTCTTTTCGTCTCCATAGGAAGTATTTATGCATCTGAAAATGCCATCGTCTCCCTTTATTTCCGTGCGGATATACGCACCCCTCCAAAGCTCGGCACAGATATGGATGCGGCTATAGTTTTTCGTCTTGTAATAGCCTTCGTCAAACGGACGAAGCGTCATACTCCACTCTACGTCCTCATCGGTTTCCCTTCTTATTATGCTTATACCCTGCTCGTTTAAGCGGTACACGTCCTCGCCGAAACACAGATAATCAATTGTGTTTTCTATGCCCGTTTTACTCCACAGATTTTTCTCGCTGTCCCAGATAAATTCCTCACGGGAAGTTTCTGTATCTGCCGTGAGGTAATAGTTTCTTCCGTCGCTTGTACCGACTGCTTTTTTGAGGGAAATATCACCGAGCTTGTCGGAAATTCTCTGTGGCGAGCCTCCATAATAAATATAGACGCCCCCGTTTCCCTTGTAGACAAGCTTTCCGCCTACATTCGCGATGCTTTTCTCATCGTCCTTCAAAATTCCGCCCTTAAAACTTTCCGAAAGCTGAAAATTCGACGGACGCGTGCCAAAAAGTCTGTAGCAGACATCTTCTTTAAAAAAGAGGCACCCGTTTCCGTAGACGGTGCAGGCAGTGAAATCTCCTGCTGAGTTGCTTTCTACGGTAAAACTGTCGGTTGAGAGATTCTGATACTTGAAAAAGTTTGTTGCATCTCCGAGTGCGGACGCGTATATGGTATTTTTTTCGCATCCCCAAAGCCTGTTTTCATAGGTGCACACGCAGGTAAAATCAGGAATTTTTCTCTGGATTGTAATATTCCCGTTGTCATTTCCTGCGGTAAATGTTCCCTCGGCAAAGGTGAGCGAGGTGTCGGTTTTAGATATAATAGTGGCACTTTTATTGTTATCCTTTATATCAGTACAACCCTCTATCTCGACAACATCTCCCTCTCGAAAGCCCCCAAAAATATTTTCCATAAGGTTTTCCACGGTTACCTTTTCACTTGTGACGCTGTACTCTTCAGTATCTTCCAAATACAAGGCACTCTGAATAATTAAGTACTCGTTTTTATTGCATCCTTCGTTGTAGATATCTCCCTCCGAAAGCTCTGAAGGATTTTTGAGTGAGGCTTTTCCAAGCACAACCTTACCCTCTGACACCGTGGCAGCGTCAAAGATTACAAGCTTCATATCCCTTGGAAAGCTCTGCTTATCAATTCTTCGGCTTTCCTTTATATGCACCGCGGGGACGCTGATTGTATCGCTCGTAAAGGTTGTAGTTACACCCTGCGTGCAGGCAAGGGCACGAAGGTCTCCAACCTCTCCCGCCTGTGTGTCATAATACACTTTATCGGGAAAGACAAGGATTTTCTTCCCGAGAACTGCAAGCTGCTTTTCGCCAGAGGTGAGAGTGGCGACCTTTTTGCGGTCATAGTAGAGTGCATCATTTGTGGCGACGCACTCCTTGTCGGCAAAAACTGCCGCTGATGGAGACTGGCACTCAAAGACCGTCTCACTCTTAAAGCGCTGCGTGATTGCAGGAAACATTCTGTGAGAAATTGCATAAGCATCCTCAAGCTCGCCCTCCTGAAAATCCTTCGTGAGATTTATTCCTCCAAAGGTCACTATGCTTCTTTTGTAGCGGTTTTCTTTTTTTATGACTGGAAGATGCATCCTCTCACCCCGCAATCGTGTAATCTGCCGTGGGCGGCATATTGTTTCTTATATAGTTTTTGCGAAACTCACTGTAGGCCTCTTCAAAAAGAATTGCGCTTGCGCTGTAGTTTGCCATTTCACCGCTGAAAAAATCACTCATAGCGATAATATAAAGTGTGTAAATATTATCGTAGGGCGCTTTTACCACAAGCTCCTTTTCCCCGTCTTCGGGAAGCTTATAGGGAGTGAAACCTTCTTTGTGCATCGTTTCACGCATTATCTTCCCGTCAAGCTCACCAAGCCATCTTACCTTGATTGAGTCGGGGATTGTGTCGGGATGGAGCTTTAGCGCTTCTTCTATAACAAAGTTTATCGTCACAGCGATGCACACTCCTTCCACTCTCCGTCCAAAAATACATATACGCCTCTTTTTACGCTTGCCATTTTTACTGCCGCAACATCGCTTTTAACGGCGTTCTCCACCTCAAGCGAAGAGGGCAGAACGATTGCGGGACGGTACTTTTTATAAGTTTGCGGGGAAACAAGTGCGAAGCCTCCCACAGAGGTTACAATATACACCTTGTCACTTGTGGTGCTTCTTGTGAAATAGTCCTCATTATTTGTGATATATCTTGCTATACGGTTCTCGATAGTTTTGAAATACTCAATATCTTCAAATTCTTCTTTTGAAAGCAAAAAGCAGTGTCTTGAGTCAATAGCATTAAGAGATATGCAGACAAGATTATTTTTTACTTCCTTTGAAAATTTTCCCCTGAAACCGACCTCAAGGATAAAATCAATATCGCTCCGTGAATAGGTTTCTCTTCCGAAATAATCAAAACATACTCCCAGCGAGCAGAGGTTTTTTCTCACAAGAGTGACGGTGTTTTTAGAATGATAATCTTTTGCGGCAATGATATACTCAGCTGCGTTTCCATGTTCCTCTATAAGCATTGTGCTTCCTACTTCGCAGTCGCCGAGTTTTTTTGAATTTGGATCACTGGTGATAATACATATATCTCCCTCTGTAGCCTCTTCGGGAAGAGATGTGCGGATACTGATATTTCGCATCACCGCTTCTTTGCCATCTGCCTCACTTGCTCTTAAAGCACCTGTGAGAGCTCCTCCCTCTTTTTTAAGGCATGAGGAGAAAAGAGTATCGGCATATTTATAAATATCCTCTTTCTTTCCCTCGGTATCGTAGATGACAGAGAGCATATCGCCGAGCGCGTCGCGTCCGTCACGTCCGCGCGGTATGTAAAAAGAAAGCACGGGGTTCTGGGCATCAGTATTATCAAGCTCAACGTGTGCCTCTTCGCTCGGAGAAAGAGTCTGCGTTTCTCCTATGGAGAGGACGGGAGTAATTCCGTCTTTACCTCTTTCTCCCGTATCCCCCTTTTCGCCCTTTGCACCTGTATCGCCCTTTGCACCTGTGTCGCCTTTATCACCTTTGTCGCCTTTTATGCGGCCAAGATTAAAGCTTGCCATATAGTAGCCCCCTTTTTATATATTTCTCTGGGCAGCTTCGGCAAAAAACTCGTCGGACTTATTATCCATTAGTCTTGCAGTACGGATATCCTGACGCATAGACTGCATAATCACGTCGGCAAACTTCTTCTTGATTTTAACCTTTCTGCCTCGCGCAATCACACAGCTTTCACCGTTGACCGCCACAAAAACGTTGTCCTTGTAATCCTTGTTGTCGCGGAAAAGCTCGATTTCCACAAGGGTATTTTCATCAAAGTTCTTCGTCACGGGTTTTTCATTAGTTTTCTTTGTAGTTGCCATAGAATTTTCCTCCTTTATATTACCCCTCTCAGTCAGTTTTGCTGACTGAGAGGTTTTCATTGTGCATTATGAATTGTGCATTTTGCATTGTGTTATTACATTCCAAAGGTACAAGCTGTTTCGATTCTTACCATATAAGGCTCAACGAGTCTTACTGCTGCCTTTGTTGCCTTCCAGCCTGCGCTTGCACGCTGATTGAGAGGGTCAGAGGTTCCTGCAGAACCGAGCTGCTTGATGATATGAGTAAGACCGCCGCCTGCAATTTCCGTTGTACCATAGGCGTTGTCGCCGATGATAAGAGTTGCGTAAACGTCGCAGCCTTCAAGACCTGCTTCACCCGGGAAAATAACATCTCCGTCTGAAACTGCGTTTGCAAGAGCGT
>JAZNTQ010000075.1:0-5551 GCA_045591865.1 Clostridia bacterium
AGGAAAGAATCCCTGGTTTGGCGCAAAAATTCCATTCATAATGAACGGAATTCTGAATTGCCCTCCATGTGCATGACCTGATAAAACCACATCAAAATCATATTCTATATACTGCTTTACATATTCAGGGCGGTGTGTGAGAAGAATGTTAAATTTGTTTGCACTTGCCTCTTTCCCGATTTTTTCAAGTTGCTTTTCCCAGCTTAAAAAAGAGGAAGCGTATGTATTGACTTCGGGGTCATCAATTCCCCACATGTAAATTTCGTTTTCTTCTACATTCAGGATGTCGCCGCTTCCTCGGAGAATATTCACTCCCAAATCTGAAAGGAATTTGAACATTTCATCCATTCTGCCGCTCCACCATTCGTGATTACCGCTCACATAATAAGTTTTATGCTTTTTAGCGAGATTTTCCACAACAATTTTTGCATTTGCATCCTCTAAAACATCATCAAAAATATCTCCTCCAAGCAAAACTGCATCGGGATTATATTCTTCAATTTTACCGAGGAGATTTTTTTGGTTTTTTCCATAGTTACAAGAATGAAGGTCAGTTAAAAGCGCGAGCTTTACCTCACCCTTTATTTCAGCGCTTTTGATGGTGTATGAAACTATGTTTAATCTCATATCAAATGCAAAAACAAGAAAAGTTATAAAAAAAGCAAGTAGTATTAAAAATTTTTTCCTTCTATTCATTGAAACACCTCTTTATTGCAGTAAAATAAATGGCATTAAAATTGCACTGATAAAATATTTGAACAGTTTGGGGACAACAATTTGGGGACGGGGCACTTTTTGCGCAATACTTACAAGTTGTTTTTTCTTTACTTTATTCTAATATGGGGTTTGCTAAAAATCAACCCGTTTTCCACAAAATTATGCACGATTTGAAAATAAAAAGCAAGTCATTGGACTTGCTTTTTTGCTGCTTATTTTTTTGTTCTTGGATAGGGCTTTATTTCGTCCGTCCTTCCTAAAATATAATCTATGCTTGTATCATAAAAGTCCGCAAGCTTTATAAGCACCCCTGTGGGCACATTCAAATTTCCTCTCTCATAATCAGAATATGTGGTTTGATGAACATTTATAAGCTTTGCAATCTCCATTTGGTTTATGTCTTTGTCTTCCCGCAAATCTCTTAATCTGTTTATCATAGTAACACCTCAAAGGAATATTAACATAAGGGAATATCCCTTATTGACTTTTAAGGGATATTCCCTTAAAATGTAGTGTGATTAAGAGGTGATTCTTTTGACAGTTACTTTTTGTGGACATTCTGATATTTTTTATGATGAGAATATAAAACGGGTTCTCTACAATAAATTAGAGGAGCTGATTACCTTTGGAGCAAAGAAGTTTTTACTTGGCGGTTACGGGAATTTTGATATCCTCGCGGCAGAAGCTGTAAATAAGCTCAAAGAGAAGTACCCATATATTGAATCAATTCTTGTAATCCCATATCTTAACAGGGATTACTCAACAAAGTTATATGACTGCACACTTTATCCACCTATTGAAACCATTCCTAAAAAATTAGCTATCATAAAAAGAAATGCTTGGATGATAGAAAATTGCGACATTCTTGTTGCCTATGTCAGGCGCGAGTATGGTGGAGCTGCAAAGACTCTATCCTTTGCAGAGAAAAATGGGAAAATTATTTTTCGTCTTTAGAATGTTTGAGGACGTTGCACAAAAAGTGCCCCGTCCCCATTCTGTGTAATTATACAGCGAGGGTGCCTGTTTCATTTTCCAGCAGTATTTGTACATCCTCCGTGAAGCCCGTCTGCGTATTTACATACATCAAAAAGTGCTTATCTGAAACCACGCCCTTTATCTGCCAGCACGCCGCTTCGCTCCCGTTTTCAAGCGGGATTATCGCCTTTGTGACCTCCTCTGCCTTAAGGTGCGCACTCATATTTTTAAGAGCCTCTTCCCGTGTGACTTTTTCTTCGGGGATTGTGCGGAAGGTGTGATTCATTATATATCCACGGCTTTCAAAACCGAGTATTTCTCCGTTATCAAGAGCCACCTTTACTTTCACAAGGTCGGGGAAAACTGTGTATCCGTCCTGCTCGTAGGCATAGTTTATAACGACACTTCCGCCCTGCTTTTCATAGTAACTCTCGCGCATACTTGTAAATCCGTTTGCCTCCAAAAATTCCATAGCTTTTTTAGAAGCATCCTTCACGGAAATCTTCTCTTCCTCGGTGTATCGGTCTTTCATAAGAAGAAGGAGCTCGCCCCCGTTTTTCGTAAGCTCTACGTTTACGCTGTTGCTCTTTATACTGTAAGAGGGAAGTCTTCCTCCAATTTCCGACACACTCGTAGGCTCACTTCCCGTAAATTTTGAGGCTTTCTTCTGCGCCTGCTTTGGGGTGATTTGCGGCTTACCCTTTACTAAAAGCGACTCGCGAAGAGCCAAATGCTGTGAGAAAGGTCCGTCATATACGAGCGAGGGGTAATTGTGAAATTCTTCCTCAAGTGCCATCAGTTCGCTTGACATAGCGACCTTTCCTCCCTGAAAATTCAGCCTTCCTTTCTCTTTTTCAAAGGAAATCTGTCCGTCACGCATAGAAATAAGCGTTTCGTCGAGAGATTTTTTAAGAGTATCAGCATAACTCAAAAGCTCCTGCATGGTTTTTATCTCTTTTTCGCTCATTTTCTCGCCACGCAGCATCTTTGCCGAAATTGCGTGCGCATATTCGCCTACCTGTGACAAAAATTCAGATGTCTTGGTGAGAGCGTGCCCGTCCATCGGGAGAAGCGCTAAATTTGCCTTTGCCGCGCCCGCCTGACTATATAAATCGGCAGAAAGCTTTGCCATCTGGTCTGTCGTGGAAACGACCTGCCCCTTAAGAAGCGATATTTCGAGGTCATCCACATACTCGGTAAGCTCTGAAAACACTCTGTTATATTCAATATCACGGAAATACATAAGTCTTCTTGCGCGGTTGTATTGGGAAATCGCGAAAATACTTACCAGAACAAGAAGAGTGGACAAAATTACCGTTTCTCTACGGTTTTTCATAAATTCAAGCATTTTTTTGCTCACTCCTTTTCTTATAAAGTGCTCTTTTTGGCAAAATTTATTCGTTTTTACTTGAAATCTAAGTCTTTAAATGATAAGATTTATGTAAAATTAAGTAAAGGTTTTGATTTTATGAAATATGTTATCATACTTGCAGACGGTTGTGCAGATTTACCGATAGAAAATCTCGGCAATCTTACACCTCTGGAAAAAAGCAACACTCCCAATATGGATTTCTTTGCGACGAACGGGTCTCTTTACCTTGTTAAAACTGTTCCCGATGCGCTCAAACCGGGTAGCGACGTGGCAAACCTGTCCGTTATGGGCTACAACCCTCTTGAGTGTTATACAGGTCGTTCTCCTCTTGAGGCGGCTTCTATCGGAGTTACTCTCCGCGATAATGAGACCTCTTTCCGCGCAAATTTAGTTACTCTTTCAAACGAAGAGGACTACAGCGAAAAAACAATGCTTGACTACTCTTCAGGCGAAATTTCAACCGAAGAAAGTCGTGCACTCATGGCAGATATCGAGAAAGAACTTGGCGGCGGTGATTTCCATTTTTACGGCGGCGTGAGCTACAGACATCTTTTCGTGTGGAAAGATGCTCCCGAAAGCTTCAATCTCACTCCTCCGCACGATATTTCCGACAGAAAAATCAAGGAATATCTCCCTTCCGACGAAAGAATCCTTGAACTTATGAAAAAGAGCGAGGAAGTTCTCAAAAACCACCCGATTAACAAGAAAAGAATTGCCGAAGGCAAAAACCCTGCCACATCACTCTGGATATGGGGCGAGGGCAAAAAGCCTGCCCTCCGAAGCTTTGAATCTCTTTATAATAAGCGCGGCGCCGTTGTAAGCGCGGTTGACCTTATCAAAGGAATTGCCATTCTTTCTGGTATGGAAAGCATTGACGTTGAGGGCGCAACGGGAAATATTCATACAAACTTTGACGGTAAGGCAAAGGCATCTGCTGATGCTCTTATAAAGGGCGGTGCAGACCTCATTTACGTTCATCTTGAAGCTCCCGACGAGTGCGGCCATCAAGGTGACCTTGAAGGAAAAATCCGCTCGCTTGAGATTATTGACGAAAAGGTTATCGGTTATATCAAAAACGCGCTTGAAGAAGCCGGTGAGGATTACGCGTTCTTGGTAATGCCCGACCACCCCACTCCCATTTCTACCAAAACTCATAGCAGAGAGTGTGTTCCCTGCGTGATTTATAAAAAAGGTGAGGAAAAGAGCGAAAAAAGACGCTTTACTGAAAATGAAGCAAGGGAAAATGGTACTTTCATTGAAAACGGATTTGAAATAATGAAGATTTTCCTTGAGAAATGATTAAAATAAACTCCAGAAGAGTAAAATAGAAGGAGCAAATGCTCCTTCTATTTTTTTGTGAGGTGATTTTTTGATTTCTCTTAAAACACTCCGCGCTCTTTTTACCGACCTCATTATATTTTTTATCCCGCTTTATCTTTTGTGGCACTCTTTCCCATATATTTTTTCCGTGGCCGCGCCATTTCTCGCAGGATATTTTCTTTATCTTGCGGCAAATCCGCTTAATAAACTACTTAAAAGAAAACTCCCCTCCTCTTTTTGCGCGTTTTTTTCGCTGTTTCTTATTTCTTTTTTGTTGTTTCTGGTGTTGAGAGCGCTCTTTTCCCATCTAATCCGCGAAATAACCACACTCTCGCAAAACGGCGACGCTTTTTCAAATGCACTCCCTTTTATTTCAAGAAAACTGAGCGCAATGAGTGGCGGCGGTGCAAATGAGCTTATTTCCACTCTTTACGATGCGCTTATGAATAATATTGCATCAATACTTTCTAAAATAAGCACGCTTCTCATAGGTTTTGCAAAGAATATTCCCGCTCTTCTTATATCTGTATTTGCGGCAATCTTCACAGCATTTTTTCTTTTGAAGGACAATTGCTTCCTTAAAAATTTCTTCATTGATTTTTTCGGAGAAAAAGCTCTTTCCCGCTTTGCCGACATTAAAAATTCCTTTCTCGATATAGCATTTTCCTATCTTAAGGCGCAATTTATCATAGGAAGCATAATTTTCACAGTTCTTTTTGCAGGCTTTTTCTACCTCGGTATAAGCTACAGTCTTCTTTTAGCCTTTTTTACCGCGATTATAGATGCAGTTCCCATTTTAGGAACGGGCGTGGTGCTTATCCCGATGTCCGTCTTTAATTTTATAATGGGAAACACCTCGCTCGGGTGGGGACTGCTTATTTTATACGGAATTGCACTTCTTACAAGGCAACTGTGCGAGCCAAAAATAATCGGGCAAAAGCTTGGAATACATCCGCTCCTCACCCTTTTTGCCCTTTATTCGGGAATGAAGCTTTTCGGGATAATGGGGCTTATACTCGGTCCCGTAGTTGCTCTTTTTATAAAGAATTTAATAAACGCGAGAAAGGAAGCAGTCTCTATATAGAGAACATTTGTTCTCTTGTTGTAGACATTTTATATCCCGTTTCACGTGAAACACAACGAAAAAGACGGTCAAGCGACCGTCTT
>JAZNTQ010000076.1:0-16340 GCA_045591865.1 Clostridia bacterium
AAGCCTGTAACTGTTACTGTTTCGCCCTTAATCTGAAGCATTCCGCCTACAAGACGCTCTGCATCATCCTTTG
Source organism: Clostridia bacterium (assembly GCA_045591865.1). Classification (GTDB taxonomy): domain Bacteria; phylum Bacillota; class Clostridia; order UMGS1883; family UMGS1883; genus UMGS1883. The sequence goes on from JAZNTQ010000076.1 coordinate 74, forward strand.
TAAGAGCTTCCTTTACAATGAGCTTATAAAGTGAGGATGTTCCGCAGCCTTCTGACACTTCGCCTTCCTTTGCGAGAGTCTCAAAGCCTACTGCAGTGAGGTTTCTTGATTCCTTTGTGAGGTCCTCTGCGTGGAAAACCTTCGCCTCGCTTGACTCTACAAAGCGCACGTTTTCAATCTTTCCGATTTCGCCCTGATAGATGCCCTCGGGATCGGAATATGTCTTTACATTAATCCACTTGGGGTCGCTCATAAGGTCGTAGGCTGTGTCAGGATGGATAATACCCACGTAGCTGCCGTTGATTGTTTCGGCATTCATCTTCTTGAGGTATCTCACCGCGCGTCTTACGGCGTCTACTGTGAGGTAGTGGTTTCCGCTTTCCTTACCGCCTGTAAGAAGAGTACGGCTTGCTACCTGACCTTCGGCGTACTGCACATTTGTACCGCCTGAAAGCACCTCACGTGTGATTGTGTCAAGAGTTCTGCCTGCCTGATTACCAAGAAGCTTTGTCGCCTGAACAAGGTTGTTGTCGATAGCGGTAAGCATAAGCATATCAGAAAGCTCGATAAAGCCACCATACTGCTTAACCTCTGCAGTTATGATGCCCATATCAATCTTCTGACCTGTGGGGGTCACGCCTTCCATAAGAGGAGTTGTCATCTTGGGAAGGGGATCACACTTACGGAACTCGATTACCTTACCACCGTTCTGGGGGATGGGGCACTTCTGACCAAACTGGTCATGCACGAGCTTGGGTTCTGCCATATCAATAAGATAGTCAGAATAATATGTTTTCATCTGGGCGGAAAGGCCGCCCTCGCCATAGGGTGTGTTTTCGCCTGTGGTGTTTGACGCAATACCTGTTGTGGTATGCACATTTTCACCTGCAGCGAAATGCTGGATATTTAACTTATACATTTATTTCTTTCCTTTCATTTTTTAAGTGTGTTTCAGAAGCTGATTTTTTCGCCCTTTGCGGCTCTCTTTGCAAGGTCTGCTCTCTGCTTTTTTGTGAGCTTTGAGGCATTGCCTGAAAGGAGTATTCCGCTGTTTCCCTCGCTTCCGTTTTCAACGGGGCGATTTCCTTTTACGCGAATAGAATCAACTACCTTCTTTTCTGCATTCTTTGAGTTTTTGTCGATGATTGAGTCGATATTTACGACTTCGTAGGCATCCTTTACCTTTACGCCCACCTTAAGAAGTCTGACAAATTCGGGGTTTTTGATTTCCTTCTCAAGACTGAATTCGGGGTAAAGCTTCTTTGTTTCCTCCGCCTGTCTTTTAAGCTCGCCTGCGCGTGTTTTTACTTCCATATCACGGTTTTCCTCCTCGCGACGCTTTTTTAAGACGCGGTTTTCTTCCACAAGTCTTCTTATCAGCTCCACCTTTTTTCCGTCTGCAGAATTTGTCCCTGCCATAGCTTCATCAATCATTCTCTGAAGCTTCTCGGTGTCACCATCCTCAATACCGAATTTTTTGAGGAGAGACTCCACGAAAAGAGTGTTTTTGTCCTTTTCTTCCTTCAAAATTTTCACCTCCCTTAATCTTTTGCTGATAATTTTCTGCACCTTTTTTGAAAACTGCTCTTTGTACTCGTTTTCAACAAGCGCTTCAAATTCAGCATCCTTGCTTTTTTCACCTTCGGCGTCAAGGCGCTCTTTTTCGCCCGTTTGCGACGCGCTGACTGTCGCATTTTCAGCATCTATACCTTCTCCAGCCTGCGCGCTTTCGGCGGAGATTGTAAGCTCTTTTCCCTTTTCTTTCATAGCCTTATATCCTTTCATCACTCGAATTTACCTGTGAAATTTCTCTTATCTTTTCTTCTATTGCACGCTTGCCCTCAAAGTCCATAATTTCAAGTGCCGCGAGCGACTGCACAGAGTTTTCGGGATTGAAAAATCCAAGTCTGAACAGCTCCTTTGCAAGCTCGTTCTGTGCAAGACGTGTGTAGGGACTTTTTTTCTGCGTTTTCACCGCTATATCAAAAATGCTCTTTCTGTAAAGGGAATTTTCGTCCTTCTGTACTCTGAGCTTTTCGTTGCTGTAGTCTGAAAACTCATAGCCTCCGTCTGCGGTGCTTATGCGGAACGAGCGTCTCTCCGTGTAGAACTGACGGATAAGCTCGATGCACAGATAATTTATCTTGGTGTATGCACGGTAGGTGGATTTAAGCATATCTCGGCTTACTTTATTGCCTGCTTCCTGAAGTGCGGCGATAGCACTCGCTGCCGTAACTCCTCCGCCTGCATTTCCTCGGTTAAAGTCACTGTTTGAGCTTGTTTCCTTAAGTTCATTGATTTTCATCTGCAGTATATTCATACACGAGGGCGGAAGCTGTGCCACATTTATCGGGCGTAGTCTTTCTTCATTTATATCGCCTTCTACGTGTACTATCGGGCGCGACCAGTCTAAAAATTCCTGTTCATTTACGCCTGCACTTATCTTTGCAAAATATCTCGGTTTTGCCGCCATAAGAGCGTTATCGAGGATTGCATCGTTTAAGCGGTCAATATACATCTGCGGATTTTTTGTAACCGCCACAAGGCCAAAGCCGGCAGGAGTTCCCTCCTCTGGAAAAAGACAATCGAGCACGATGGGGTACTGCCCGTGGTCGTACCAGCCGCGACCCGCGTATTCAGGAAGATTTTCCGATGCAAAAAGAAGATTCTTTCCCACAAATTTAGCGTAGTGAAGCACCGTTTTTCCGTCCTCGGCACGAAGCTTGTAGTACCAGTCAACGACGAGCACCTTACCCTCTGTATCGACTGTGTCATCATATATGTACTGCTTGATGTCGATTGCATTTCCCAGCTCCTTTCCGCGAAGGAACGGGTACTCACTCTCAAGAACATCGCGGTCGCGAAGGTCCACGACAAAAAGATTGCGGCTTTTCTGGATATCGGTTATGCCAGGCTCCCAGAATATATTAAGAAGGTCAATCTTTTTTATCTGAATGTCGCCAAGTCCGTTTTGCTCCTCGCTGTTCCAGAAAACTCCGTAGGCACAGCAGCCGTGCTTAAGCTTGTACCACCAGTTATTTGAATAGATTTCTTCGAAATTGTTGTGTTCTATGATTGCGGGCAGTATTCCCGAAAGCTTTTGCGCCTCCTCAACATCGTCCTTATCACGCGGAAGCACGCTTGCCTCGGGGTAACTGTCCATAGCGTCGGCGTGCTTGTTTGTGAGGGTGTTGAAAAGCCACGCGCTCACGCTTCTGCTTCCGTCTTTTTTATCCTCTTTCTGGAAGGTGTCCCAGTGGCGAAGCTTCCACCACTGCTCGTCCTCAACAATTCTATTTTCAAGCGATGCCTTTGCGTCCTTATAATCGCGCAAGACCTCGCAGGCAAGCTCGATTTCGCTCTCGCCTATTTTTCGTTTTCGGGAAGCTTCCTTCCCTGAAAAGATTTTGTTTACTTTCATTATTCATCCTCCACCTCGGGCAATATTACAACGCCCGTCTCATTTTCTTTATTTTCTGTGTCTGTGGGTTTATTCTCGGTTACTGACAATTTCCTTTCCTCAAGCGGAGAAAGTATTCCGTACATAACCCTTTTTATCTCGGCAAGTGAGTCAAGTGCTTTGATGGCGTTGTTGAGCGCCTGCATATCCATCTTGCCGAAAATCCTTTCCTCTTCACCGCTGTCAGACCCGTTTTTCTCTTTTACTATGTACCTGTAAAACTGCTTTTTGTCGTTTATTGCTTCATCAAGCACATCTGTCAGCTTGTCGGCAATCAGAATTTCCTTTTCAAGGGGCGAGGGCGGAGTATCTGCTACTTTTTCCCTTTCCCACCCCTCTTTTTTATAGTGATGGTAGAGCGTGGCGTAGTTCATCCCCTTTTTCTTGGCAAATGCACAAAGAGTGCAGCCTTCCCTTAAAAATTCATCACGGAGAGCACCCCAGTCGTATTTATTTTTCACATCAGTCACCTCCGCTTAACGAAATTGTACTGCCCCAGCTCGAGCGGGTCATACACTATTGACTCGCACTTTTTCGGAGGCGGGTTTATGGGGTTTGCCATAGCAATATAGCGCACCTCGTCGTATATATGGTCCTCTGTCGCAGTATCAATATCCTCCACGTCCACCTCGCTGTAAACAAGCGCAGGCACCGTCCTTATAAAATGCTTGCACGTTGAGAAAACATAAAGCATCGGTATGCCGTCCTCGTCGAAGGCAAGGCGGTTGTGAAGCTGCATTTTCCCTGCTATTCGGGTATTATCCGCCTTTTCAAAATAAATCCCGACACGCTCCATCATCTCCGCCACGCTCTCTCCTCTGCTTTCGTCGAATATTGACGGGTCGGCAATACCATTTATGTGTCTGCCCTTAAGATTTACGTCCTCTTTTTCTATCCTCTTTATTCTCCTTGCAATTTCCTGTGGCTCCCATCTCACGCCCTCGTTTGGCGTGCCTGTACACCCGTAAAGCTCGCGGATGCGATAAAGCCTCCCGTCGTGGTCAACTGCGTACCACCCGACGGAAAACGGGCGTGAATAACCAAAGTCAAAGCCTCGGTAGATTTTCCACGTGGATGGCACCTTAAACGGTGAAATGACGTGCGTGTTTCTGCGCGTCGTGTACCCGTCGGGGTTGTTTCGCCATTCGGTAAAAACCTGCCCCGAGAAGCTGTCCCAGTCGCCGTAAAGAAGTGCACGTTTTTCGTTTTCGGGAAGAGAGGCAAGGCGTGTGATATATTCAGGGTCGTTTTCCATCAGGATTTTGTTGTCGAACACGCTCGACGGAACGAAAATTCTGCTTCTTCTGCGGATTTCACTCTTTCCGTCGGGGAAAACGATTTTTACATCGTCGTGAATAGGAGTCATCGGCGGAGCAGGGGTGATAAATCTCTCCTTTACCCACCCGTGACCTATTCCGCCGGGGTTTGCCTGCGCACGGATGTAGCAACGCGTATTTGGTCCGTTGGGGCGGTTTCGGCTGAAAAGATAGCTGTACTCATCCCACGTGAAATGCGTCAGCTCGTCAAAGTCGATAAAGTCATAACGCTTGCCTTGATAGTTTGTCCTGTCCTTGGTATGCTGCATAGCGCCGAAATATATCTTTGCGCCCGACGGAAACGTCCAGCAGTGCTTCTGGTCGTTGTACTTTGCTTCGGGAAAAGCAGGAGTGTATATTTCGCGGCTGCGGTCAACCATTTCCGAAAGCTGAGGGTAGGTCTTTCTTAAAATTAACCCCCTGTAATGCGGAATATGTACCTGACGGAGCGCCTCGGCAATAGCACAGTCGCTCTTTCCGCCGCCTGCCGCACCTCCGTAGAGCGCCTCGTGTTCACGGCGCTGCATAAAGATTTTTTGTCTGGGCTGGGGTGTCCAGATTACATTCATTCTTCCAGAATCTCCAGTATGTAAAATCCATTCTCTTCCCTCGCCGTAAGATGATATTTGCCCAGAGCTTTTTTCACATCTTCCTTTGAAAGAGAGCGCGGTTTTTCTCCGTCTGCCAGGATAAGAACGAGGTTTGCTGCGGCGCAGTCAAGTAATTGACGGAGCGCAACTATCTCCTCGCAAAGTTCATTCACTTCCTTTTTGTATGCCTCTATGCGTTTGTCGCGGCGGGCTATTTCCTTTTCGTAATCCATTACACTTCTTCCTTTCTGAAATAGTAGTTCTCAAGCATGTGGGCAACAGGGCACTGCCTCCATCGGTAGCTGTTAGCACAATATCCGAGTACAAATTCACTGCGCGCGTCCTTGTCGGGGAACTTAATTGTTGCGCCCTCACAGCCCAGCTTCAAGTAGCTGTCCCTCTTATAAAAAGGACATTCCATTACCATCGGCATTATTTTTCACCCCTTCCTGTGCTTTTTCTTTGTTTTTCATATTTCATTGCCATATACTTTCCGTAGCTCATACCCATCTTGTGAGCGTCCTCCTGAATTGAGGTCAAATCTTCGTACGGGAGGGCGCTGTACCTTTTGTATGGAGCATAGCCACAGTTGTAACGGGAGCGGCAAAAATCACTGCAAGTCCTTCTGCGAAGCGAAAGCTCGGGGATTCTCCTGCCGCATACTATACAAAACTTACCGTAGTATCTCATAGCTCATCTTTCCTTTCGTGTAAGTAGTTTTTTGCTGTTCTTACGTCTTACGTAAGTGAGTATAATAGGGGGTTTGCCGAAAGTCAATACTTTTTACGTAAGTTTTTTAAAAATTTTTCTTGCATAGCGCGTAAGTATGTGTTAAAATACCTATAGAAGCCCTTAAAATCGCATTTTTGAAAGGACTAATAAATATGAAATTGCACGAAAGAATTAAAAAATGCCGCCTCGACTCTGGCATGACTCTGCTCGAGCTTGCAAATGCACTTGGTGTGAGAGAAGCCACAGCACAGAGATATGAAAGCGGTGAAATAAAAAATCTCAAGCACGCAACTGTGCTTGAGATGGCAAGGATATTCAATTGTTCGCCTGCCTACCTTATGGGCTGGGAGGAGGAAATAGCGCGCACAAAAAAAGGAGCGGCTCTTCCGCTCCTTGGTAAAATTGCCGCAGGTCAGCCGATACTTGCCGAGGAGGAGTGCGAATTTTTCTCCCCTATTGATGATACGCGTGCCGATTTCTGTCTGCGCGTGCGTGGAGATTCAATGATTGGCGCAGGTATTAAAGACGGCGACATAGTATTTATAAGGAAGCAGGAAAGTGTCGACGACGGCGAAATCGCCGCAGTGCTTGTTGATGACGAGGCAACCTTAAAGAGAGTATATATAAGCGATGACGCGGTGACGCTTATCGCCGAAAATCCCAAGTATAAGCCGATGGTATATACCAAAAAGCAATGTAAAAACATTCGTATCCTCGGCAAAGCAGTCGCCTGCCACACAAATTTATAAATACACAGTTTGGGGACGGGGCATTTTCTGTTACATCAAATATTTTATCAACAAAAAAAGAGCAAGCTTTTTGCTTGCTCTTTTGCTTTCAAGTGATTGTACAAAAAATGCCCCGTCCCCAAACTGTGCAATTAGTTTACTTCAGTTGAGACTACTTTGTTAAAGAGGGTTTGCAGTTTTTCCACTGTGAGGTTTGGTGTTCTGCGGTGTTTTTTCGCAAGCTCGTCCGTATAGTCGGAGAGCATATACGCGGTGTATTTTCCGTCTGCGTGGGTGACCGTCGGGAGCATTTCGTAGCTTTCAACAGTCGTCCTCCCGTTTTCCTTGGTTATCGTCACAGACGCCATACCTCCAAGGATTTTTTCTGTTCCGCTCTGGTTTGAAATAAAGTTGCCAAGGCTATAGAAAACTACTGCGCGATTTCCATTTTCGCTTGTGTGCTCGCATACGGGCTGAATTACGTGCGGATGTCCGCCAATTATAATATCGGCGCCATTTTGCACCAGAAATTCAATCTCTTTTTTCTGCTGCGCGGTGGGAATATGCGTGTATTCTGTGCCGAAGTGGAGAAATACCACCGTGATATCGGCACTCTCCTCCGCTCTTTTAAGAAGCTCGGCATTTCCTTCACCACAGTCAATTATATTTACAAGGTAGGGTTTATCCTGCGGAAGACGGTATCCGTTAAGACCATAGGTAAAATTCAGAAGCGCTGCCTTGAGGTCGCCCTTTTCAAAAATTTCTATCTCGCCTTGTTTTTCCTCAGTTTCATTGACACCGAGCACTGTGATATGGTCATATTGCTTCCAAAAATCTATCGTGTGCATAAGCGCATTATACCCACGGTCGTACGTATGATTAGTCGCGTGAGTAATGAGGTTAAAGCCTGCCCTTTCTATACTTTCCCCAACCTGCTTTGGCGTGCCAAATGCAGGGTAGCCACTGAAGGTCTGCGCATCTTCCACAAAAATCGTTTCCTGATTTATCGCGGCAATATCAGCGTCCTTTATATAGGGAATGATATTTTCATAGAGTCCGTCAAAATTGTAGCCGTCCTCGTCTTTGCATGAATTATATATAGGCGAGTGCATAAGGTTATCACCCACCGCTTTTAGGGTAAGCGTGACCTTTTCGGGAACTGGCGGAAGCTGTGCTTCCTGCCTCTTCTCCCGACTTGGCACAAGCAACAGCGCGAGTAAAAACACTATTGCACATGCCATTACAGAAAAAGTTATTACGAGCTTTTTATTTCTGCTCATACGCCTTTCTTATCCTCTCCATACTGCGTTTTTCTCCGAGCACCTGCTGAACACACCAGATGTCGGGCGAATTTGTTCTGCCTGTAATTGCAACGCGGATAACACCGCTCACGTCACCTACATGGCCCTTATACATTTCGGGGTTTTTCTTATAAAGCTTGGGCTGGGGAGCATAACCAAGTTCTTCGCCCAGCGCACGAACCTTTGAAAACCAGGTGGACTGGTCATCGCCGTGGTCGTAGGTTTCCATATATTTCTCAAGGATGATCTTTCTGTCTTCCTCGCTCACATTTTCAGGGAAGCTGTCCTCTATTTTGAAAAGCTCATCAAAGAAGAAGCTGTAAAAATCCTTCGACTGCTTCCAGTGGCTGATATCCTTTCTCGGTTTTTCTCCTCCTCTGCCTATTGCAATCATACCGAGAGAGAATTCCTTATCACGGGTAAGAAGATTATAATATTCCTCATCACATTCCTTTGCCCACGCGGTGATATATTCGTAAACTGTTTCTGCGTCAAGAGTTGCAAGGTAATTCTTGCTGACATCGTTAAGCTTGTCAATATCGAAAAGCGAACCGCTGATGCCCATTTTCTTTGCGGTGAAGGGGAATTCCTTTATATCCTTTTCAGGGTTGTCCATTCTCCACTGCTCATAGTTTGAATTGAGCACAGTCATAAGATATTCCCATACTGCGCCTGTGAGATAACCCTCGCTCTTGTAATAATCAAGCGAAAGCTCCGGGTCCTTGCGCTTACTGAGTTTACGCTTTACGCCATTATCAATTTTCATAAGCTGTGCAGTGTGGCAATAAGTTGGAGTCTTGAAGCCAAGCGCACGGAAAAGCTGAACGTGGATAGGAAGAGTTGCAAGCCATTCCTCGCCTCTTACAACGTGAGTTGTGCGCATAAGATGGTCGTCTATAACGTGTGCAAAATGGTATGTGGGAATACCGTCGGACTTTAATATTACAACGTCCTGCTCATTTTCAGGCATTGTGAGTTCGCCGCGGATAGCATCTGTCACGGTGAAGGTCTTGCCTGTGTTTTCAGGCGCACGGAAGCGGAGAACGAAGGGCTTGCCCTCTTCGATATTCTTCTTTGCCTCGTCTACCGTTATATTTCTGTGCACTGCCCACTTTCCGTAGTAACCGAAATTCTCTTTAAGCTCGGTCTGTTTTTCACGCATTGCGTTAAGCTCTTCTTCTGTGCAGAAGCAGGGATATGCAAGTCCTTTTTCGATAAGCGCTTTGGCAAAGGTCTGATAAATTTCTGCACGCTGTCTCTGGCGGTAAGGTCCGTAAGCACCAATTTCACCGTCACTCGTTGCGCCTTCGTCAAATTCTACGCCGAAATAACGGAGAGTGTTGATTACAACATCTACTGCCCCCTCAACCTCTCTTTTCTGGTCGGTATCTTCAATGCGAAGAAAGAACACGCCATCTGAGAGATGCGCAAGTCTTTCGTCTGTAATTGCACCGAAAAGGTTCCCAAGATGAATAAAACCAGTGGGGCTGGGACCAAGACGCGTTACCTTTGCTCCTTCGGGAAGATTTCTTTCGGGATAGAGATTTTCGTAATATTCGGGGGTTTTGTCAACATTGGGGAGCAGAAGCTCTGCCATTTTTTTGTTTTCCATAGCTATATATCCTTTCATTTTTCGTCAAAGTAACCTACATATTTTACTGTCGGAGCATCGGGAAGAAGATGCGAGCATATGTCGATAAAGTAGTCGTCCGTCATAGATGCGATATAGTCTGTCACGATATCGTCTATCGTGTTTTCTTCCATATAATCCGCCTGTGTCTGATAATATGCACGCCTTTTATTCACATAGTCTATCTGATGGCGGTGCAGAAGCGAATCCTTGTCTCCGTACTGTGACAGAAGCTTTTCATAAAGCATCTCAAACATCGGGCGAAGCGCCGTTTTGTACTGCTCATTCACGCTCTGCGCAAGGTAAATGTTTTTATAATTATCTTCCTTTGCGCGCTTAAGCGCATCAAAATATTCCTTGTCCATCCTGACAGCGTCGTGGCCGAAACTGTTTTCAACAATATTTATAATGAAATTATTTATCATATAGGAATTGTCGCTTCCTGTGTAGGGGATATCCACGCCGACGCGCTCTGCATCCTGACGGTCTTTGCCGAGATACGCAATAATATCGCTCACTCTTACCACGCATCCCTCAAGAGTTGACGGGATAAGTTTTTTAACTCCGTCCTTATTGGTGTAGCACTCCTCCACCTTTTTGTCAAACTCACTAAAGCCCGAAAGGGTGCTCGGTCTGTACTCCTGAAGCTCAAGCTCACCATTGTGGCAGAGGATTCCGTCTAGCGTATCGAGTGAGATATTAAGATTGAAAATCTTATCAAGTACTCTTACACTATGGACATTGTGATTAAAATATCGTCCTGTACGGCTATGATAAATCTCATTAAGAAGGCTCTCCCCTGCGTGGCCGAAGGGCGTATGCCCCATATCGTGCCCGAGGGCGATTGCTTCAATAAGGTCAAGGTCAAGTCCCAGAAGTCTTCCGATATTTCTCGCAATTCTTGAAACGAGCTGAACGTGAAGCGCGCGCCTTGTAATATCATCATCCTTATAAAACGAGAAAACCTGTGTTTTATCAGTATAGCGGTTATAGTAGGGATGATGAAGAATTTTCTCAATGTCCCTCACATAGCACGGGCGCGTAAGCTTGGCGCGGTCGCGGTCCTCCACTCGCCTTATAACCTGCTTTACTTCGATACCGAGTTTTTCCTTTATTTCTTTTTCTTTTTCTGCTGAAAGTCTTAAATAATCATTCCTCGCCAAAAAGCTCACTCCCCCTTCTTACAAGGATTTTTGCGGCGATGCCCGTAAGCATTCCGCACACTCCGCCCGAAAGGCAGAGCACAGGTATATAGAAAAGCACGCCTTTTCCTATGAAAAAGTATGCACATAAAAGCTGTGCAAGATTATGAAAAATTCCGCCGATACTGCTTACGGCTATTATTGAAAAAGCTTTCGTCTTTTTTGCGATAAGCATTACAAGAAGGCTTACTGCTGCACCTGCAACGCTATACACAAATGAGGATGCGCTTCCAAAAAGCGCCGCGCACAAAATCACTTTCATAATTGCAACTGCCCACGCTTTTTTTGCGCCATAAAGATAAATTGCCACAAGTACAACCGTATTGGCAAGTCCCAATTTCACTCCTGCGGCTATCGGCGGAAAAAAGCGCTCCACATAGCCGAGAAGCACTGCCGCCGCGGTAAGTGCCGCAGTTCTCGTAACTGTTTTTGTGTTCATATTATTACATCAATCTCTTCATCGTATTTTTCGCCCTCGATAACTACGCTCACGCGATTGGGAAGGCACACTATGCTTCTGCCCGACTTTTCTATCGAGTGCTTTTCGCACAGCTTATCGGGGCAGGTGGCATCGGTAACAGAAACCTTTTTGCCTTTAACTACAACTTTATTCGTGCCAAAATCACTTTTTACAATAATCTCGCAATCTTTTTCAAGCGGAAGAGATTTATAAATTTCTCCGTCAACATAGATATTGACACACTCTCCGCTCTGCGCGGGAAAAAGCCAGAGCGCAAGGAGAATTAAAGAAATAACTATTAAAGCTATATCACCTTTTTTCAAGTTAATGCCCCCACTTCTCCCATAATATATTATTGTATAAGGTTTTTGAAGATTTGTAAAGGGTTTTCAAAAGAAAAATGCAGTCTTTATGACTGCATTTTTCCTATTAACTTACCATCTTTTATCTCTATGATTTTTACTCTTCTTACCTCACCGATAAGCTCTTCTTCCGTCTTCACATATATGCGGAGATAGTTTTTGGAAAGCCCCTCGATAAAAGCCCCTTTTTCCTGCTCGAAAAGAACCTCCTCGCATCCGCCTACAAACTCTTTTTCAACCTCACGGGAAATCTCTTCCGTAAGAGCAATAAGCTCTGCCGCACGCTTTTCACGGACGGCGTGCGGAATCTGGGGCATCTGCGCCGCAACCGTTCCGCTGCGCTCTGAATATGGAAAAACGTGCGCCTTAAGAAAGCGCGCCTTTTTCACAAACTCCATAGTTTCATTAAATTCCTCATCAGTTTCCTCTGGGAATCCGCAGATTATATCAGTGGTTATTCCACAGGCGGGCATAAGAGCACGAATACGCGAAATCGTATCAAGATATTCATCCGCGGTATATTTTCTGTTCATACGCTTAAGCACACTTGTGCTTCCGCTCTGAAGCGATATATGAAAATGCCTGCACACCTTTTCTTCACTTGCAAGGAACTTTGTGAATTCCTCATCAAAGGCATTTGGTGATATGCTGGAAAGACGTACTCTTTCTATGCCATCCACTCTGCAGACGCTTTCTATAACGTCTTTGAGGGTTTTCTTGTCCTTGAGGTCTTTGCCATAGGATGCTACGCTTATTCCCGTAAGCACAACCTCGCGGTAGCCTTTTTCGGCAAGCCTCTGTGCCTCTTTTATGATATTTTCCAGCTTGCGGCTTCTTACGGGGCCACGCGCATAGGGCACTATACAATAAGAGCAGAAATTATCGCATCCGTCCTGAATTTTTATATATGCACGGGTGCGCTCGCAAGCTCCTTCACATTCAAGCTCCTCATAGAGCCTTTTTTTCATAATATCCTCTGTGGCGGAAATATCCTCGCCGCGAAGAAACGCTTCAACGCACTTTACTATCTCGGCGCGCCTTGATGTGCCGAGGACAACATCTGCCTCGCACATATTTTGAACTTCCTCCGTCTTTGTTTGTGCATAGCATCCAGTAACTGCAACGACTGCCTCGGGATTTTGCTTCTTTGCACGGCGTATAATCTGGCGGCTTTTCCTCTCGCCGACATTGGTGATGGCGCAGGTATTTATCACATAAGCGTCGCACTTTTCGGAAAATGCACCTATTTCCCAGCCCGCATCCTGAAACATCTTTGCGTAGCAGTCAATCTCATATTGATTTACTCTGCACCCGAGTGCGTAAAAAGAAACCTTCATCATATAAGTCCTCTTTGCTTCATTTCGTTAACCTTAAGCAGTGCGATACACGTCTTTGCATCTATTATTTCCCCACTTAAAACCTTATCCACCAATTCCTCAAGCGGTACTCTTTCTATTTCCATAAATTCATCGGTATCGCGGCTTAAAGTACCCTCGTAAAGCTCCTGCGCCAAGTACATATGAACTATCTCTCCGCAAAAGCCTGGGGTGGGAAGCATCTTCCCAAGGTATGTGTATTTCTTTGCACAATACCCCGTTTCTTCCTCAAGCTCACGCTTTCCGCACTCGAGAGGGTCTTCCCCTGGGAATAATTTTCCTGCAGGGATTTCAAATGTGTTTGTGTCAAATGGGCGGCGGTACTGCCACTCCATTATAACCGTGCCATCAGGGAAAAGCGGCACAACACATACTCCGCCCGGGTGTTCTACAAGCTCACGGGTTGCAAGATTGCCCGAGGGTGTCGTAACCGTGTCAACGCGCAGATTTATAACCTCTCCGCGGAAAATATAGTCTTTTTTTACTGTCTTTTCTGAAAAATCCATTATTCTGCCTCCAGATTTATAAGTGTCTCAAGCTTGGGTGTTATTCCAAGCATTTCTTTTAATTTATAGTATTCCTCGCGCGCTTTTTTACAGTTCTTTCCGTCTTTAAACGCTTTTATGAGAAGATTTTTCGGCGTTTCCACGGGGGATATATATTCCTGCGCAGTAACCGAGTATCCCGAAGCTTCAAGAAGCAAGCAGCGGATTGAATCGGTCAGCAAATCCGCCTGACGGGCTTTAAATATGCCATATTTAAGAAGCGGTGCAAAAGGCTCATAGGAATACTGACCAAGAAGCTCTTTATGACAGCAGGGCACCGCAAAAATCGCCTTTGCCCCTGCATTTATTGCTGCACCGAGTGCCATATCTGTAGCAACATCGCACGCATGAAGGCTTATCACAACGTCAACCTTTCTTTCGGGCTTGTAGGTGGTAAGGTCTGCCTTTACAAAGGTCATATTAGTATAGCCAAGGTTCTTCGCGCTCTTTTTTGAGGCTTCTATTACGACTTCCGAGTAGTCAACGCCCGTCACGTGGCAATCCTTTTTAAGAACGTCGCGCAGATAGTAGTTAAGCGCAAAGGAAAGATAACTCTTTCCGCAGGCGCAGTCGAGCACTTCTATCTTTCCGTCAAGCTTTTTGAGATAGTCTGCGACAAGCTCCACGAAATGGTCTATCTGATTATATTTGCGCACCATATCGTTTTTGATTTTTCCATTCTGCCCCATAATGCCGATTTCTTTGAGCAAATCATTTGCACGGGGCGGTGCGATAAGATACTGTCTGTCGCCAACTGTTGCGGTGGTATTTTTCTCTATGGGCGCAATATCGTCGTAGCGCAGAGTGACATTTCTGTCATCAGCATTTACGATTGCATCTGTGCCACGCTCCTTATATACAAGGGTCAAGGCATCGTATTCTTTTGCTATGTCAGATATTTTCTCCCATTCAAAAGGCATCGTTGTGCCTGAAAATCTCATTACGAGAGAATTTTCTTCTTTTTCAACCGTCGCAGGGAACGATTTTGTTCCCGATTTGAAGCTTATTTCCATTTTGATGAAATACTCTCCCTCGCCATAGCGAGCCTTGAGCATAGTAAGATAAAAGGAAAGCTTTTGTATTGAATTAGATTTCATAATTTAACACCTCTGCTAACTTTGTAATTTTACCATAATAACTGCTCTTTTTCAATTATTTTTTAATTTCCAGTAAAAAAGAGTAGATTTTTCTGTGCGCATATATTATAATAGTAATAATATTTCAAAAAAGAAAGGGTGATTATTGTGAAAGACAAAATCTTATCTTTGCTCGAAACAGACAGCCGTCTGACTTCGTCAAAAATTGCGATTATGCTTGGTGTAGAGGAGGGTGAAGTCGCGGCCGCCATAAAGGAGATGGAAGATGAGAATATCATCCTCGGATATAAAGCTCTCATAAACTGGGAAAAGACAGGCCGCGAGGTTACAAGGGCAAGCATTGAGCTTAAGCTCACACCCCAGCGCGGCGGCGGATTTGACACAGTTGCAGAGCGTATTTACAGATTCCCTCAGGTTAAGTCGCTTACACTTATGTCAGGCTCTTACGACCTTATGCTCACAGTTGAAGGCAAAAGCTTCAAGGAGGTTGCTCTTTTCGTATCTGAAAAGCTTGCTCCTATGGAAGGCGTGGTTTCAACTGCTACTCATTTCGAGCTTAAGACCTATAAGAAGGATGGCATCTCCTTTGATGAAGATGAGCCTGATACAAGGGAGGTTATCAGTATATGATGGATTATTCCAAATTCATAGCTCCGAGCGTTTCTTCTCTAGCTCCCAGCGGTATCAGGAAATTTTTTGATATTGCGGCAGAGATGAAGGATGTAATCTCTCTCGGCGTAGGCGAGCCTGACTTTGTAACCCCCTGGGCAATAAGAGAAGCAGGTATATACTCGCTTGAAAAGGGACATACCCACTACAGTGCAAACAGCGGTCTTATAGAGCTTCGCGAGGAGATTTGCACATATCTTAAGAGAAAATATGACCTTACATATAGCCCCCGAACTGAAACTCTGGTGACCGTTGGCGGAAGCGAGGCGATTGACCTTCTTATCCGCGCAGTTATCTCCGAGGGGGACGAGGTTTTGATTCCCGAGCCTTGTTTCGTGTGCTACAAGCCCTGCACTATTATGGCAGGCGGTACACCCGTCACAATTCAGACGGAGGAAAAGGACGAGTTCAGACTTACTCCCGAAAAGCTGCTTGAGAAAATCACTCCCAAGTCAAAGCTTCTCATTCTTCCTTTTCCCAACAACCCCACAGGCGCAGTTATGACTCGTGAGGACCTTGAGAAAATCGCAAAAATCGTGAAAGAGCACAACCTTCTCGTTCTTTCAGACGAAATTTACGGAGAGCTTACTTATACAGGCGAGGCTCACGTGCCCTTTGCTACTCTTCCCGATATGCAGGAGAGAACTGTAACTGTTAACGGTTTCAGTAAGGCTTTTGCGATGACGGGCTGGAGACTTGGCTACGCTTGCGGTCCCGAGCCGATTATTAAGCAGATGACAAAAATTCATCAGTATGCAATTATGAAGTCGGAGGCCAAGCGGTCTTAGGAAGACAATTA
>JAZNTQ010000077.1:0-24424 GCA_045591865.1 Clostridia bacterium
GGCAAGGTTTCAATAGATATGATAGCAGGACCTAGCGAAATCCTCGTTGTTGCAGATGGCAAGAGTAATCCCGCCTTTGTTGCAGCAGATATGCTTTCTCAGGCGGAGCACGATAAGATGGCAAGCGCAGTTTTAGTAACAGAGAGCAGAGAGCTTGCAGAGGCAGTAAAAGAAGAACTTGAAAGACAGATTCCGCTTCTTGCACGTGCAGAAATTGCACGCAGCTCAATAGATAATAACGGTAAGATTATAATTGCAAATGATATAGAAACTGCTATCAATGTTGCAAATGAGATTGCGCCAGAGCATCTTGAACTTTGCGTAGACAACCCCTTTGACTATCTTGACAGTATAAAGCACGCAGGCAGTATCTTTATGGGACGCTACTGTCCCGAGGCACTCGGCGACTATTTTGCAGGACCTAACCACACTCTTCCCACAAGCGGCACTGCAAGATTTTCAAGCCCTCTTTCAGTAGACGATTTCATAAAGAAGACCCAATTTACCTACTACACAGAGGATGCTCTTAAAAAGGTGAGCGATGATATTTATACCTTTGCTATGGCAGAGGGACTTCAGGCTCACGCGGAAAGTGCAGTAAGTCGATTTAAGAAATAACAGGAAGTGGAAAATAAAGTGAGCAGATTTTTTAGTCCTAAACACGAAAAACTCATACCCTATACCCCTGGCGAGCAGCCAAAGGATATGAAATACATAAAGCTTAATACAAACGAATCTCCCTATCCGCCATCACAAAAGGCGGTAGAGGAAGCGGAAAAAGAGGCAAAGCTTTTACGTCTCTATCCCGATCCCGAGTGCACCTCGCTTTGCGAGGATATTGCGCAGTATTACGGCGTGGGAAAGGAAAATGTAGTTCTTTCAAATGGGTCTGATGAAATACTTAATTTCATCTTTATGGCGTATGGAGATAACTTTCATCCCTTTATCTTCCCCGACATAACGTATGGGTTTTACAATGTGTTCTGCACAGTCAATAATATTCCCTATGAGGAAATTCCTTTAAAAGAAGATTTTACGATAGACTTTAACGACTACTGCGGAAAAGGTAAAAACGTAGTAATCGCAAACCCAAATGCACCGACGGGTATTTTTGCACCGCTTGATGAAATTGAGCGCGTCGCAAGTACAAATCCCGACAATATCGTAGTTGTCGACGAGGCTTATGTGGACTTTGGCGGAGAAAGTGCAATTCCCCTTACAAAGAAATACAAGAACCTTATCGTTGTGCAGACTTTTTCAAAGTCGCGCTCTATGGCAGGTGCAAGACTCGGTTTTGCAATTGCCGACAAGGAGATTATAAAAGACCTTAATACAATTCGCTTTTCAATCAACCCCTACAACATCAACCGTATGACAATGGCGGCTGGAAGCGGAGCAATCCGTGATGAGGAATACTTTGAAAAAAACCGCGACGAGATTATTGCAACCCGTGAAAAAACTGCGGCATCACTTTATATGATGGGATTTGAAGTGATACCCTCAAAGGCAAATTTCCTCTTTGCAAAGAGCGATAAAATAAGCGGTGAGGAGCTTTATAAAAAGCTTCGTGAAAAGGGTATTCTTGTCCGTCATTTCACAAGTGGAAGAATATGCGAATATAACCGTATTACAATCGGTACTCCCGAAGATATGGAAACCTTTATAAACACAGTTAAAAATATACTGAAGGACTGATATTATGAGAAACGCTACAATAAATCGAAAAACTGCTGAAACAGATATTAAACTCAATCTGAACCTTGATATATGCGAAAAAGGCGTAATCAAAACAGGCTGCGGTTTCCTGGACCATATGCTTGAGCTTTTCGCAAAACACGGGCGAATAACTCTTTCCGTCCTTTGCAATGGTGATACCCACGTTGATTACCACCACACAGTTGAGGATATCGGTATCGCGCTGGGTCAGGCGTTCAAGACTGCACTTGGAGACAAGAAAGGTATTACCAGATATGCCGATGTGATTCTACCCATGGACGAGGCGCTTATTCTTTCTGCAGTGGATATTTCGGGCAGAGGAATGCTCGCGATGAATCTTGAGATGCGCGCAAGAAAGGTTGGCGATTTTGATACCGAGCTTGTAGAGGATTTCTTTGAAGCTTTTGCTACAAATGCAGGCGTAACTCTTCACGTAAGACAGCTCGCAGGAAGAAATACCCACCACATTATTGAGGGCACATTCAAATCAGTTGCCCGTGCTATGCGCACTGCAGTTAAAATCGACGCGGAGGTAAAGGACGAAATTCCGTCTACCAAGGGTGTATTATGATAGCAATTGTTGATTATGGTGTGGGAAATCTTTTTTCCCTAAAAAGCTCTCTTGATACAGTTGGCGCAGAAAGTGTCATCACGAGCGACGAAAATGAAATAAGAAATGCAGATAAAATAATTTTACCGGGCGTAGGCGCATTTCGTGACGCAAGGAGAAAGCTTTCAGAAAGCGGTCTTGATAAAGTAATTATAGAGGAAGCAAAAGTTGGAAAGCCGCTTCTTGGAATATGCCTCGGTATGCAGATGCTTTTTGACAAAAGCTATGAATACGGAGAATATGAAGGACTCGGTCTTATAAAAGGAGAAATCCGTCCCATCGCAGATGTTATCGGTGAGGGATTAAGCATTCCCCATATTGGCTGGAATTCCCTTATCTTCAAAAAGGAGACACCTCTATTTAAGTATCTTAAAGAGGGCGACTGCGTGTATTTTGTACACTCCTATTATGCGGCAGACTGCACCAAAAGCGTAACTGCAACTGCAGAATATGGCTGCGAGCTTACCGCCTCTGCGGAAAATGGAAACGTTTACGGATGTCAGTTCCACCCTGAAAAGAGCGGTAAGGCAGGGCTTTCTATTCTAAAAGCATTTGCTGAAATGTGAAAGGAAACACAGGTATGATAATTTTTCCCGCTATAGATTTATATGAAAAAAAGGCAGTTCGTCTTTTTAAGGGCGACTATAATAAAATGACAGTTTACAGCGAAAATCCGCTTGAGGTTGCAAAAGGATTTAAGGTGCAGGGCGCAGAGTATATCCATATGGTAGACCTCGAGGGAGCGAAGGATGGCACAACACCCAATTTCGATGTTGTCGCATCTGTTGCGGCACATAGCGGACTCAAGGTGGAAATCGGCGGAGGTATCCGAGATGAGGAAACCGTAAAGCGCTATATTGATGCAGGTGTAATGCGCGTAATACTTGGCACAGCGGCAGTTAATGACCGTGCCTTCCTTGAAAAAGTGTGCGCAAAATACGAAGGTAAAATCGCAGTAGGTGCAGACCTCAAGGACGGTAAGGTAGCAGTAAAAGGATGGCTTGAAGACAGTGGTGTATCGGGAATCGACTTTTTAAGGGACATGCAAAACCTTGGTGTAAAAACCGTTATCTGCACCGATATTTCCCGTGACGGAGCTATGCAGGGTACAAACCGAAAGCTTTATCGCGAGCTTTCAGAGATGTTTAATATGGATATCGTGGCATCAGGCGGCGTATCAACTATTGATGATGTAAAGGCACTTACCAAAATGAACCTCTACGGAGCGATAGTAGGTAAAGCTATTTACACAGGCGATATTGACCTTAAGGAAGCAATTGAGGTGGCAAAATGATTACAAAAAGAATTATTCCCTGCCTCGATGTGAAAAACGGCAGGGTAGTAAAGGGAGTAAATTTCGAGGGACTTTCAGATGTATCCTCTCCCGTAGAGCTTGCGAAGAAGTACTGGGAGAGCGGAGCAGACGAGCTTGTTTTTTACGATATAACAGCGTCCCTTGAGGAACGTAAGCTTTTTACAGATGTGCTTCGCGAGGTAGCTTCAACAATATTTATCCCCCTCACAGTAGGCGGAGGAATAAATACTGTAGAGGACTTTGACCGCGTATTAAAATGCGGCGCAGATAAGGTCAGCGTAAATTCAGGCGCAATCCGTAACCCCGACCTTATACGCGAGGCGGCGCAGATTTACGGAAATCAGTGCGTGGTGCTTTCTGTCGATATAAAGCGCGTGGGAGATGAGTTTCACGTGTTTGCAAAGGGTGGCAGAGAGGACACAGGCATTGAAGCAATAGAATGGATAAAACAGGGAGTAGCGCGCGGTGCAGGCGAGATTGTTGTAAATTCAATCGATACCGACGGTGTGAAAAAAGGCTTTGATATTGAAATGCTTAAAGCGGTGCAGAGCGTTGTGAACGTGCCCGTTATTGCATCTGGCGGAGCAGGAAAAATAGAGGATTTTGTAACGCTCTTTAACGAAATTCCCAAAATGTCGGCAGGGCTTGCCGCATCCATTTTCCACTTCGGCGAGGTATCGATAAAGGACCTTAAGGAAGAGCTTTACAAAAATAACATTCCGGTAAGGAGAATATAATATGTTTGATATAAAAGAACTTAAATTTGACGAAAAGGGACTCATTCCTGCAATAGTAATCGACGCAGAAACGGGAAAGGTTCTTACCCTTGCGTATATGAACGAGGAGAGCCTTAAAATATCGCTTGAGAAAAAGCTCACTTGCTTCTGGAGTCGCAGCCGCCAGGAGCTTTGGCTTAAGGGTGAAACAAGCGGAAATTATCAGCACATCATAAAAATAGTTGCCGATTGCGACAGCGATGCACTCTGCGTATATGTCAAAAAGGACGGTCCCGCCTGCCACACAGGTGCAGACAGTTGCTTTAATGACGTAGTTTTTGAAAGCGAAGAAGAGGGCGTATTTTCACGCGAGGCACTTTATGAGATGCTTAAAGGCAGAAAGGAAGAGAAAAAAGAGGGAAGCTATACCACGTACCTCTTTGAAAAGGGAATAGATAAAATCCTTAAAAAAGTAGGCGAGGAATGTACCGAGGTTATTATTGCCTCCAAGGATAACGATAAAAAGGAAACAATCTACGAAATTGCAGACCTTTACTATCACGTTATGGTAATGATGATTGAAATGGGCATAGAAGTGGACGACGTGCTGAAAGAACTTGCATCACGCCACGTTATCGATAAAAAGGTGAAGCAGGAGAAGATGACATCATGACGCGCGGAAGCTTGCACGTACATTCGACCTATTGCGACGGAAAAAGCACCCTCGAGGAAAGCATCATCACCGCAATAGAAAAGAAATTTACTTATATCGGCGTTTCAGGTCACGGCTACACTGATTTTGATACCTCTTACTGTATGAGTAAAGAAAAAGAGGCGCAGTATTTTGATGAAATTGGTATCCTTGCCGAAAAGTATAGGGATAAAATAAAAATACTTCGCGGAGTGGAAAAGGACTCTCTTTCAGATTATAGCGCGCACCAGTATGACTATACGATTTCCTCTGTTCACTATATAAGAGCAAATGGAGAAATTCGTGAAATAGACCGAAGCCGCGAGGTCGAGGAAGAAACAATCAAAAACTTTTTCGGCGGCGACCCTTATGCCTATGCGGAGGAGTATTATAAAACCGTGGCAAACGGGAAAGGCGATATTGTAGGCCATTTTGATTTAATAACAAAGTACGATAAAGAAAACAAAATCTTCACGCCAAAGGAAGAGAGATATAAAAAAGCAGTCCTTTCCGCACTCGAAATACTGCTTGATAAAAATATGGTATTTGAGGTTAACACAGGCTCTATGGCGCGTGGCTATAAGGACAGACCTTATCCTGACACATGGATACTTGAAGAGCTTAAAAAACGCGGTGGTAGAGTTATTATAACTTCTGACTGTCACCTTGCCAAAAACCTTGACTTCGGATATGAAGAGACCGAAAAAATGCTCTCAAAAATAGGATTTAGGGATTTTTACAATATTGATTTTATAAAATAAGCAGGACAAAATGTCCTGCTTGTTTTTTGTTTTAAGGTCGGTGCTGTTTTAGAGCTTTAGCAGGAATGGGATAAAGTAGTGCAGAACGCACAAACGAAGGTCCGAAGGACGTCCCGAAGGCGTACAAAGGTACGTCGAGAGGCGACGTTTGCGCGTAGCAAAACACATAAAAAAACAGGAATCCGCAAAAAAACGGATTCCTACAATAAAAAATAAAAGACACATTGACAAATGTTTTAATGAAATAAACTTTTTATTCTCTTTTTGTGTTTTGCGACCGGTGCTGCTTTAGCACATTCCCATTACGCAAGATACTTGCGAAAAACGACTTCCAGAATCTCGTCTCTTTCCACTTTTGTGATAAGACTTCTTGCGCCCTTATGACCTGTAATATAAGTAGGGTCGCCCGACATAATATACCCCACAAGCTGGCTTATAGGGTCGTATCCCTTTTCCACAAGTGCTTCATGCACACGGCAGATGATAGACTCAATCTCCGTATCACGAGCCTTACATATATCAATATGAGTTGTATGATTAGTTGCCATAACATCCACCCCTTCAAACCTTAAGGGGTTCGCCCCCCTTGGCTTACCTATATAATACACTATATAATGTGGTTTTGCAATACAAGTAACACAATTTTAACAATACCGTAATCAAGCTGAAATCAGCTTCTTTTTGAGAGAAATTCTTTTAACTTTTCAAAGCTTTCCTCGCTTATATCGTGCTCGATTTTACAACTGTCGGCAAATGCAGTTTCCTCGCTTACGCCCAGTGCCATCAGTGCACTTGCGATAACATTATGTCTCTCGCGCACCTTTGAAGCTATCATAAGACCTTTCTCTGTAAGCTCAATTTGCCCGTCCTCGTCAATCACGATATATCCTTCTGTGCGAAACGATTTCATTGCCACCGAAACGCTCGCCTTTGAAAAACCAAGCTCTGTTGCAACGTCTACGCTTCTCACATAATTATTTTTATCTTTGAGCATAAGAATTGCTTCAAGGTAATTTTCAGCAGACTCTTTTATTTGCATATTTTTCCCTCCGAAGTTGAAGTTAAAAGTATTCTATCACATATTTTCTTAATTTGCAACAGCATCGTATTTTTTAGTATGACAGAGAAATACTAAATAAAATTATTTATAGAAAGGCTTGATAAAATGCTTAATAATATTCCTTCGGATGAGAATATTACAAATCCTGAAAATCCGCTTCCCGAAAGCTACAGAAACCTTATTGAATATAGGGCTTTCAGCGAAATCACAGAGAGTGGTGAAAACGAAGAAAAGGAGAAAGAAAAATGCCGATAAGAACAGACCTTGCAATTGAATCAAGGGAAATGTTTGCCGAGGAAATAACAGGTGTTGAAACTGCTGCCCGCGATAGCGACGGCATAACAATAACCCACGTAAATATCAAAACAAAAGAGGGCGCAGAACGTATAGGAAAACCCATTGGAAGCTATGTCACCATAGAAATAGATGATATGACAGCTGGGCTTGGTATAGAAGGGCGCAGTGCAGATGCGGTATCAGACGAGCTTAAAAAATTGCTTTCTGATAAGGATACCTCGTCAGTTTTAGTGGTTGGACTCGGAAACCAATATATAACGCCCGACGCAATAGGACCCAAAACAGTTTCGAAAATAGAGGTCACCCGCCATATTACAAGGGAAGCACAGCTTGGTTTTGATTTTGAAATAAAGCCTGTAAGCGCAGTTGCCCCCGGAGTGCTTGGCATCACGGGAATTGAGACGGGCGAAATTGTAAAGGGAGTAGTAGAGCACGTAAAACCATCGCTTGTAATTGCGATAGATGCTCTTGCTGCGCGAAAAATAAAGAGACTCGGCACGACAGTTCAGCTTTCGGATACGGGTATATCGCCGGGCAGCGGAGTTGGCAACAATCGCAAGGAGATTTCAGAAAAAACTCTTGGTGTTCCCGTCATCGCAATAGGCGTCCCGATGGTAGTAGATGCTGCCACGCTCACAATCGACATTATGGAAAGCGTATCAAATTTCGTTAAGGAAAAGACGGGAAATGCAGTAGGTAAATTCGGCTCTTCGCTTTCCCCGTCAGAGTACGCGCTCATAAGCGAGGCTCTTTCGGGAAGCGGAGATAATATGATAGTAACGCCCAATGATGTTGATGCAATCTGCGAGCAGGCAACGGATATAATAGCCGACGGCATAAATATGGCACTTCATTCTTGAAAAATATGGCAGTATATGTTATAATATCCCATAATACTTTTAAGGAAGTGTAATTATGGGAATGCTCGCGGCTCATATAAGAGGTCTTCGTAAAAACGCAGGTCTCACACAGGCGCAACTTGCAACCCGCATAGGCGTGGGTGCCACAACAATCAATAATATAGAAAGCGGATACACCACATCTCCTGCACCTCATATTATTGAGGCTCTTGCCAAAGCTTTTAATACCGATAGCTATAGCCTTCTCAATAATCTTTCCATCGATGTTGGCGAAAGGGCAAAGCTTGTTCACGTGGTAAGCTCGGTAAGCAGTAAAAAGCCATTTGTAGAGATTGATAAAATCGTAGAAACTGCCTTTATCGACAGGGGAGACCTCCACGGCTTTGAATATATGGGAATCAAGATGCCCGATAATTCTATGTGCGAGGAAGCCATAAAGGAGGGTGCGAGCGTAATTATCCGCAAGGACGCAGTTATCGGCAATGGCGATATTGTGGCAGCGGTGTATAACGACCACGACGCTGTCATACGAAAATACTACAAAGAATCAGACACAGTCGTGCTTAAAGCGGCAAACAGCACAGGACTTTATCCCGATATAAGATTAGACCTTACTAAAGACCGGTTTGTGCTTATAGGAAAGGTTGTGCACTGCACAAATTATTTCGGCAAAAATAAATGATTATTTTTTTAAATTCACTTGCTTTTTGCACCAAAAAATACTATACTGTAATTTGGACTAAAAAGCGAATGAAAAACCGTCCCACAACGATATGAAAGGGAACTTTTATGATATATCTTGACAATGCAGCTACAACAAAAATGAAAGATAGTGTTATAAACGCGATGCTCCCGTATTTTTCCGAGACTTTCGGCAACGCGTCCTCCACATATACAAGTGCAGGCCAGGCGGCGCGCAGAGCTATGAATGAAGCGCGTGAAAAGATTGCATCTTTAATCGGTGCAGAAAGTCGCGAGCTTTATTTCACAAGTGGCGGCAGCGAAGCAGACAACTGGGCTATAAAGGGCGTGGCTCTTAAAAATAAAGATAAGGGTAATCATATCATCACTACAACAATAGAGCATCACGCAGTGCTTCATACCTGTGAGTTTCTTGAAAAGCAGGGGTTTAGCGTAACGTATGTGCCAGTTAATGAATTCGGCATGGTAAATCCCGAAGATATAGAAAAAGCAATCACCGATAAGACTATATTAGTTTCGGTAATGTTTGCAAATAATGAAATCGGTACAATAAACCCTATTAAAGAAATCGGTGCAATCTGCAGAGAAAAAGGCGTGTATTTCCATACAGACGCTGTTCAGGCTGCAGGCGCAGTAGAGATTGATGTCGTAGAAATGAATATCGACCTTCTTTCTATGTCGGCGCACAAGTTTCACGGTCCCAAGGGCGTAGGCGCACTCTACATTAAAAAAGGCGTTAAAATAGAAAATCTTATACACGGCGGTGCGCAGGAATCTGGAAGACGCGCAACTACTGAAAATGTAGCAGGTATCATCGGTATGGCACAGGCGCTTTCCGAAGCCTGTGAAAATATGGAAGAAAAGACAAAGAAGCTTACCCAGATGCGCGACTATATCATCGATACAGTCCTCCGCGAAATTCCATATACCCGTCTTAATGGCCATAGAGAAAAAAGACTTCCCAATAACACAAGCTTCTGCTTCAGATATATTGAGGGAGAGAGCCTTCTTTTAAGCCTTGATATGCTTGGATACGTTGTTTCAAGCGGCAGTGCTTGTACATCAGGCTCGCTTGACCCGTCGCACGTGCTTTTAGGAATAGGTCTTCCGCACGAAATTGCGCACGGTTCACTTCGTGCATCATTATCAGAGTTTACCACACAAGAGGAGATTGACTCCTTCTTAAAGGCGCTTCCCCCGATTGTTCAGAGACTTCGGGATATGTCTCCGCTTTATGAAGGTGTAGAAGGAAAGGAATGATATAAATGTACAGCGAAAAGGTTATGGACCATTTCTCAAACCCCAGAAACGTAGGGGAAATAGAAGACGCCAATGCGGTAGGTACAGTAGGTAATGCCAAGTGCGGCGATATTATGAAAATCTATATGAAGATAGAAAACGATACAATCGTTGATATCAAGTTCAAGACTTTCGGTTGCGGAGCGGCAGTTGCAACAAGCTCTATGGCAACCGAGCTTGTAAAGGGTAAAACTATCGACGAGGCACTTCAGCTTACAAATAAGGCAGTAGTAGAAGCTCTCGACGGACTTCCTGCAGCAAAGCTTCATTGCAGCGTGCTTGCCGAGGAGGCCATAAGAGCTGCTATTCAGGATTACTACGATAAGAGCGGCATCGAGAAGAAAATAGAATGCAGTGGGGATTGTGCCCACTGTCACCACACGCACTAAAAGGCGAACGATTTCAGTGCAGACCACAATTAAATGCAGAATGCATAATTCATGGATAAAAGGAATTCAATCGGATTCCTTTTGTTTTTTATTGCTTTCTATAAAGTCACAAAGAGATATTGCAAAATATCTTGCGCCTAAAATAGCTTCATCAAGAGTATTTCCGTTTGTGCCCACTTCCACAATAATTCCGCCGGGTGCAAGCTGCTGATTAAAGCGCTGGCTTCTGAAATTTATAGGGCGGCACAGATTAGGATAAAGCGACATAGTGTGCTTTTGAAGCTGAACTGCAAAGCGCATATTTTCTTCCCAGTTGTCGTGAACGAGTCCGCTTTGATTACTGCCTACCACAAACATTATTTTAGCGGCATCGCTGCCGTCAATTTTGGCAGTGTGCTTCACTTTTTCTCCGCCTTTACCCTCTATTGCGTCGCGGTGTACGTCAAGCACAATTTTAATCGACGGGTCCTTTTTGATATAACTTTCAATATCGGTGGCACTTCGGTTATAGCTTCCGCTGTAACTGGGGTGGTCGTTGAGCGAAGTATCGTGATATACCTTCACGCCTTTTGCCTGGAGCACATTTTTGATTTCCTCGCCGACGCGCACCATATTAAAATTTTTGTCTGTAGTGCGGTCAGTGTCTGACGGAATGTAGCTGAATTTATCCGATGGAGTGTAGCTTTCCGTAGTGTGCGTATGCACTATAAGTACTGAAAAATCCTCTCCTAAAAACGCTGGCAAGGGAGAAAGAAACCCGTCGGCTTTTATTCCCGATGCCGTCGTGTCCGAAATTTCCACGCTTGAATTCAAGGTGACCTTTGAAGGTGCATTGAGCGTTTCTATTGCTGGAAAAGTTTCTTCAGAATCCTTTGGAATGGTCTCTTTTATTTCTTCTGAAGAAGTCACTTTTTCATTCAAAGAAAACACTCCCGAAAGAAGTATTTTCTCGCTTTCCAGTGCAACATTTGAAGAAAGAAAAAATCTAAAAGCATTTTCGTCAAGCGTAATAGCAGGAAGAGATTTTGATAAAACTATACTTAGCGTAATCACGGATAAAAAGACCGCCGAAAAAAAGATTGGACGAAACTTTCTTAAATTGATTGTGACTGCTGCAGTTTTTTTCAAAAAATCACCTCTTTTCATATAATATATATTGATTTATTTATATTTTTATGCGATAATAAATAATGTGTTTTAGTTTAATAATTGTATATAGCTTACAAACCCGCGGTAAGCACGACTATGAATAAATGCGGGAAGAAAGGCTTGGGTGTTATTATGTTAGTATCAGCAAAAGAAATGCTCCAGAAGGCTCGCGACGGAAAGTATGCAGTAGGACAGTTCAACATCAACAATCTCGAATGGACAAAAGCAATTCTCCTCACAGCAGAGGAGCTTAAATCCCCCGTTATTCTGGGCGTAAGCGAAGGCGCAGGAAAGTATATGGGCGGCTACAAGACCGTTGTAGGTATGGTAGAAGGTATGCTCGAGGGACTTAATATCACAGTTCCCGTTGCGCTTCATCTTGATCATGGTAGCTACGAGGGTGCTATGAAGTGTATAGAAGCAGGCTTCTCGTCAGTAATGTTTGACGGTAGCCATTACCCCATTGATGAAAATGTAGAAAAAACAACTTCGCTTGTAAATATCTGTGCAGAAAAAGGCCTTAGCCTTGAAGCAGAGGTTGGTGCAATCGGTGGCGAGGAAGACGGTGTTGTTGGCAGCGGCGATATTGCAGATCCTATGGAATGTAAAAAAATAGCAGAGCTTGGCGTTACAATGCTTGCTGCAGGTATCGGCAATATTCATGGTAAGTACCCTGAAAACTGGAAGGGCCTCGCTTTTGATACTCTTGAAGAAATCAAGAATTCAACAAATGGTATTCCCCTTGTTCTTCACGGAGGTACAGGTATTCCTGCAGAAATGATTAAAAAGGCAATTTCTCTCGGTGTTGCAAAAATCAATGTTAACACAGAGTGTCAGCTTTCATTTACTGCAGCTACAAGAAAGTATTTTGAAGAAGGTAAAGACCTCGTAGGTAAGGGATTTGACCCCAGAAAAGTTCTTGCACCCGGTTTTGAAGCAATCAAGGAAACAGTTAAGGAAAAAATGGAGCTTTTCGGCAGTGTGAATAAGGCGTAATCCGATAAGGGTACAGTTATGAACAAAAGAAATAATCTTTCACGTCAGGCTCTTAAAAGACTACCTGTTTATATGGCATATCTCAAAACGCTTGACGACAGTGAAATAGAATACATTTCCTCTGCGGCTGTTGCCGAGGCTCTTGATATGAATGACGTTCAGGTAAGAAAAGACCTTGCGGCAGTTTGCAAGAGTTCAGGAATACCGAAAAAGGGATTTATAGTGCACGATCTTATAGAAGGTATTTCCGACTTTCTCGGATATGGCAGCGGAAACGAGGCAATTCTTGTCGGCGCAGGAAATCTCGGTATGGCTCTTATGAGCTACCGCGGTTTTGATAACTACGGAATAAACATAGTTGCCGCGTTTGATACCCGCCCTGAACTGATTGATAACAAGAAAGTATTTCATATTTCAAAGCTTCCCGAAATGTGCAGAAAACTGAATGTGAAAATAGGTGTCATAACTGTTCCGGAGGATTCTGCTCAGCAGGTGTGTGATATGCTGGTGGAAAGCGGTATTCTCGGAATCTGGAATTTTGCTCCCACGCATATAAAGGCGCCCGAGGAAATTCTTGTGCAAAATGAGAATATGGCTTCGTCTTTGGCACTTCTTTCAAATCACTTGCGAGAGAGAATTTCGTCAAAATAATTCCAAAAAGCTTTTATCTGTTTTCAGGCAGATAAAAGCTTTTTTTCATAAAAAGAACAAAATTTGTGTAAAATTAACTAAAAATATGTTGAAAATTATCCTGTTTTTTGGTTGTTTTTTCCTAAAACCGTTTGACTTAAATCTCAAAGTTTGATATTATTATATAATAAATATACTTATATGAAACGGAGGCGTATATATGACAGCAAAAAAAATAAAGAAAGCGGAAGAAAACCCTTTTATACCAGCCTCCGAGCTTAAGGCGTTTAATAGTGGGACGAATTTTTCCGCATATAAATTAATGGGCGCAATAAAGTCCGAAATTTACGGAGAAAGCGGATACAGCTTTTGTGTGTGGGCGCCCAATGCACTTTCAGTCAGCGTAGTAGGTGATTTCAACGGATGGGATGTAGATGCTCACCCGATGAATCCCCAGGGAAGCAGTGGCGTATGGCACTCATTTATAAAAGGTGTCGATGACGGTCAGTGCTATAAATATTTCATAAAGTGTAAGGACGGCTCATCCATCTACAAAGCAGACCCCTATGCACGATATGCCCAGCTTGCTCCCGAAACAGCATCCGTAACCTATGACACGAGCGGATTTTCATGGACGGATGAAAAATGGCTTAAGAGAAGAGGGGAAGAAGCTCCTTATTCAAAGCCGATGCTCATCTATGAAATGCATCTTGGAAGCTGGCGCACGCACGAGGATGGCTCGGTAATGAATTATCGCGAGATTGCCGATGAACTTTGCCCGTATCTTCTGGAAATGAATTATACACACGTTGAGCTTATGCCTGTTACAGAGTTCCCGTTTGACGGAAGCTGGGGTTATCAGGTGACGGGATATTTTGCTTCAACGAGTCGCTATGGTACTCCAAAAGACTTTATGTACTTTGTGAATAAGTGTCACGAAAATGGCATAAGTGTTATAATGGACTGGGTGCCTGCGCATTTTCCGCGCGATGCTCACGGACTTGCCCGTTTCGACGGCACACCGATATACGAATACCCCAATCCCCTAAAGGGAGAGCATAAGGAATGGGGAACGCTTGTTTTCGACTACGGAAGGGAAGAGGTTGTATCATTTCTAATCTCCAGTGCACTTTACTGGCTTGACGTTTTCCATATTGACGGATTAAGGGTAGACGCAGTTTCAAGTATGCTCTATCTTGACTATGGGCGCCAGGAATATATGCCCAACAAATATGGCGGAAATGAAAATCTGGAAGCCATTGAGTTTTTACAGAAGCTTAATATGGCGGCATTTTCAAGGCATCCCAATGTTTTGATGATTGCGGAGGAATCTACCGCGTGGCCAAATGTGACCAAGCCTGTCGACCAAAGCGGTCTTGGATTTAACTATAAATGGAATATGGGCTGGATGAATGATATGCTCCGCTATATGAGTATGGACCCGTATTTCAGGCGTGACAATCATAATATGCTTACATTTTCTATGATGTATGCTTTTTCCGAAAACTATATCCTCGCGCTTTCGCATGATGAGGTAGTGCACGGAAAATGTTCGCTTATAGAGAAGATGTCAGGACTTTACGGACAAAAGTTTGACTCACTTCGTGCTTTTTATATGTATATGATGGCGCATCCGGGGAAAAAGCTTCTCTTTATGGGCGGCGAGATAGCGCAGTTTATCGAATGGCGCTATTATGAATCACTTGAATGGAATTTGCTTGACCTTGAAAAGCATAAAAAATTCCACGAATTTATGAAGGAGCTTAATTCCTTCTACAAAAAAACGAGGCCCTTCTGGGAAGTCGAGGATAGCTGGGACGGATTTGAATGGATTAACCCTGATGACCGTGACCGTAGCGTAATTTCTTTTGTAAGGCGCGGAAAAAAGAAAACCGATGAAGTTGTAGTTATCTGTAATTTCACTCCCGTTTTGTACAAGGACTATGTCGTAGGAGTACCGCGCGCAGGAATATATGCAAGCGTGCTTTCAAGTGACAGTGAAGAGTTTGGCGGAAGCGGGCGAAAAATCAAACCAGTATCAGCCAAAAAGAAGGGACAAAACTCTATGCCCTACTCAATCACGCTCGATATTCCACCAATGAGCGCAGTTTATCTTAAGAGAACAACAAAAAAATAAATATGCATTTGCATATTAAAGAGAGGAAGTATTATAAATGAAATCAGCCGAGTGTTTAGCAATGATCCTTGCCGGCGGACAGGGAAGCCGACTTGGCGCACTCACTAAAACGGTAGCAAAGCCTGCAGTTCCTTTTGGAGGCAAGTACAGAATTATTGACTTTACCTTAAGCAACTGTATTCATTCAGGTATTTATACCGTAGGTGTACTTACACAGTATCAGCCGCTTGAACTTAATACCTATATCGGTAGCGGACACCCCTGGGATCTTAACAGAAATTCAGGCGGTGTGTACGTTCTGCCTCCTTATCAGAGTGCGGAAAAGGGAGAATGGTATAAAGGTACTGCAAATGCAATTTACCAGAATATTGAATTTGTTGACAAATTCAATCCCAAATATGTAGTTATTCTTTCAGGCGACCATATCTATAAGATGGACTACTCCAAGATGGTTAAATACCATAAGGAAAAGAATGCAGATGCAACGATTGCAGTTATTGAAGTTCCCTGGGAGGAAGCAAGTCGCTTTGGTATTATGACTGCAAACGAGGACGGAAAAATCGTAGAATTTGCAGAAAAACCCAAGGAGCCAAAGAGCAATCTTGCTTCAATGGGCGTGTATGTATTCACTTGGGAAGTTCTCAAAAAATATCTTCAGAATGACGAGAAAAACCCCGAAAGCTCCAACGACTTTGGTAAAAATATTATCCCCACAATGCTTGAAAAAGGGGAGAATATGTGTGCCTACGCATTCGATGGCTACTGGAAAGACGTTGGTACTGTGCAGAGCCTCTGGGAAGCAAATATGGATATTCTTGCCGACCCGCCTGCATTTGAGCTCAACGATAACAACTGGAAGATTTATTCCAGAAATCCCGTTAAGCCTCCTCACTATGTTGCAGGCAGAGCGGTTATTAAAAATAGCTGTGTGACAGAAGGTTGCAGTGTTTACGGAACAGTAAAGCACAGTATTCTCTTTGAGGGCGTTACTGTTGAGGAGGGTGCAGTTATCGAGGATTCTATCGTGTTCCCGGGCACAGTCGTAAAGAAAAATGCAGTGATTAAAAAGGCAGTAATCGGTGAAGAAGCAGTAATAGGCGAAGGCGCAGTTATAGGTGATGAGAATACTGACAGCAGTAAATATAAGAGCCAGTACTGTACAGGCGGAATTTCGCTTATCGGCGGAGGAATAGAAATTCCAGCGGGTGAAAAAATCGGTGTTGACTCTATGGTGACTGTCAATGACGGAAAGGAGGAGAACTAATATGAGAGATATGATGGGTATCGTAATGGCGGATAACAGTGATTTAAGACTCAATGAGCTCACAGAATTCCGCTCTGTTCCTGCGCTTCCCTTTGGCGGACGCTACAGACTTATCGACTTTATTCTTTCAAATATGGTAAACTCGGGGATGATAAATGTAGGTATTGCTACAAACATTAACTATTCTTCTCTTATGGACCATGTTGGAAGCGGTGCTCCATGGGACCTCAACAGAAAAATCTATGGTCTCTTTATGCTTCCGCCTTATGTTCGCGGAGGAAGCAGTAATGTCAGCGAAGGCAGTATTGATCAGCTTTACGGAGTTCTTACGTTCCTTCGCCGCAGCCGTCAGGAATATGTTCTCCTTGCAGGTGGCAGAACTGTTTGTAATATGACTTTTGACGAAGCACTTGAAAAGCATATAGAGAACAATGCTGATATAACAGTAATTTACCACGATAAAAAGGAAAAGGATGAGCAGCTCAGCCGCGGTGCAGTCTATGAAATGGACGAAAACGGAAGAGTTACAGGCATCGAAATAAATCCCCGTTGCCCCAAAACCACTCTTGAGGGCATGGGAATGTTTATCATCGGCAGACTTAAGCTCATAGAACTTATAGAAGATGCATATTCACGCGGAAGCCACGACTTTGTCCGCGATATATTAATCAGTGCAATCCGCGAACTCAAAGTTTACGGATATGAGTACAAGGGCTTTGTAGGCATCATTGATTCAATAGCAAGCTACCATGAAAACAATATGAAGCTCCTTACAAAAGAAGTAAGAGATGAGCTTTTCGGTGCAGAAAACCGTATCTATACCAAGGTAAAGGACCAGGTGCCCACGCAGTACGGCGATAGCTCCTCTGTTTCAGAGTCTCTTATTGCAGACGGTTGTGTTATTGAGGGTAATGTTGAAAACAGTATTATCTTCCGTGGTGTTTATATAGCCAAGGGAGCTACAGTTAAAAACTGTATCGTTATGCAGAATACAGTTGTTGAAGAGGGTTGCGAAATTGAGAATGTTATAATTGACAAGGAATGTACGCTTCGCGAGGCAAAGCGTCTTATAGGACAGCCCAGCTACCCCGTAATACTCCCGAAGAGAACACTATTATAAAGGACTAATCAGAAAGGACAGAATTTATGAAGGTTTTATTTGCCACAAGTGAGTGCGTGCCTTTTGTGAAAACAGGAGGGCTTGCCGACGTTGTAGGAGCACTTCCGCAGGAGCTTTGTGTTCAAGGCTGTGAGACTCGCGTAATCCTTCCCAAGTATGGCGCTATCGCGCAGAAGTACAAGGACGAGATGCACTACATCAGTAACATATATATCAAAATGGGCTGGCGCAGTCAGTACTGCGGAGTGTTTGAGCTTAAGATAGATGACGTGGTTTACTACTTCGTGGACAACGAATTTTACTTCGGTTCAAATACCATCTATGGCGATATGGCGCAGGACATTGAGCGCTTCGCATTCTTTGACAAGGCGGTGCTTGCACTTTTGCAGGTAGTTGATTTCTGGCCCGACGTTATTCATTGCAATGACTGGCAGACAGGTATGATTCCCGTCCTTTTGAGAGCACACTATGGCTATGACGACCGCTATAACAGAATTAAAACTGTTATGACGATACACAACCTTAAATTCCAGGGCGTGTATGATAAAAAGACTATCGCCGATGTGTGTGAGCTTCCCGACAGTTATTTTACAGCCGACAAGCTCGAATTTTACAAGGATGCAAGCTTCTTAAAGGGAGGTCTTGTATATGCCGACTTTATCACCACAGTGAGCAAGACCTATTCAAGAGAAATTATGAGCGACTTCTTTGGAGAGAACTTAAACGGTCTTTTGTCTGCAAGAAGCAATAGCCTCACGGGTATCATAAATGGTATTAATTACGACTCTTGGAATGCGGCAACAGACCCGATGATTGAGCATAATTACGATGCAAGAAACGTGGTTTCAAAGAAAAAGGCAAATAAGCTTGCCCTTCAGAAAGAGTTCGGTCTTGAAGAAAACCCCGACAAATTCCTTATCGGTATGGTAACAAGACTTACAGGGCAAAAAGGACTTGACCTTATAGAGTGCGTGATGGACAATATATTTGAACAGGGCGATGTGCAGATGATAGTCCTGGGCACAGGCGAGAGCCAGTATGAAAATATGCTTCGCCACTTTGAGTGGAAGTATAAGGGTCAGCTTGCATCACTCATTATGTTCGGCAATGCCGAAAGCCATAAGATTTATGCAAGTGCCGACGCATTTCTGATGCCCTCTCTCTTTGAACCGTGCGGACTGAGTCAGATGATTTCAATGCGTTATGGTACACTTCCCATCGTTCGTGAAACGGGCGGTCTTCGTGACAGTGTAGAGCCTTTCAACGAATATGAGAATACAGGAACAGGCTTCAGCTTCGCAAATTATAATGCTCACGAGATGCTCGGAATTATAAATTATGCAAAGAGAACTTACTACGATAACAAAAAATCGTGGCAATCTATGGTAAAAAGAGCAATGAAACAGGATTTTTCTTGGAGAAATTCAGCAAAAGAATACATTGACGTATATAATAGATTGTAGTATAATAGTGGATATGAGATTAAAATAACCTCATATCCACTTTGTTTATAAATCTAAAGCCGAAGGCTTAAAGGAGTTGTGTATATTGGCTACAAAAAAGCTTACTGCTAATCAGCAGCAAATAAAGGACGAAATCATCGGCAAGCTTAACCGTCACTACGGAAGAACGCTTGAAGATGCTACAAAGGCTCATATCTATAAGGCAGCGGCACTTACTGTCCGCGACAGAATTATGGAGAAATGGACGGCATACCGCCGTCAGCAGAGAACCGCGCAGAGAAAGGAGCTCTTCTACCTTTCTTTTGAATTCCTTATGGGACGCTCTCTTGGAAACAATCTCTTAAACATCGGTCTCACAAATGATTATGATAAGGTACTCCAGTCTATGGGGTGCAGCCTTGAGGAAATATCATCACAGGAAAACGACGCGGGTCTTGGTAACGGCGGCCTCGGAAGACTCGCCGCTTGCTTCCTCGATTCTCTTGCAACACTTGAGCTTCCCTCTTTTGGTTGCTCAATCCGTTATGAGTATGGTCTTTTTAAGCAGCTCATTGTAGATGGTGAACAGGTTGAAACACCTGATAACTGGCTCAGCGACGGAAACGTATGGGAAATTCCCCGTCCTGAAGAAAAGGTTACAGTTCGTTTCGGTGGTAAGGTTAATACCGAAATGACCGAAAACGGACTTCGTGTAAACTATACCGATACAACAAATGTTGTAGGTATTCCCTATGATGTCCCGATTGTCGGCTACGACGCTAAAATTGTAAACACTCTCCGCCTCTGGTCTGCCCGTGCAGAGCGTGACCTTGATATGCCAAGCTTTTCAGGCGGTGACTATCTTCAGGCAGTAGAGGAGAAGGCTCTTGCCGAAGTTTTAAGTAAAGTTCTTTATCCTGAAGATAATCATCAGGAAGGTAAGGCACTCCGCCTTCGTCAGCAGTACTTCTTCGTATCCTGTACAATGCAGTGGATTATTTCAAGATTCAAGCGTCACCACAAGGGGCTTGACCTTGAAAAGCTTCCCGAATACGTTGCAGTGCATATAAATGATACTCATCCTGCAATCGCAATTCCCGAGCTTATGCGTATCCTTATGGATGAAGAGGGTATGGGATGGGATCAGGCATGGGATATCGTGTGCAAGGTTTTTGCATACACTAACCACACCATTCTTGCAGAAGCACTTGAAAAATGGCCTATGGATATGTTTGAGCGTCTTCTTCCCAGAATTTATATGATAGTTGATGAAATGAACCGCCGTCTTGTAGGTGAGCTTCATTCTCTTTATGGTGACGACTGGGGCAAAATCAACTATATGTCAATTATTGCCCACAACTATATCAATATGGCGAATATGTGTCTTGCAACCTGCCACAAGGTTAACGGCGTGTCAGGACTTCATACCGACATTTTGAGAAACGATGTATTCCGTGATTACAACAACCTCACACCCGATAAGTTTGTTTCAATCACAAATGGTATCACATACCGCAGATGGCTTCGTCTTGCAAATCCCGAGCTTAGTGCACTTATCACATCTAAAATCGGTAAAGGTTGGGTAAAGGATGTATCACAGCTTGAAAAGCTTCTTCCTTTTGCCGACGACAGCGAGTTTCGTCAGGAATTCAAAGCAGTTAAGCTTAAGAAAAAGCAGGAGCTTGCAGAATATATCAAGGAGCACAACGGCATTGATGTTGACCCCAATAGTATTTTTGACGTTCAGGTAAAGAGACTTCACGAGTATAAGCGTCAGCTTCTCAATGTGCTTCATATTCTTTATCTCTACGACAAGCTTAAAAATGATAAGAATTTTGATATGTATCCGCACACATTTATTTTCGGTGCAAAGGCATCACCCGGATACGCCCGTGCAAAGCTTATCATCAAGCTTATAAATGATGTTGCGAAAATGATAAATAACGACCCCGAGGTTAACTCAAAGCTCAAGGTTGTGTTTATTGAAAACTACGGAGTAAGTCTTGCGCAGAAGATTATTCCCGCCGCAGAAATCAGCGAGCAGATTTCAACTGCAGGTAAGGAAGCAAGCGGTACAGGTAATATGAAATTTATGGCAAACGGTGCTCTTACCATCGGTACGCTTGACGGTGCCAATGTTGAAATGCGCGAATGTGTAGGCGACGACAATATCTTCATCTTCGGTATGAAAACCCCCGAGGTTAACCGCGAGCTTCAGTTCAACGAAAATTCAAGTCAGAATATTTATACCACAAATGCCGAGGTAAGGCGAGTTCTTGATATGCTCATAGATGGTACAATCTGCCCTGAAGATACAAGTAAGTATCAGGACCTTTACCAGACACTTCTCTTCGGAGACCACGGCAGAGCCGATGTTTATATGGTTATCCGTGACTTTGAGGCATATTGCGAAATTCACCGTATTGCTGACAAAGAATACCGTGACGAAGATTTGTGGCTTAAGAAGGCAATCACAAATGTTGCTATGAGTGGATTTTTCTCAAGTGACAGAACAATCAGCGAATACAACGATAAGATTTGGAACTTAAAGGAATACAAGTAATCAGCAAAGTAGAAACTGTTGCGTCAAGTGGGAGAGGGACGGGAAGTTGCCCTCTCAACGAAAAGACTTTTGTCTTGCGATAGCAGTTTCGCATTCCGTTGCTGCTCTAAGATTCATTGAACCTTTCTGCAGCATGCTGCAGAAAGGTTTTGATTTTTTGAAACAAAAATTTACTACCCGAAAAATTTGCCTTTTAGGTGTGTTTGCATCAATCACGGCAATTCTTGCCATCTTTGCAACCTTCAGAATAGGCAATCAGATAAAAATACCTCTTAAATTCATATCCGTTTTTATGACGGGCGCAATCTTCGGACCCGTTTCCGCAGGATTAGTTTCTGCAATAGGCGATATATTAAATGCAGTTCTTGTTCCCGTAGGTCCGATTATGCCGCAGATAACTGCGGTAGAGTTTCTTTACGGACTTATCTGGGGAGCGTGCTTCTATAATGCAAAGGAAAATTCCTTTTTCTATCTTCGCAGTGCAATATGTGCCCTTTTACAGTTTGTAATAAGCATCACTCTTATGTCGTGGATTCTTACGGGTATCGGCTACTTTTCCTCATTTTCTGCGGCAGTAGTCATCCGTATGCCCGCGGCAATTGTTACTTTCATATTGCATATGGCAGTGTGCACAGTAGGACGCAAACTCATTTTCAGACTCAGGAAATTTATAACAAAGGAGAATTTCTGATGGGAAGCTTCAAACAGTATGCCAATAGCTTTCAGGCAAAAAGCCGCCTCGGACTTGAATCAGTAGGCGCTCTTTGTAAAAAGTGCGGAGACCCTCAAAAGAAACTTAAATTCATACACATTGCAGGGACTAACGGAAAAGGCTCAACCTGTGCGTTTTTGCAATGCATCCTGACTGAAAGCGGACTTAAAACGGGTAAGTTTATTTCACCCAATATGATTGATGTCTGCGAAAGAATAAGTATCGACGGAGAAAATATCGCCCCGCAGGAAATGGACGCACTTTTATGTGAAGTCGAAAAGTATGCACTTGAGATTGAAAAAGAGCTTGGAGCTATGCCGACACAGTTTGAGATATGGACAGCCGCAGCATTTATATACTTTGCAAGGGAAAATTGCGATATAGTCGTTCTGGAAACGGGACTTGGCGGCAGGCTCGATGCCACAAACATCATTGATATACCGCTTTTGAGCATTATCACAAAAATTGATATTGACCACAAGGAATATCTTGGTGACACAATCGGGAAGATAGCCGCAGAGAAAGGCGGAATAATTAAAGTGGGAAGCTGTGTTATAACGACTCCCAATCAGCCCCGTGAGGCACTTGATGTGCTTTTTGCTATTGCAGAGGATAAAAAAGCAGGCTTTGATGTAGTATCCCCGACAAAAAATCATTCGCGCGAGGGAATGAGTGAGGTCTTTGACCTTGATAGCTTGCATGATCTTAAAATAAACCTCCCAGGACTTCACCAGACGGAAAATGCAGCCCTCGCCGTTACTGCGGCGCAAAAAATGGGAATAGAGGAAATACATATAAGAGAAGGACTTATAAAAGCGCGCAACATAGGTCGCTTTGAAAAAATATCAGAAAATCCGCTTGTAATCTTTGACGGCGCACACAACGAAAATGGTACAACCGCGCTTATAAATGCGCTTGACCGCTATTTTGAAGGGGAGCGCTTTTCCATCATCTACGCAGCTATGGCAGATAAGGATATAGATTCCTCCCTCAATCTTTTTAAGGAAAACGGATTTTGCCAAAAATCAAAAATATTTACAGTTATGGTAAAGGATAATCCGCGCGCGCAAACCGCAGAAAAGCTTGCTGAAAAATTTAGTTCGTTTGGCTTTGAGACAGTTTCGTGTGAAAGCATAGGAGAGGCATATAATAAAGCAACCTTGGAAAATGATGTAACAATTATCTGCGGCTCTCTCTATCTTTATAAGGATTTTATGGAGTATAAAAGCGAAAGGAAATAAATTTCTTGAAAAATTTGCAATTTTATGGTAAAATGTTGGCAGTTTATTAAAAATACATAAAGGAGACTAAATTATGGATATTTTAGCTTTTTCGTTGTACTTTATAGCTATGATTACAATCGGTATTTACTTTTTCTTTAGGTCAAAGGTAGTTACCGAAAAGGACTACTTCCTCGGCGGACGTCAGATGGGTCCTTGGGTTACTGCTATGAGTGCTCAGGCATCTGATATGAGTGCATGGCTTCTTATGGGGCTCCCTGGAAGCATCCTTGCATTCGGCTTCGGTCAGGCATGGATTGGTATCGGCCTTGCAATCGGTACTGCAGCAAACTGGATTTTAGTTGCAAAAAGGCTTCGTAAATTTTCCCGTGCGGCGGGTGACTCCATCACGCTTCCGCAGTACCTTTCAAACCGCTTTTTATCAAAGAGCCACGCAGTGAGCATTATCTGTGCAGTGGTATTCCTCGTTTGCTTCACGATTTATGTTGCATCAGCTTTCGTAGCAGGCGCTGATGTGTTTACGACACTCGTTCCCGAGCTTACAAGAGCGAATGCGATGCTCATTTTTGCAGCAATCGTTGTAGTTTATACTTTCCTTGGCGGATTCAATGCAGTTTGCTGGACAGACTTTTTCCAGGGACTTCTTATGATTGCAGCACTTCTTATAGTTCCGATTGTAGTAGGCTTTGCAAGAGAGCTTGAGCCCTCTGCACTCACAACAATCTACACAGGACCAAATGGTGAAGAATTCAAG
>JAZNTQ010000078.1:0-10143 GCA_045591865.1 Clostridia bacterium
TCTTTACATATTCATGATACTGATACGGGAGAAGAGCTTTTCCTCTCTCCTGAAGAAATTGTCGGCGTAAGCGCCGATACATTCCTGAAGACTCTATGCGTAAGACAGCTTGGCGTATCTCTTAATGGTACAAATGATGAAATTTCACAAAAGCTTTCAAATATAGCATCAAGCGGAGATGAGAGTGTGAGCTTTGAAAAGGCCCAAAAAATACTTGACTCTACACGACGCGAAATTCAGCCGCAAAGAGGAAGCGGCGGCCTTTATGCGGAGATAACAAAAAAGCTTGCACAGGCGCAGAAAGCTCAAAGTGAGCAAAAAGAAGCTCAAAGCGAGCTTTCAAATCTGCTTTCACTCCTTGCAGAGGAAGAAAAAAGGAAAGAATCTATAAAAAAAGAGCTCGATGAACTTTGGGGAATTGACTACTCCTCCTCTGTCGCGCATATTTCAGGGCGACTTGAAGAAATTAATAAGTACTCTGTGAAACCTACAGATTTCATTATTCTTTCGGGGGGGTTTTTAGCATTTATATTAATGCTCTTTATCAACTTACCCTATGCTCTTATCATCTTTATACTCTTCCTGCTCACGTTGGCAGCAGTTGGCATTAAATCAAGGTTTTCTGCAAATAATAATGCCGAAAGCCTGATTAAGGAAAAAGATATACTTATTTCCAAAAAGGAAGAAAATGAAAAAAAGATTCTCTCTTTAAGAGAAAGGCTCCGTCTTTCCGAGGAAAAGATTGTTTCTATGAAAGTGCGC
This sequence comes from Clostridia bacterium, assembly GCA_045591865.1. Classification (GTDB taxonomy): domain Bacteria; phylum Bacillota; class Clostridia; order UMGS1883; family UMGS1883; genus UMGS1883. Next base: position 763 of record JAZNTQ010000078.1, read on the forward strand.
GAAGAGGCTCTTAAAATAAGCACTCAAAAAAGCTCTATTGATACAAGGTCGCTTCAAGACGAAAAGGCTCGTCTTGAAAAAAAGCTCAGGACTATTTCTCTCATATCAAAGGCGCTTTCCTCTGCATACGAAAATATGCAAAAGAACTTTACCCCCGAGCTTAATAAAAAAGCATCTTATTATTTTGAAAAAATAGTGGGTGGAAAGTATAGCAAAATTTTCTGCGACAAGGATTTTTCCATCAGTATTGAAAGCACAATCCCCAGAGAGAGCGGTTTCTTCTCCGGCGGAACTGTTGACCAGCTTTATCTCTCCTTAAGGCTTGCTCTCACGGATATGCTTTTTGGTGAAAAAAGCGCTCCCATTATCCTTGACCAGCCATTTCTTCAGTATGATTCCGAGAGAAAGAAAAACGCGCTTGAACTTTTTAGAAATATAGAAAAGCACAGACAAATTATTCTTTTTACTGCAGATAAAAACTTGCCAAGCAGAAACATTTGACATAGCACCCGATTTTGAGGTATAATAAAAAATAGAATTATAAGGAGGTTACTTCTATGGCAGCAAAATCAGAAACCAAATACGGCAATATAGTTATCTCTAATAATGTGATTGCAAATGCAGCCGGACTCATCGCAACAAGCTGTTATGGTGTTGTTGGTATGGCTATAAGAAGCCCCAAGGACGGAATTGTAAGCTTGCTCAAACCTTCCAATCTTGCAAAAGGCATAAAGGTGTCTATCGAAGATAACGAAATCACAGTAGATATGTATATAGTTGTTCAGTACGGTGTTAATATAAATGCAATCTGCGAAAGCATAATGCACGGAGTTAAGTACCGTCTGTCTGAGCTTATCGGTATGGATGTGAAGGCAGTTAATATCTTTGTTGAAAGCATCCGCGGTACAAACGCATAAGCTTTGGCTTAATGGAGGATAATTATGACTAAATATATAGATGCACCGCTTTTATCTAAAATGATAGTTTCGGGTGCTAATAATCTTAGCAATAACCGTGAGCTTGTTGATGCTCTTAACGTATTCCCCGTTCCCGATGGAGATACGGGCACCAATATGTCGCTCACTTTCATAAATGCTGCACGCGGAGTTGAGGAAATTAATTCCTCTGACGTAACTGAAATCGCAAATGCAGTTGCAAAGGCAACTCTTCGCGGCGCACGCGGTAACTCTGGCGTAATTTTGTCGCAGATTTTCCGCGGAATTTCAAAAAAGCTTGACTCCCCCGAGGGGATTGATGCAAATTCTTTGAAGGTAGCTCTCCGCAGCGGCTGTGATACTGCTTATCACGCAGTTATGAAGCCTACCGAAGGTACTATCCTTACAGTAATACGCGCAGCGGCCGAAACTGCCGAAGCCTACGAGGGTGAGGACGCTTTTGAGCTTCTCGAAAAGGTTTGCGAGGGTATGCAGGAAGCTCTTAAGGCAACGCAGGAGATGCTTCCCCAGCTCAAGCAGGCAGGCGTTGTTGACGCGGGCGGTCAGGGACTTCTCTTTATATTTGAGGGCTTTCTCTCTGTAATTCGCGGCGAGGAAATCACACTCAACGACCAGGGTGCTTTTGCCGCAGTAAATAAGCCTGCACAGAGCAGCATCAGTACTGAAGAAATCAAATTTGCTTACTGCACAGAATTTATTATAAACAAATACAATGCAAAAACTACTGCCGACAAAATGCGCAGTGCCATTGAGCCTAAAGGTGACTGTATGATTGTTATTGATGAGGACGATATAGTAAAAGTTCACATCCACACAAATCATCCCGGTTTCGTTCTTGAACAGGCGGTTAAAATCGGCGAGATGGTAAATATCAAAATTGAGAATATGCGCGAGCAGCATACTGACATTATAGGTAGCAGCGAAAGCGCTCCCAAGAGTAAACCCAGCGAGCACAAAGAAGTCGGTGTGGTTGCAGTCGCTAATGGTGAGGGACTTATTACTGCATTTACCGAGCTTGGCGTTACAAATATTATCCATGGCGGTCAGACAATGAACCCCAGCACAGAGGATATCTTAAATGCAATAAGTGAGGCTAATGCAGATACTGTATTCGTTCTTCCCAATAATAAGAACATTATTCTTGCAGCACAGCAGGCGGCAGAAATTGCTGAATGCAAGGTAATTGTTATTGAATCAAAGACAATTCCGCAGGGTATCTGCGCGATGATGAATTTCTCCCCCGAGGCAGATGCTGATGCTAATACCAAGAATATGAATGCCGCTATGGCAAACGTAGTAAGCGGTAATGTTACACACGCGGTTAAAGACACTGAAATGGACGGAAAGGTTATCCACGAGGGCGATATAATCGGCGTTTCCGGTGGACATATTCTTTCTGCTGATATTGATATTTATACTGCAACTATAGGACTAGTAGAGCAGATTGCAGATGAGGACAGTGAAATCATCACTCTCTACTACGGTGAGGGTGAAACAGAGGACAGTGCACAGGAAATCGCAGATGCAATCGAGGAAATATTCCCCGATGCAGATATCCTTACAGCAAACGGCGGACAGAGCGTTTATTACTACATTGTATCCGTTGAATAACAGTTCTTCAAATGACGGGTGATTTAATGTTAAATCCACAAGAAACAGACATAAAATTACTTAAAGGAATAGGCGACGCCAAGGCGAAGCAATTGCTTCGCCTTGGCGTTTTTACCGTTTGGGACTTGCTCACCTATTTCCCTGTAAGATTTGAGGATAGAAGAAAGGTAAGTAAAATTTTTGATTTGGAGCATGACAAGTTCTCCACAGTAAATGGTATTGTTGTAACTCCTGTGAGCGAGCATTATGTACGTAAAGGACTTACCTACTACAAGGTGCAAGTCCGTGACGATACGGGAATTGCTACTTGTATATTCTTTAATAATCCGTACATCAAGAATTATCTTAAAAAAGGCTACGAATATTCTTTTTTCGGTAAAACTAACATAAGAGGTAATACGCGCGAAATTCTTTCGCCTGAATTTGAACTATCTTCTCAATCAGAGTGCACAAAATGTATTGTGCCGATATATCCGCTTACAAGCGGAATTACCCAGAAGTTTTTACGTAAAACTATCAAAGATGCCTACGGGGAATATGAAAAATATTTCCGCGACGCTATTCCATCTGAAATACTTAAGGAACATTCACTTTGCTCCATTGAATTTGCAATCAAAAACATTCATTTCCCAAGTGATGGAAAGAGCCTTGAGATAGCTAAAAAAAGGCTTGTTTTTGAAGAATTTTTTATACTGCAGACGTCACTTCGCAAGATGAAGCAGTCAGGCGAAAAAGAGAGTGGTACAGCGTTTTCAAGCATCGATATATCCCCTTTTCTCTCCTCTCTCCCATTCACTCTTACGGGTGCACAAAAAAAGGTTACAGACGAAATTACGCTCGACCTATCATCAGGCAAAGTTATGAACAGACTTGTGCAGGGTGATGTCGGCAGCGGTAAAACCGTTGTGGCGGCGGCGGCACTTTATATATGCGTCAAAAATGGATATCAGGCGGCTATGATGGCACCGACAGAGGTACTTGCACGCCAGCATTATAACGACCTTTCTCCCCTTTTATCAGGTTTTGGTATAAAGTGTGCACTCCTTACGGGAAGCACCACCGCAAAGAACAAGCGCGAAATCTATGAAAAGCTTGAAAGCGGTGAAATAGATATAGCTTTCGGCACGCACGCGCTTATTACCGACAAGGTTACTTTCAATTCACTCGCACTTGCGGTTACTGATGAGCAGCACCGCTTTGGAGTGAGGCAGAGAATGATGCTGTCTGCAAAAGGGAACTCCGTTCATACACTTGTTATGACGGCAACACCCATTCCAAGAACGCTCGCGCTTATTATTTACGGAGATATGGATATTTCAGTTATTGACTCTCTTCCCCCGGGTAGACAGGTGATTGATACCTACTGCGTTGGCGAAGATATGCGCAAAAGGATATATACCTTTATACGCAAGGAAGTAGAAAAAGGAAACCGTGCCTACATCGTTTGTCCGTCGGTAGAGGAAAATGAGGAACTGCCATTAAAAAGCGCGCAGGAGCATTTTGGTGAGCTTTCTGAAAATATATTCCCTGATATCCCGATGGGGCTTGTTCACGGAAAAATGAAATCAAAGGATAAGGAAACCGCTATGAATGATTTCATATGTGGAAATACAAAAATCCTTGTTTCAACAACGGTTATTGAAGTCGGTGTGAATGTTCCCGAAGCGACGCTTATGGTTATAGAAAACGCGGAAAGATTTGGACTTAGTCAGCTTCATCAGCTTCGTGGACGGGTAGGCAGAGGAAAAGAAAAAAGCTACTGCGTTCTTTTCTGCAGCAGCTTCAGTGATGAAACCAAAGAGCGTATGAGCATTATGACAAAGAGTAATGACGGCTTCAAAATTTCTGAAACAGACCTTAAACTGCGAGGCCCTGGCGATTTCTTCGGCACAAGACAGCACGGTGAAATTCACTTTAAGATTGCAGACCTTGCTGATGATTTCTCCATTCTTAAAGCAAGCGGTATTGCGGCGGAGAAGCTTCTCGAGATAGACCCCCTCCTTTCGGAGGAAAAGCATTTCTATATCAAAGAGGCTACAGAAAAGCTAGCCAAAAGTTTGACATTATAAAAAACACTCGGCGATGCCGAGTGTTTTTATTTTTATCAATTATTCTTCTGTGGGAGCTTCTTCTGCAGCTTCTTCTGTGGGAGCTTCAACAGCTTCCTCTACAGGAGCTTCGGGAGTGAGAAGTGCTCTGATTGAAAGACCAATCTTCTTTTCGTCCCACTTGATTTCTGTAATCTTTGCATCTACCATTTCGCCAACCGTAAGAACATCTTCGGGCTTACCGATTCTCTTGTTAGCAATCTGTGAAATATGAATAAGGCCATCGATTCCGGGGATAAGTTCAACAAATGCACCAAAAGGCACGAGACGAACAACCTTAACAGTTACAACGTCTTCTTCATTAAATGTTCTCTTTGCGATTTCCCAGGGATTGTCTTCAAGCTTCTTGTAGCCTAGAGAAATCTTAACATTTTCCTTATCAACCTTAAGGATTGTAACCTCTACACTGTCACCAACGCTGAGAACTTCTGAAGGATGCTTAATTCTCTGCCAGCTAAGCTGTGAAATCGGGATAAGACCGTCAACACCGCCAAGGTCAACGAATGCACCGAAGTCTGTAAGAGTCTTAACAGTACCTGTATAAACCTTACCTTCTTCAACATCTGCCATAAATGCAGCCTGCTTTTCAGCACGCTCTGCAGCTGCTACAACCTTGATTGAACCGATTGCTTTCTTACCGCGTCTGTCGTCACGGATGTTTACAATCTTGAAGCTTGCTTCTGTGCCAACGAGGGGCTGAAGATCCTTCATAAATCTTTCGCTTGCCATTGATGCAGGAATAAAAATTCTGCAACCGTGAGCAACTGCGATTACACCGCGGTTAACATTTTCAACAATCTTACCTGTGAGGATTTCGCCAGACTCGTAAGCCTTTTCGATTTCGTGCCAGCCCTTGATTGCATCAATCTTCTTCTTTGAAAGCTTTACGTATCCTTCGCCATCGTTAACTCTTACTACGAAAACTTCAACTTCGTCGCCAACTTTTACAACGTCAGCAGGATTTGCTGAAGGATCGTCTGTAAGCTCGTCCACGGGGATGATACCGTCAGCCTTGTAGCCAAGATCTACGTAAATCTCTGTGGGAGTAATGCTGATTACTGTACCAGTTACTACCTGTCCTGTATTTAAAGTGACGAGGGATTGCTCGAATGCCTCGGCAAATGTAGGCTCTCCATTTCCTTGAATATTAGTGTTCTTTTCTTCTACCATGGTTTTTAAAACCTCCTTAATGATGTGCTCCGGCGTCGATGCGCCGGCAGTAATGCCGAATGAATTACCCAAAGTTAAAATATCATCGGGCAACTCGCTTGCCTCCTCCACCAAAAAGGTACTGGGGCAAAGCGATGCGGATATATCAAACAGCTTCTTAGTATTTGAGCTGTTTTTACCTCCTACGACAATAAATACGTCGCTTTCTTTTGCAAGGTTTGCGGCGTATTTCTGCCTTTCATTCGTAGCACTACATATTGTATCAAAAACCATAGCACTTTGGCAAGTCTTTTTTGAAATTTTCGTAATTTTTTTCCATAATTCCCGTTCAAATGTTGTTTGTGCTACAATACATACTTCTTTTTCATCAGAAAAGCTTAAATTCTGCGCCTCTTTTTCCGTTTCAATCACGATTGCACTATCATTGCACCATCCATTTATACCAACAACCTCGGGATGAGTTTTATCGCCTATAATAACAATGTGTGCTCCGCGCAAATACGCATCACTCACGATATTGTGAATTTTCTTTACAAAGGGGCAGGTGGCGTCTATATAGCTTATGTCTCTTTCCTTAAGACGCTCTTCCTCGCTCTTTTTTATACCGTGACTGCGAACAATGACTGTCTCATCGGGATTTGCCTCATCGGGAGAATTTATTATGCGTACACCCTGCGATGCAAAATCTTCAACTACACTCTTATTATGTATAATAGGGCCTAAAGTGGCAATCTTTTTGCCGCTTCCAACACCATCTTCTGTCATTTTTACAGCGCGGCTTACTCCAAAGCAGAAGCCCGCTTTTTTCGCTACCTTAACTGTTTTTTTGTTCATTTCTTATCTCCTAATGAATATATTGTATCCATCAAAGAATCGGCAAGGATTTGCATAGCATCTGTATCGTGTACTTTTTCTTCATGCTCGTCGTAATATATCGGCTCTCCGTATGTAACTGAATTACCCGTAACAAACGCAGGAACGATGGGCACATTACTTTGTATTGCAAGTCTTACTATGCCTGAATTCACCTGTATGCGACTTTTATCTTTTATACGCATTCCTTCGGGGAAAATAAGAGTAGCTCCGCCTTTTTTAAGTATTTTAAGAGTTGCCATTACTGCAGCGGCATCTCCCTTTCCGCGCTTAATCGGAAATGCACCGAAAGATTTTATAAGCCAACCCAAAATTGGCTTTTTGAAAAGAGAATCCTTTGCCATAAAGGTAAGCTGTCTTTTGCAGCCTGCCGCAAGGAAAACTGCGTCACGATATGCTCGGTGGTTTGCACAGAGCAAAAACGCACCCTCACTTGGAATATTCTCTCTTCCCTTTTCTCGGAAGAGAATAAATACCTTAAGCACGCCTCTTACTACACCTAATGCAAATTTATAAAAGTTCATCACATTCTGCTCCTTACGTGAGAAATAACTGCCTCTACTGACTCTTGTAAATTAAGCTCTGAAGTATCAATCACAGTTGCCCCCTCGGCTATTACAAGCGGAGAAACTGCGCGCGTGGAATCATTTTTGTCGCGCTGCACCATATCATTATATACTTCCTCGAAAGATACACTTTCGCCTTTTTCTATAAGCTCTTTATATCTTCTTTTAGCGCGTGCTTCTGGCGATGCAGTAAGAAAGATTTTGATTTCTGCATCGGGGAGAACATGGCTTCCTATATCTCTTCCATCCATCACAACATCGTGATTTACAGCGAGCTTTCGCTGTAAATCCACCATTGCTATACGAACAGAAGGAATTGCAGAAACGTTGCTTGCCGCCATTGAGATTTCAGGCGTTCTTATCTGTGATGAAACATCTTCTCCGTCAAGGTAGATGTGTTGCTCAACTCCCTCGTGCCTGATATCAATATCAATGTCATCTAGGATTCTCTCTACTCCTTTTGCATCGGTTGTATCAATGCCGCATCTTACTGCTTTAAGCCCTACAGTACGATACATAGCGCCCGTATCTATATAGACATAACCGAGCGAAGATGCTACCTTTTTTGAGATTGTGCTCTTGCCTGCTCCTGCAGGACCATCAATAGCTATTTTTGTCATAAGGATTCCTCCCTTTCTGCCGCTTTTTCTCCTGCAAGATGCCCCGTCGAAAAGGCTATCTGCAAGTTAAAGCCACCTGTATATGCATCTACATCTATGATTTCTCCTGCGAGGAAAAGTCCTTTCACCTTTTTGCTTTCCATCGTAGATGCGTTTATTTCTTTTACACTTATTCCGCCGCTTGTCACAATTGCTTCTTCTACGGGGCGGTACTTATCCACCGTGAAATCAAGGTGCTTAAGCGACATCAAAAGATTTCTGCGTTCATCTTTTGTTATACTGTTAACCTTCTTATAGCGGTCTATCCCTGACCGCATAACTATATAGTCAATCATCTTATTCGGGAGAAGGTCCGAAAGCGAATTTTCAAAGTTTCGGTTCTGATACTTTTCAAAATCGCGGAGAAGTCTTTTATCAAGCGCTGCTTCGTCAAGCGCAGGCTTTAAGTCTATTTCTATTTTCATACCCTCGGGGCTTTTTCCCATATGACTGCTTGATGAAAGTATCACGGGGCCTGTCATACCAAAGTGAGTAAAAAGCATTTCTCCAAAATCAGTAAATTTCTTTTTACCATTTTTAGCAAAAACTGTGATACTGATATTCTTAAGCGAAAGTCCCATAAGTGGAGCGGTATCTTCTACCGTTTCAACGGGCACAAGCGCAGGAGTTATCCGAGCTATTGTGTGCCCAAGCTTTTGTGCCATTTTGTATCCCTCACCATTTGACCCTGTAAGTGGATAGCTCTTTCCGCCTGTCGCTAAAATAACGCTTTCGCAGAAGAAAGTGGTCCTTTCACATTTTACACCCTTTACTTCCCCATTCTCGGTAAGAATTTCTGTTGCCTTATCAGAAACTATCTTAACCTTAAGCTCACTTGCTCTTTTTTTGAGTGCATTTACTATATCAATAGCTTTGTCGCTCTCGGGGAAAACACGCTCTCCGCGTTCTACCTTGAGCGGTACGCCGCACCCCTCGAAAAAGCTCATAACATCATAGTTTGTGAAGCTATATATAGCACTATAGAGAAAGGTGTGATTTGTGGGAATATTTTCAAAAATTTCTTCTGTAGGACAGGCATTAGTGACATTGCAACGCCCTTTTCCCGTAATGCGGATTTTCTTTCCCAAATCGTTATTCTTTTCAATTAGTGTTACCGATGCGCCACGCTCTGCCGCGCTGATCGCCGCCATAAGACCTGCCGCACCGCCGCCGATAACAACTATCATACGTTTTTCCCCTGTTCCTGTACAACGAAAAATACCCTTTCGCTGTTTTTTACGGGATTTTTGAAGCTCTGGTCGTGATAAACCTTAAGTAGCTTCATTCCTGATTTTTCGATAATTTCTTTTATTTCTTCTATTTCGTACGCGCGCTCGCTGTGTTCTTCATCAAAGCGCACATATTCTTCCCCTTCTTTCATAAAGAAAGTGAGGTAAAAATCTGCGATTTTCTTTTTCTTGTCGTACTCGTTCTGCCA
>JAZNTQ010000079.1:0-3232 GCA_045591865.1 Clostridia bacterium
CTTGCAACTTCACTTTCGTTTCTACGAAAACTTCACAAACAAAAAAAGCAAACCTTTCGGCTTGCTTTTCTTTCGTTTATGGTAAGTTATTGATTGTCATTTGAGGGTTGAGGGGTGCTTTCAGCGGCAATTTCAGTGGGTGCTGTTGACGTGCTCTCGGCCACAACGGACACGCTTTCAGTGGGAACAACTGTGTTTTCTGCCACTGTTTCAACTGCGGGCACTGTCTCGTGGGAGTGGTGAGTGTGCAGATGAATATGGGGGAAATGTATGTTGTGATAGATTGCGCCACGGTGGGACACTCTCTCTTCGGGGGCGATTTCCCCTGCTTTCATCAAGGACATCTTTGTGAGTGAAGGGCCAACAAGTTCCATAATCAGCACTGAGAAAAGCACTATGTTGGACACCATTGCCCCTTGCTCGCCAAGGGCGGTTGATTTCAGTGCCATGCCAAGGGCAACACCTGCTTGGGGGAACAATGTTATGCCAAGATATTTGGTGACTTGAGGTTGACATTTTGTCAGTTTTGCACTGCCAAATGCGCCCACGTACTTGCCCAAGCAACGGAACAAAATGTACACCACACCGATGATGATGTTGTTGTAGTCTTTGAGGACGCCGAGGTCAAGGTCCGCACCGCTTATGACGAAGAACAACACAAACAAGGGGGCTGTCCATCTGTCAAGACGATCCATAAGTTCGTGGGAAATCTCGCTTATGTTGCAGAAGATTGTGCCAAGCATCATACAAGCAAGAAGTGATGAGAAGCCAACGTGTAATGAAACATCATCTGTAAAGTGAATTGGGAATTTAATCATTGAGATGGCAACTGTTAGTAGCACGAAGCCTACTGAAACAGCAAGACGCTTTGAGCGAGAATGGAAAAATCTTTCAATAAATGTAAATACTAAGCCCACAAGTGCGCCAAGTGCAAGGGACAATACAACCTCTAAAATTGGCTCAACTGCAACGGAGATTATAACCTGCCATGGATTGATACCCTCACCTACGGTTGCAATAGATTTTGCAACACCGAAGGAAATAGCAAATAGTACAAGTCCAACCGCGTCATCAAGAGCTACGACTGGTAAAAGTGTCTTTGTAACAGGTCCGTGTGCCTTATATTGCTTTACTACCATTAAGGTTGCAGCTGGTGCTGTTGCTGAAGCGATTGCACCAAGGATAATTGCAGCCTCGATTGGGAACTTCTCTGGCATAATAAAGTGTAAGCCAATAAGTGCGATATCAACAACTATTGTTGTAAATACTGCTTGTATAATTCCTATAATTGTTGCCTGCTTACCAAACTGCTTTAAATCCTTCATTCTAAATTCGTTACCGATTGAGAATGCGATAAAGCCAAGGGCAACGTCTGATATTACCTTGAATTTTTCAGAGGTTATATCAAAATCTGTAAAGCCGAGTCCTTCAACTCCAAATCTACCAAGCAAGAATGGTCCGATTAAAACACCCGCTATTAAATATGCCGTAACAGCAGGAAGATTTACAAGCTTTGCAAGTCTTGATAAAAGAAGTCCTGCAAAGAGAGCAACTGATAATGTAAATAAGATTTCCATTTTAAGTCCCTTTTAATAATTGTAGATTTCTTGAAAACTTTATCTATTGTAATACTGTTGCTCACTTTTGTCAAGGGCAAAATTGTTTTTTGACAAAATAATTTATTTTACAATTAAAATAAGGTTGTTTTTACTTTTTTCCCTGACTTAAAATTACCAATTATATTTTTGTATTTTAGTTCAATAATAATTACAGAGCATTTGCGATTGTTTGAAATTGTCCAGCGAGCGGGCGATTTTGAATACTCGCCCTTGCTCGATAATATAGATAATACGAATAGGAGTTTATTATGGCTAGCAAGAAGATTTCTGTGCCAGAGGCTAAGGCTGCTCTTGACCAATTCAAGATGCAAGCTGCAAGCGAGGTTGGCGTAACTCTTAACCAAAACGGCTATAATGGTAACCTTACCTCTAAGCAGGCTGGTTCTATTGGTGGACAAATGGTTAAGAAGATGATCGAATCTTATGAAAATTCCATTAAAGGTACAAAATAAGCTGATTTAAGCGAGTAATTTTGTACTAACGCTGGCAGGAGCTGGCGCAAAAAAAGCATTTCCGTTTCGGCGGAAATGCTTTTCTTTGTTTATGCTTTTAGGGCAATATCTGCTTTTTCGTACTGCCATGTGTCGGCTTGCACGTTAAGCTCTAAGGTATCCGCGCCCATTGGTGGGTAGATAGTTGAGGTAAGGGCTCTGCCGCCCTCGAAAATCTCAACGGAAAACTCATCCATAACGACGGTTAAGGTGGTTTCCTTGTTGCCCGAATGTATCATACGGCGGATGCCGTTTAGTGAGTCCGCATCCTTTTCAACGCCTTTTATTTCCTCGCCCGATTTTGAGCGGTCAAATACCCATTCGCCATCGTTTAAGGTGAGCTTGGTATAATTTGTACCGTTTGAACGCAGCTTTAATTCAAGCGCTTCAAGGCTTGTTGCTTTGACGGTGATAACACCTGTAACTACGTTGTCACGGAGTGTTCCGTTACCCTCGGTTTTAACAGCATTTTCGCAGCTGACAACGGGCTCCTGGTACAAAATACCGTTCTTCACCGTTACTGCTCTCGGCGCTGTGAGCATACCCGCAAAGCCGTATTTTTCGGACGGCACGTTTCTGTCCCACATATTGAGCCAGCCCATAATTACGTCCTTGCCAGCAAAGGTTTGCGGAGCGTACACGTCAAAGCCGTAATCAACTATTCCGCGGCTTTCCTCCTTGAAGGTGCCTACTTCATAATCGATTTTTCCTATACACCAGCGACAGGTATGCACGTTTAGGTGTATGCTACCCTCGTTTGGCTGGAACTGCTCACAGAACAAAAGATAACCCAATTCCTCGTTATAATCGGGACATTCGATCATTGCGCCCGCGCTATCAACGCCAAAGAGGTCGCCGACAAATTCCCATTTAAATAAATCCTTGGATTTATACATAAGAATTCTGCCTCTGCCGCCCTTGCGCTTTGCGGCAACGATGCACCAAAAGCAATCGTTGTGACGCCAAACCTTCGGGTCGCGAAAGTCCTCGGGTGCGTATCCCTCGGGCAAAAGCTCCGAGCCGATAACCGTGCCGTGCTTTTTGAAGGTCACGCCGTCGTCGCTCTCTGCCAAGCATTGAATTTGTCTTATGCTCTCGCCGCCTTGATTTTCAATAAAGCCC
>JAZNTQ010000080.1:0-40299 GCA_045591865.1 Clostridia bacterium
GATAAGCTTGGGGATAAGCTGGATAGTGTAGGCGGTATTGCGTATATTACAAAAATTGCGCAGAATGTATTTACAAAAGAAAATCTTAACCAGTATATCGAAATAGCGCAGGATAAGAGAATGCTCCGAAGTCTGATTGAATCTGCAAGTGAAATCATAGATATGTCTATGAAGGATGAGGAAGCAACGGCAGACATAATTGACAGAAGTGAGCAGTTAATTTTCAAAATATCCGAAAAACAGGGAAGAACGGGCTTTGTTCATATCGGAGAAGTTGTAAAAAGCTCTCTTGCGCTTCTTGATGAACTAAAAAAACGTGGCGGTAAGGTTACGGGTATAAAGACTGGTTTTACAGGCCTTGATGCAGCAACAGCCGGCCTTCAGAACAGTGATCTTATAATACTTGCAGCTCGTCCCGGTGTAGGTAAGACCAGTTTTGCGCTTAATATTGCACAGAATGCAGCAATCCGTGAAAAAGTTCCGGTGGCAATCTTTTCGCTTGAAATGAGCCGTGAACAGCTTGTAAACAGAGTTATTTCAAGTGAGGCGCTTGTTGAGGCAGGCAAGCTCAGAATTGGTGATATCGATGCCAATGAAATGACAAAGATTGCACATTCTCTCAAGGATATAATTACTGCACCCGTATATATTGACGATACTCCGGGTATTACGGTTGCTGAAATCAGGGCAAAGTGCCGAAGACTTAAAATGGAAAAAGGTCTGGGCCTTGTAGTTATTGACTACCTTCAGCTTATGCAAGGTAGGGGTAGAGGCGACAGCAGAACTCAGGAAGTAAGTGAAATGTCGCGTTCTCTTAAAATTATGGCAAAGGAACTGAATGTTCCGGTTATAACGCTTTCACAGCTTAATCGTGCGTCGGAAAAACTTGCAAGGCGTCCCATGCTTTCTGACCTGCGTGAAAGTGGTTCTATCGAGCAGGATGCCGATATTGTTATTATGCTTAATCGTCCGAATGTGGAAGAGGGCGCAGAGGAAACAAGCGGAAACATTGTGGAATGTATTATTGCAAAAAACCGTGCAGGCGAATGTACAACAATTCCTCTTGCTTGGCGCGGTGAATATACAAAGTTTATGAATTTAGACAGCAGGAGTTGATAAATATGCTCCTTGATACAGTGCGCAAAACTATAAGTGAATATGGTATGCTTGAAAAAGGCGACAAGGTGCTGTGCGCGGTGTCAGGCGGAGCAGATTCAATCTGTCTCCTAAATGTTCTGCTTGCTCTTAAAGATGAGTATAATATTTCGCTCTATGTTGCAAATGTAAACCATCTTATAAGAGGGGACGAGGCTAAAAGAGACAGCGATTTTGTAAAAGAAATCTGTAGGCGTGAGCAAATAGAATGCTTTTACAGAGAATACGATGTTCCAGCTATTTCAAGGGAAAGGAAAATGGGCGAGGAGGAGTGTGGAAGGATACTGCGCTATGAATTCTTCAATGAGATTTCAGAGAAGCTTTTCGGAGTAAAAATTGCAACTGCACACAATCTTAATGATAATGCCGAAACAATTCTTTTCCGTCTCGCAAGGGGAAGCAGTGCAAGTGGACTTTGCGGAATCAAGCACGTGCGTGGAAATATTATCCGTCCTCTTCTTGATGTAACAAGGGAAGAAATTGAGGATTATCTTAAAGAACATAATCTTTCCTGGTGCGAGGACAGTACAAATAAGCTCACTTACTATAACAGAAATAAGCTTCGACATTGTGTAATGCCTCTTCTTGAGGAAGTATCTAACGGAGCACAGAAAAAGATAGTTTCCGCAGCAAAACTACTTCGTGAAGACGATATGTATTTATCGCAGAGCGCAGTAGAAGTAATGAAAAAATGTTTCTTTGGGGATTACCTTTTAACTACACCTTTAAAAGAAACGCACATAGCAATAAAGCGCAGAGTTATCGCAACCATTCTGGAAAAATGGGGAGCAAAGGAAATTACGGTTGATAAAATTGATGACTTTACTTTATTTCTTTCAAAAGAAAGCGGAAAGTCGTTTGATATCAATTCAGCGTATTTTGCAGAGAAATCCTATGATAAAATATACCTTGTAAAAAGAAAAAAAGAAGAAAAAAGGACACAAGTTTTAGACGTGGACAAAGAGTGTAGCGGTGAAAACTGGTCGCTTAAAGTTACCATTTCTGAAACACCGATTAAAAAAAATAGCAATAATATTGCAATCTTTGATGCAAAAAAGCTCTCTCTACCCCTTACTGTACGATACAGACAGGCTGGAGACAAATTATCTCAAAGCGGTATGCAGGGAACTAAAAAAGTAAGTGATATTTTTACCGATGAAAAGGTAGAAAAGCACCTTCGTGACCTAGTGCCGATTGTAGAAAAAGACGGCGAAATTCTCTTTGTGTGCGGACTACGAAAATCATCGCTTTACGGGGTTGGTGAAAATACAAAAAAATATCTTATTATACAATACGAAAAATTGACAGAAAGGCGGCGTACAAATGATGGCAAATATTAACGAACCTATTGAAAAAGTTTTGGTTTCCGAACAGCAAGTTAAAGAATGTGTAGAGCGTCTGGCTAAAGAAATCGACAGGGATTATGACGGAAAAGAACCTCTTATGGTTTCAGTTCTCAGCGGAAGCTTTATGTTTGTTGCAGACCTGATGAGGGCAGCTTCTATCCCTATGGAAATTTCTTTTCTTTTCGCGTCAAGCTACGGTGCCAGCACAGTTTCATCAGGAAATGTTGAAATTCATGCAGGAAAGGGTTTTGAGCCGAAAGGAAGGGACATAATAATTGTAGAAGACATTGTTGACTCTGGACGCACTCTCAAGATGATAAAAGAATATTTGATTAAGATGGGTGCAAACAGCGTTGAGATATGCACATTCCTTGATAAGCCATCGCGCAGAGTTGTCGATGTAGACGTTAAATATACAGGCTTTGAAGTGCCTGATGAATTTGTTGTAGGTTACGGTCTTGACTTTAACTATAAGTACAGGCAGTACCCATTCGTTGGAGTACTTAAAAAGGAATATTATGAATAATATGCCGCATACAAGGTGTATTTTCTGAATATATTTTATAGATAGGAGGCAATAAATTGAAAAAGTCATTCAAAAGCATAAGCTTTTATATAATTTTACCAATCATCATCATTTTAATTATGATGATGTCGCTCAGTGAACCTCAGGTTGGAACGAAGTCTTTTTCAGAACTTGTAAATGCTATTGAGGAAAAGCAGGTAAGCGCCATTGAAATCGGCGATACAACAACTATTGTAGAAATAGAGGGTAAAAAGTACACAGTAGAGGTTAATCAATTTGTGCTGCTTTCTGTTGTTGGTGACGAAATTCAACAGCAGATTAAGGAAGGCATACTCGACTCTACCGTGCCTGCGCCCGAAACAGTTTCATGGTGGGTATCGCTTATTCCCACACTTTTAATGATTCTTGTAATCGGATTCTTCACATTCTCATTTATGAAGCAGCAGACAGGTGGGCACGGAATAGGAAACTTTGGTAAGTCGAAGGCTAAAAACGCGTCCGACAGCAAGGTTACCTTTAATGATGTTGCAGGTGCTGACGAAGAGAAAAAAGAGCTTGAAGAGGTTGTGGAATTCCTTAAGGACCCCAAAAAGTTTATCGAGCTTGGCGCTCGTATTCCCAAGGGTGTGCTTCTTGTAGGACCTCCCGGAACAGGTAAGACTCTCCTTGCAAAGGCAGTAGCAGGCGAGGCAGGAGTGCCATTCTTCTCAATTTCAGGTTCAGACTTTGTTGAAATGTTTGTAGGTGTTGGCGCAAGCCGAGTTCGTGACCTTTTTGAACAGGCTAGAAAAAATCTCCCTGCAATTATCTTTATTGATGAAATTGATGCAGTGGGCAGACAGCGTGGTGCAGGTCTTGGCGGCGGCCACGACGAGCGTGAGCAGACTCTTAATCAGCTTTTAGTAGAAATGGATGGTTTTGGTACAAATGAGGGAATTATCATAATTGCCGCTACAAACAGACCCGACATACTTGACCCCGCGCTTCTTCGTCCGGGCAGATTTGACCGTCAGGTTGTAGTAAATTATCCCGACCAGAAGGGAAGAGAGGCGATTTTAGGAGTTCACGCAAAGAATAAGCCCTTGTCAGATGACGTCTCTCTTGAAACAGTTTCAAAGTCAACCTACGGATTTACAGGTGCAGATCTTGAAAATCTTCTTAATGAAGCAGCAATTCTTTCTGCGAGAAGAGATAAGAAGGTTATTGAGCAGGATGAAATAGATGAAGCAATCCTTAAGGTTATAATGGGACCTGAAAAGAAGACACGCAAGCACGAAAAAGACAACAAGGAAAAGACCGCTTACCATGAAGCAGGTCACGCAGTTGCGGCAAAGCTTCTTCCTACACAGGACAGTGTTCATCAGGTTTCAATCATTCCTCGCGGAAGAGCAGGCGGCTTCACATTAAGCCTTCCTGATACTGATAAGAGTTATATCTCCAAGGAAGAAATGCTTGAGGATATTATTATGATGCTGGCAGGACGAGCGGCTGAAAAGATAGTATTTAATGATATTAATACAGGTGCTTCAAATGACCTTGAAAGAGCAACCCAGACTGCGAGAAAGATGGTTATGCAGTATGGTATGAGCGAAAAACTTGGCTATGTAACATTTACTGCAGAAGACCACGAGGTATTCCTCGGCAGAGACTTCTCGCAGGGAAGAAATTACAGTGAAAGTGTTGCAGCAGTTATCGATGAAGAAATTAAGCGTATTATAGATGAGTGTTATGCAAAGTGCGAGAAGCTTCTTAATGACAATCGAGAGAAGCTTGATAATGTGGCAAAAGCCCTTGTAGAGCACGAAAAGCTTGATGCAAACGAATTTGAATACGTATTTGAAAATGGAAGCCTTGAAGCTTCAAAAGAAGAGAATATTGAAGAATAATAAAAACCTCTGTTGAGAATTTCTCAACAGAGGTTTTTATTTACTTAAAGCACATAGAATAGAATTGCGAAAAAGTGCATCAGGCTTGCCAAATCTACAAACAAGTGGAAAAGAGAATGTATATAGCGTCTCTTTTTTCCAAGTCCGTAAAGAATAGCACCGATAGTGTATAATATACCGCCCAGTGCAAGGAACACTGTTCCGCCAACACCTATTGCAGTAAATGTTATGTCCCAGAAGCCAAGCACGCACCAACCAAGACCGAGGTAACAAATCATAGAAAGAACTCTGTATCTGTGGTGGTCAATAGCAGTAAAAATCATCGCTATAATTGTTACACCCCATACAATTCCGAAAAGTGTCCACGCTGCAGCAGGATCAATAGGCCTCATAGCAGAGAGAGTGATGGGCGTATATGTTCCTGCAATCATAATGTAGATTGTACAGTGGTCAATTACCTGAAAGACCTTTTTTGCAGTGCCCTTTATAAGTCCGTGGTATATGCTTGACATTGTGAAAAGTGCGATTACAGACGCGCCGTAAATTGCGCTTCCGACAACTCCGTAAACATTGTGATGAAGTGCCGCAACAAATACGCAAACCACAAGATATACAATACCCATTGCACCGCCCACAATGTGCGATACCATATTAAAAATCTCTTCTCCCTTAGTATAATCGGGAAGAAGTCTGTCCTTGAGAGCAGTTCTTTGTATCATTAGATTATCTCCTTAATAATATCGTTCATACCATAAAAGCCTGCGTTTTTACCAATGAGGAATTTTGCGGCTTTTATAGCACCTACTGCAAAGATTTCCTTGCTTGTCGCAGTGTGTTTTATTTCTATGATTTCGTCGTTTCCGGCAAAGATAACGCTATGCTCCCCGACGATTGTGCCTCCGCGGAGAGAATGAATACCTATTTCGTTATTACTTCTTTTTTTGCGTGAACTGTGACGATCGTAAACATATTCATTTGATTTGTCACAAGCATCATTTATAGCATCTGCGATTGCAAGAGCTGTACCGCTTGGTGCGTCAATTTTTTGATTATGATGCTTTTCTATAATTTCTATATCAAAGCTATCCTGTAAAAGAGAAGTAGCTTTTTTTGCCAGATTAATGATAAGGTTAACGCCAAGCGACATATTCGCACTGAAGAAAAGGGGAATTTTATTGGAAGCATCTTTTACCGCATCCATCTGTTCAGCAGAAAAACCAGTTGTAGCAAGGACAACAGGCTTTTCATTAGTAAGAGCATAAGAAAGAGTTTTTTCAAGAGAAGAAGGATGGGAAAAATCTATTATAACTTCAAAAATTTCCTTTGTATCCTCAAGATTAGTATAAACAGGAAAATCATTTTCTATATCGGTATTTATATCAATGCCGCAAACAATTTTTGCGTCTTCATTCTTGGAAAGAAGCTTTGAAATAACCTGTCCCATCTTGCCATTTGCACCTACTAAAGCTATGTTTATCATAATGTAGCCTCCTTTAACAATTGTGCCGCAGAGAATTCCGCGGCACGATTTAGTTCTGCCTTATTTAATTAAACCGTATACCTTCATTGATTCTTTAAGCCTTTCAATATTTTCGGGAGCCATTTCGTAAAGAGGAAGTCTCACAACTCCCGTATCAAGACCGAGGAGATTAAGTCCCTTTTTGACGGGAATAGGATTAACCTCACAGAAAAGCGAGTTAATAATATCGGTTGCCTGAAGTTGCAACTTGGCAGCCGTTTTGAGGTCGCCATTAAGCGCCGCCACAATCATATTGTGGGTTTCAAGCGGAGCAACGTTTGCAAGTACGGAAATTGCACCTTTTCCGCCCATAAGCGTAATAGGTACATTTATTTCGTCGCAACCTGAATAAAAGTCAATTTTATCCCCGCAAATGGACATCATTTCAACTACCTGCGCCATATTTCCTGATGCTTCTTTAATTCCGACAATATTCGGATGATCTGCAAGCACCTTAAGTGTAGATGGTGCGATGTTAAGACCGGTTCTTCCGGGTACGTTGTAAAGAATAACAGGCTTATCAACAGAGTCTGCAAAGGTGTTGTAGTGCTCGATAAGACCGCGCTGTGTAGTCTTGTTGTAGTAAGGTGTTACAAGCAAAAGTCCATCAACACCAAGATTACACGCACTCTTTGACATTGAGACACCGTGTCTTGTGTCGTTGGAGCCTGTTCCTGCAATAACTGGAATTCTTCCGTTAACCTGATTAACTACGCATTCAATCGCAGCCAGGTGTTCTTCGTTGTTGAGGGTAGGAGCTTCGCCCGTAGTCCCGCAAACACAGATACAGTCGGTTTTTCCTTCAATCTGGAATTCGACAAGTTTTTTCAGTGTATTGAAATCTACGTTTCCGCTTTTATCAAATGGTGTGATTATCGCACAGCAAGAGCCTGTGAAAAGTGATTTTTCGCTCATTTGATAATACCTCCTGAAAATTAGTCGTTCATATATTCAATAAGCTGTTTTGCAATCTGAACTGCATTTGCTGCAGCACCCTTACGGATATTGTCAGCAACAACCCAGAGATTAACACCATTCTCGACGCTTTCGTCGCGGCGGATTCTACCGATATATGTTTCGTTTGTTCCCGTTGCATTAATGGCAAGGGGATAAACATTATTTGCAGTATCGTCCTGAACAACAACACCGGGAGCATTCTTAAGAGTCTCTACAAGCTCTGAAAGCTCAAAAGCGTTTTCGAATTCAACATTGATTGATTCGCTGTGGCTATTAAATACAGGAACACGAACAGTTGTAGCAGTGATTTTGATATCGTCTCTGCCGAGAATTTTGCGTGTTTCATGAATCATTTTCATTTCTTCCTTTGTGTAACCGTTGGGAAGAAATACGTCAATATGAGGAATACAGTTGTTTGCGATGGGGTGGGGGAACTTTTTGGGAGCTTCACCCTTAAGACCATTTTCAAGGTCAGTCCAACCCCCCATACCTGCACCTGAAACTGCCTGATATGTAGAGTAGACAATTCTCTTGATTTTGTACTTTTCATCAAGAGGCTTGAGAGCAACCATAGCCTGAATTGTAGAACAGTTGGGATTTGCGATGATACCCTTATTCCACTTGATATCCTCTGGATTAACCTCGGGAACTACGAGCGGCACTTCGGGATTCATTCTCCACGCACTTGAGTTATCAACTACAACACAACCCTTTGAAGCTGCAATGGGAGCAAATTTTTCGCTGATAGAACCGCCGGCGCTGAAAAGAGCGATATCTATCCCTCTGTCGAAAGAGCTTTCAGTAAGCTCCTCAATAACGTATTCTTTACCCATAAACTGAACCTTTGAACCTGCACTACGAGCAGACGCGAAGAGATAATAGTTTTCAACGGGGAGATTTTCTTCTTCAAGAACCTTAAGGAAAGTTCTTCCTACCATTCCTGTTGCACCGACAACAGCTACATTTAATTTTTTCATATAAATTCATTCCTTTCTAAATGTTATAATACTTTGTTAAAATACGATTGAACGTTACGATTTAGTATATCACTATAATCGCCCTATGTCAATTTTTTTCAGCCAAAACAATCAAAAATTCAAAGGAATTTCTTGATTTGTGTCGAAAAAAGTATTATGATATGAATAGCATCTAAGGAGGTGCGGAGAAAATGAAAAAAGCATATTTGGCTTTGCTGCTGATTATCAGTTTATTACTGACAATCGGAATATGTGCAAATGCATCTGAATACCGAAGTGAAGTATCAGTTGGAATTAAGTACGGGCAAAACGCGGGAAACAGCGTCAAGCTTTCATCAGGCGGCGGACTTACAGTTTATGATGCCGCGCTTGGAACAGTCTTATATTCCGCGGCGCCATACGAAGAAGTTTACATAGAAATGGGCTCAACAGGTTTTGCTTCCTGGGAGAAATTCACCGCAGAGGGAATTTCCAAAATCTCTGTGCAGCCATTACAAAACGCAACCATTTTTTGCGACGGTAAAGAATACAGAGGTTATATCTATCTTGAAAAACGTGAAAACGGAGAGCTTCTTGTAGTAAACTATGTAGGAACGGACGATTATGTGTCAAGCGTGCTTGGAAAAGAAATGAGCTATTCATGGCCGAAAGAAGCTCTCAAGGCGCAGTCGGTCTGTGCGAGAAATTTCGTTCTGACGCGTCAGGGAGCACATAAAGAATATGGCTTTGATGTTTGTACTACTACACACTGTCAGGTATATGGAGGTGTAGCAAGCGAGCACGAGAACACCCGTCAGGCAGTTAATGAAACGAAGGGAATTCTTGCAAAATATAACGGAGAATTAGTAGGTCTTTTCTTCTTTGCCACAAGTGGAGGACAGACAGAGGATGTGGAAAATGTATGGGGTTCACCATACCCATATTTAAAATCTGTTCCTGATACTTATGAAAATCCCGAAAAAGCTTCAAGATACACTTGGAATGTGACTTTTACAAGTGATGAAATTACACAGAAACTCAAAAATGCAGGTTATGATATTGGAAATGTGACAAAAATAGAGATTGATTCAGCATCAGAAAGCGGACGAGTTACCCAGATGACATTTTATGGGACAAGCGGAAAGCAAACCTTTAAGAGAGAAAAATGCAGAACAATACTTGGTCTTTACAGTCAGAAATTTACTGTTACGCCTAATATCACCGTAAGTATCGCCACAACAGCAGGAAATGCAGCCCTTCCGTTATTTGCGCAAAGCGAATCGGGAATAAGCGGTATCGGCGGTTATTCTGTGCTTGCGGGAAACGGCGTTGCCGATAATATAAATATCGACACGAGCGGCGCAGAGAGCTATTCCATTATTGGAGGTGGCTACGGTCACGGCGTAGGTATGAGTCAGTGGGGCGCGCGTGGTATGGCTGAAAATGGGTTTACTTATGACCAAATTTTAAAACACTATTTTACTGGTATAGAATTGGAGTAAAAAATGAACACAGACGAGTTTGATTACTACTTGCCCGAGGAGCGTATTGCACAGACACCGCTTGCAGACAGAAGTGCATCAAGACTTTTGCTTCTCGATAAAAACACAGGCGAATATAAAGACGAATCCTTTAAAAATATAAAATCCTTTCTTAAAAAGGGAGATTGCCTCGTGCTTAACGATACCCGCGTTATCCCTGCAAGGCTTTACGGAGCAAAAAAGGGAAGTGGAGGAGCGATAGAATTTTTATTGCTGCACAGATTTTCCACGGATGAGTGGGAAGTGGCGCTGAAACCTGGAAGAAAGGCAAAGATTGGTGCGCAGTTTGAATTTGGCGGTGGAAAGCTTTGCGCAGAGGTTATTGATATTCTTGAAGGCGGAAACAGACGCGTAAAGTTCACTTATGACGGGCTTTTTGAAAATGTCCTGGAAGAACTTGGCGAAATGCCTCTTCCGCATTATATCAAGGAAAAGCTTCAGGATAAGGAGCGTTATCAGACAGTTTATTCAAAGAATGACGGTAGCGCCGCAGCACCTACAGCGGGGCTTCATTTCACAAATGAACTGCTTGAAGAAATTAAGGAAATGGGAGTAGAACTTGCGTTTTTGACTCTTCACGTAGGCCTTGGCACCTTTCGTCCGGTAAAAGTAACAGATGTTAAAGAACATAAGATGCACTCCGAATATTATATCGTTTCACAGGAAGCCGCAGATACAGTAAATCGCACCAGAAAAAATGGTGGCAGAGTAATCTGTGTAGGTACGACAAGCTGCAGAACAATAGAAAGTGCGACAGAAAATGGGCAGCTTCAAGTTAAAAGCGGAGAAACAGACATTTTCATTTATCCAGGATATAAATTCAAGATGACAGATGCTCTCATAACAAACTTTCATTTGCCAAAATCAACACTTGTAATGCTTGTAAGTGCGCTTGCAGGAAAGGAAAATATACTAAAAGCGTATGAGCACGCAGTAAAGGAAGAATACCGCTTCTTCAGCTTTGGAGATGCGATGTTTATAAGCTGATTCAAGACCTCCTGAAAAGGAGGTCTTTTATTGTCTGATTTTAGAATAATATATGTTAAATAATTGTTGACCTTGATAAATATTTGCTGTATAATATTCTTAATTAAATGTATTATTTTTTTAACGAAAGGCAATGACGACACTATGAAAAAGTCTCTTAAAAGTTTAGTATGCATTACTGCAACATTACTTATGGCAACATCTGTTTATGCCGCAAAAACAGAGCTTTACGCACTTGACGGAAGGACAATCTTTGTTGATGAAAATCAGGTTGAGGCATATACTGCAGAGGGAATGGGCTGGTATCTTGAAAAGCCTGTGACAATGTATGCGCTTGACGGAAGAAGTTTGGTCGTTGCAGCGGATAAGGTTGAGGCTCATAAGGCAGTAGGCTGGTATCTTGAAAATGAGCTTCCTGGTAATAGCGAAGAACCCGAAAATACCGAGACAGATGTAGAAATCACTGTTCCCGATGAAGGTCAGGTTCCTGATGTGAAAGAGGAAGAGCCCGTAGCACCTGCAACTGTTCGCATTAGATATACCGATGGTACAGTTATTACTGTTCCTGCAGAGCATCTCAAGATGTATCTTGCTCTTGATTGGGTAGAAGTTGACGGCGAATCTGTGACAAGCGAATTTGTAACGATGTATAACGCCGAAGGAATTTCAAAGCAGGTACCCGTGAGCGAGGTTTCAAAATATGAGCTTGCAGGATGGAGCATAAAGAGCCCCGACAAGGAATATATGACAGTATATTCTTATGACGGAGAAACCAAGGAAATTGCCAAGGATATGTACGATTCATATAAGGCAGAGGGATGGTATTCTGCTTACGACGAGGCAGTTTACGCATATGCCGCATTCGGTAATGGAAGTGATGTTCTGGGTGCTGTGAAGCTTCTTGAAGACAAGAGATATGAGCTTGCATTCAATATGGTAAAGGATGCCATTGATAAAATCGAAGATACACAGTCAGAATATGTTACTATGCTTTACTATCTTCGCACCTCTATAACAGATGCGTGGAGAGAAGCTGCTAATTCACCCCTCGGTTTCATTAACTATTGGTTTGCAGACCGCGGTGAAAAGAAATTCGTTATTTTTGAATATAGAAATATAAGCAACAGCAGAATCAAGTACTTTGAAATCAACTTTGACATTTGTGATGCCGAAGGAAAAGTAATTGAAACAAATTCAGGTTCTTACTTTGTTGACAATCTTCAGCTTGTGCCTTGCGACAAGACACGCGTAGGCTGGGAAGCTAAATCAGGTAAGGATGCAGCTTCTATCACCAATGTAAAGGTGAAGGAAGTAAGATTCTCTGACGGCACTGTCTGGAAGGCAGCGAAATAATTTTTAGTAAATACAGAGGGGATTGTTATTTTACAATCCCCTGTATTTTTTGAGGTGTAGTATGAATATAGACGAATTAAGAGACCTTATAAATTATCATAGCAATCTTTATTATACAAAGGACGAGCCTGAAATAAGTGATTTTGAGTATGATAAGCTTATGCAGGAACTTAAAAGAATGGAAAAAGAAGACCCGAGCCTTATTACTCCCGATTCACCTACACAGAGAATAGGCGGTAAAATTCTCGATGGATTTGAAGAGGTTACTCATGCGGTGCAGATGCAGAGCCTTAATGATGTGTTCGATAAGGAAAGCGTTATAGATTTTGGCTATAAGTGTGAGGCAGCATTAGGCGAAAAGGTTGAGTATATTACTGAACTTAAAATTGACGGACTCAGTGTTTCTCTCGAATACCGCGACGGGTACTTTTTCCGTGGCTCTACAAGAGGTAATGGAACAGTCGGTGAGGATGTCACAGAAAATCTCAAAACAATAAGAAATATCCCCTTAAAGCTTAAGGAGAGCGTTCCTTATCTGGAAGTGCGCGGAGAAGTTTTTATGCCGCACGCAAGCTTTGAAGCGGTTAACAAATATCAGGAAGAAATCGGTCAAAAAGCCTTTAAGAATCCTCGTAATGCCGCGGCAGGCTCTCTTCGCCAGCTTGATAGCTCGGTTGTTGCGCAGAGAAAGCTCGACATATATGTTTTCAATATTCAGCAAATAGAGGGAAAAGAAATTTTGACGCATAAAGAAGGTCTCCAGTATCTAGCTTCCCTTGGCTTTAAGACCATTCCCGAAACACCTGTATGCACCTCTATCGAAGAAGCATTTGCAGAAATTGAGAAAATAGGAGAGATGAGAGATACTCTCGGGTTCGAGATTGACGGTGCGGTAGTAAAGGTTAATTCACTTTCACAGAGGGAATCTCTCGGCTCTACTGCAAAGTGTCCCAAATGGGCAGTAGCATATAAATATCCACCTGAAGTAAAGGAAACAACTCTTACCGATATAGTAATTCAGGTTGGAAGAACAGGCGTTTTAACCCCGAATGCAGTTTTAGAAAGCGTAAGACTTGCAGGGACAACCGTTTCCAGAGCTACACTTCATAATATCGACTATATAAGAGAAAAGGATATCCGTATCGGGGACAGAGTGCTTGTCCAGAAGGCGGGAGATATTATACCCGAGGTTTTAAGCGTTGTAAAAGAAAAGCGCACAGGAAAGGAACTCCTTTTCCATATGCCAGAGTTTTGTCCTGTTTGCGGTGCTAAAGTTTATCGTGAAGAAGGCGAGGCTGCGTACAGATGCACAGGTGTGGAGTGCGCTGCACAGATTGCGAGAAATATTATTCATTTTGCATCGCGTGACGCTATGGATATTGAGGGAATGGGCCCCGCTATGGTAGACAAGCTCCTTGAAAACAAGATTATTTCTTCTGTGGCAGACATATATGAAATCAATCCGGAAGATGTTGCGCGCCTTGACAAAATGGGAAAGAAGAGCGCCGAAAATCTTGCGGCAGCTATCGAAAAAAGTAAGCAAAACGACCTCTCAAAGCTTATATATGCACTTGGAATAAGACACGTAGGCGCAAGAAACGCACAAATTCTGGCTCAGCGCTTTGAAACGCTTGATAATCTTATGGAAGCAGACAAAGAAATCATATCTTCTGTCAACGAAATTGGCGAAATAATTGCGGAGAGCATAGTTTGTTATTTCGGGCAGCCTCAAAACAGAGAAACCATCGAAAAACTCCGTGCACACGGTCTTAATTTCAAGTGCAGGGAAACAAAAAAAGAAGGTGTCTTTTCAGGAAAAACCTTTGTTCTTACGGGCACTCTTCCTACCATGAACAGAAACGAGGCCTCAAAGCTTATTACAGATAACGGCGGAAAAGTTTCTTCATCTGTAAGTAAAAAAACTGACTATGTTCTTGCAGGAGAAGAAGCAGGGAGCAAGCTTGATAAGGCAAATGCACTTGGAATAAGTGTCATTACGGAAGAAGAATTCCTCAATATGCTTTTGTAAGATAATTTATGGAAAATTATCAAAAATTACTTGCCTTTGCACTATATTTATAGTATAATATAACTACAAAGACACCAAATATATTTTTAGGAGGGCTTAGTATGATTAATGTAATTATCGGAGAAAAGGGCACAGGTAAAACTGCAAAGCTTATCGAGGCTGTACATAGCGCTGAAAAAGCTGCTACTGGTAGCGTAGTTTTTATCAACAAAGGAAAAAGACATGTGCTCGATCTTTCACATAAAGTAAGACTTGTAGACACAGAAGAATATGGTATAGCTTCTTATGAGGAATTCGCGGGCTTTGTTAGCGGTATTCTTTCACAGAACTACGATATAGCTCATATCTTTATTGACAGCATCACAAAGATCGTTAATGATGATTTGGCGGCTCTCGAGAAGTTCCTTGGTAAGATTGATGCTGTTGCAACTCAGAATAATGCAGAGATTCAGATTATCCTTAGTCTCAATCCTGCTGATGCAACAGAAGGTATCAAGAAATACGTTAAATAATTATTAGAAAGTCTAAACCCCTCTTTTCTGTAATATAATTACGGAGAAGAGGGGTTTTTGTATGCGTAGAATAATATTTTTATTGATTATACTTCTAAACATAGTAAATATTGATAGTTTTGCATTAAGTGCAAGAAGCGCTGTGCTTATCGACGCCAAAAGCGCAAGAGTACTTTATGAACACAACTCCTATGAAAAACTACCAATGGCAAGCACGACAAAAATTATGACTGGGCTTCTTGCCTGTGAAAGTAGAAAACTAAATGAGACTGTAAAGGTGAGTCCCTTTGCATCGGGAACTGAAGGTTCATCGCTGTGGCTGAAGATAGGAGAGAGTCAAACTCTTGAAAATCTCACATACGGACTTATGCTCAAAAGCGGAAACGATGCAGCAGTGGCAATTGCCGAATATCTTGGCGGCAGTGTGGATGCTTTTGCACTCTTAATGAATGAGAAAGCAAAAATGATTGGCGCGGTAAATACCCATTTTAAAAACCCTCACGGACTCGATGCCGAAGGTCACTTTACAACTGCATATGATCTGGCAATTATCGCACGTGAGGCAATGCAAATTGACAAATTCAGAGAAATAGTTTCGACGAAAAACTACAAAATCCCAATGCAGGGAGAAAAATGGGACAGAGCACTTAAAAACCACAACAAGCTTCTGTGGAGGTATAATGGATGCATCGGCATAAAAACGGGTTTCACTAAAAAGTGCGGGAGATGCCTTGTGTCAAGCGCCTCAAGAGGGGATGAGGAACTTATCTGTGTAACTCTTAATGCCCCTGATGACTGGAATGACCATACATATCTTCTTGACTACGGATTTAATAATTTTGAAAACAGGAAGGTTTTTGAAAAAGGTGCGCGTGCAACGAGTATTACATATGATAAAAAATATGACAAAAAAGTAAAGCTTCTCTATGGTGAAAGCTTTAATATTGCGGTAGGTAAAAACGATAATATCACTACAAGAATCGAAAAAAAGAAAATAAAATACCCTGCAAAGAAAGGAACTCTTGCAGGGTATGGATATATTTATTGCAACGGGGAAGAAGTGGGGAAAATTCCACTGGTAACAGAAAAAGATATAAAGAAAATAAGTCTTTTTGATAAAATCAGGTTTATATTTGCTAAAATAAGTGCCTAAATTATCTTTCTGCAAGTATTTTATTGGCAAGTGTAATTGCCCCTTCGTAGCCTTTTATCTGCTTTTTAAGCTGGTCTTTTCGGGGGTAGTATCTAATAAAAAGATAGTGGTCAGATAAATCCATCCCGTAACCTTCAAGAAGTTTGTTGTCTGAAAGACAAATTCCGTAATTTTTACCGTGCGCAGAGAAGAGTTGTGCATTTTCAGGAATATTCTTTGCCCAAGTCTCAAGCGGTGCGTAGGGACACTCTTCCTCCAGCTCTCCAACGTAAAGCTCTGCAGCATCCTTATCCATAATATAGATGTATTTTTCATCCACTGCAAAGGAAAGCTGAAGCTTTGTCGCCATAACTCTTGCGTACTCAATGTCCTCCTGTTCGGCATTATTGTCTATCCAGATTTGACTTAAGAAGAGGCTTTTTTCGCCGTTTCCATCAACATCTTCACACAGCTTGGAAAGGGAAGCTGTAAGGTCTTCTTCCTTTTCTTCAATGATAAAGTTATTTGCAGCATATGTTAATGTTGTGTCATATTTAGTTTCGTTAACTTTTGCGTATATAGTGAGGCCAACTGCAACTATGATTACAAGGGGGATAATAACGTACCATCTGTAATACTCCCAATAATATCCCCACCATGCTTTTGTGAATTTTTCAGGCAACTCGCCGTATTTTTCAGCCATTTTACGTCCCTGCTTCCAATAGTAATTTACTTAATTATATCCCAAATGAAATGAGTAGTCAATATTGGCTTTGTTAACTTTTTGTGACGAAATTTCAGATTCCTTATTGACAAAGGGGTGATGTTGTGCTACTATATACAAAAAATAACATAGATGGAGGTCGCACTGTATCAAGAGTAGCGTATGATTAAAGGTCTTCGCAGGACTATGTTGTATGTGAAAGGGGTAGGTGCCGAAGCGGACCGAGGCGAAAGGTTTGGCTGACAAAACAAAATAAGATTTGTTTTGTTGTCGCATTTCTATGCGGAGAGCTATCATATTTCATATTTTCTATTGCAGGGATATAATATATCTTAATAGTTTAATGGACGAATTTTTGGGGCTTTCTGTTATGAAAGTCTCATTTTTATTTGGAAAGGATGAAAGTTATGAAGAAGGAAATTTTCAGAGGAGTTGCAACAGCGCTTGTTACACCGCTTGATGAAAACGGTGTAAATTACGAGGAACTTGGAAGACTGATTGACTGGCAGATAGAAGAGGGAATAAACGCTCTTGTTATTTGCGGAACAACCGGTGAAGCGTCAACCCTCACCGATGAGGAGCATCGAGAGGCAATAAGATATACCGTAGAGCGAGTGGCAAAGAGAGTTCCCGTAATTGCAGGAACGGGAAGTAACGATACAGATTACGCAATATCACTCACGAAGTTCGCGTGCGAAGTTGGAGTAGATGGCGTGCTTGTAGTAACTCCCTATTATAATAAAACCTCTCAGGAAGGTCTTATCAGGATGTTTACCACTGTTGCGGACAATAGCACCGTGCCCGTAATATTATACAATGTACCTTCAAGAACAGGCTTGAATATTGAGAGTGCGACATATAAGGCGCTTGCAAAACACCCGATGATTTCGGGCATAAAGGAGGCAAGTGGAAATATCAGCGCTCTTGCTACAACGGCAGCACTTCTAAACGGAGAATTGGACATTTATTCTGGTAACGATGATGAAATAGTTCCCATAATGTCGCTTGGCGGAAAAGGTGTAATTTCCGTTTTATCCAATGTTATGCCTAAGAAGACCGTAGAAATCTGTGATAGATTTTTCCGCGGAGATATAGCCGGGGCCAGAGATTTGCAACTTGAGTTACTTCCGCTGATTCACGCATTGTTTTCTGACGTAAACCCCATCCCCGTAAAGTCAGCAATGGCTAAGATGGGTTTCTGTAAAAACTATTTAAGGTCACCTCTCATTGAACTTCCCGAGGAAAAAGAAAAAGTTTTGTTCGCACTTATGGAAGAACAGGGCGTTATCTGAGCGAGGTATCAAAATGTTTATAGCAAATAACTTATCGATAAACAGTAAAGGAAATCTCACATTCGCAAATATGGACACGATAGAGCTTGCTGAAAAATATAAAACTCCTCTTTATCTGATGGACGAGGATAAAATCCGTAAAAAATGCCGTGCATTCAAAAATGCAGTAAAGCGTTACTTTGACAGTGCTGATATTCTGTATGCAAGTAAAGCAGCGGCATTTGTAAGAATGTACGAGATAGTTAATGAAGAAAATCTTTGCCTGGATGTGGTTTCAGGAGGAGAACTGTATACAGCCATCCATGCGGGTTTTCCGACTGAGAAAATTTACTTTCACGGAAACAATAAATCGATAGCAGAAATAGAATACGCTATTGAAAGCGGAATCGGATATTTTATTGTTGATAATCTATACGAACTTGAATATGTGGACAAAATCGCTTCCGAAAAGAATATAAAACAAAAGATTCTTTTAAGAACTACTCCAAATATTGATCCTCACACATTTGAAGCAGTGTCAACAGGGAAGATTGATTCAAAGTTCGGGTTTGCAATAGAAACAGGTCAGGCAGAAGAAGCGGTGCGAAAGGCGATTTCCTGCAAAAACATAGAACTTTCCGGATACCATTGTCATATAGGTTCTCAGGTTTTCGAGAACAACCTTTTCAGCGATTCAGCAAGAGTAATGTTTGATTTTTCTGCTCAGATGAGAAGTTCCTTTGGTTATGAACCCGAGGTTATGAATCTTGGTGGAGGATTTGGTATCCGTTATATAGAAGAGGACATCGAAGTTGATATTGATGGTTGTATAAGGGAAGTATCATGCACCGTAAATGAAGAATGTTCAAGGCATAATCTTAAAATGCCGAAGATTCTTTTTGAGCCGGGTAGAAGTATTGTCGGTGATTGCGGAATAACTCTTTATACAGTTGGAAACATCAAGATAATTCCGGAATATAAAAAGTATGTTGCTGTTGATGGCGGTATGTCAGATAATCCCAGGTACGCACTTTATCAGTCTCCATATACTGCAGTAATAGCCAATAAAGCGGACAAAGAGAAGGATTTTTTGTGTACGATAGCGGGCAAATGCTGTGAGTCGGGAGACCTGATACAGGAAGATATAAAAATACAAACTCCCGAGTTTGGCGATATTCTTGCAGTTTTCTCGACAGGGGCATACAATTATTCCATGGCATCAAACTATAATAAAATTCCGAGACCTCCGATTGTCATGGTCAGCGGAGGCAAAGACTATGTAGCGGTAAAACGCGAGACATATGAAGACCTTATAAAAAATGAAATGGTATGAGACTTTCAAGCCTATTGGCTTAATATCTTTTTTGAATTATAATACTGTATGTTGAATATTTCAAAGGAGAAAACACAATGGCAGGTTTTTTAATTATTCAAAAGCTGGAAAAGGAATAAAAAAAGAAGATTTGGAGAAAAGCGGTATTGCTTTATATTTTGATATATTTGGAAGAAGAATATGGAAGCTTATAACTCTTAATTTAATGTACATTCTTGTATCAATCCCCGTGATATTGATTGCTTGGGCAATTTCTTCGTATCTCACCACTTTCTTGATGACGCTTTCAGGAACGAACATCATGGAAAATCAAAGTGTGATTACTATTATAAGTTTGTTTGTCGCAGCAATTCTTTTTCAGGTTTTCGGGAGCGGACCTGCTACCGCGTCAATCAGCTATATAATAAGACGATATATCAAAGATTCGCACGTATGGATATTCTCTGACTTTTTTGACCATATCAAAAAGAATTTTAAGCAGGGAATAGCAGTTTATGTAATAAATACTATCGTTTCAGCATTTTTGATAATTGCGTATATATTCTACTCATTGATAATGAGAAATTCACTAGGCGGCCTTCTGGCATTCGTAATAGTGGTAGTATCTGCATTTTTCATAATGATGCAGATGTATACCTATCAGCTCATGGCAGGATTCAACTTTAAAGTAAATGATATTTACAAAAACTCTTTTTTGCTCACAATGATAAAACTTCCGTGGAACATTTTAGTTACTGCCACAGTATTCATCCTGATGTATGCTATGTATTCACTGGCACTCACAAGTCCTTTGATTGCAGTTGTAATTCTTGTTTTGATTTATTTTGTGCTTATTAATTTTACACAGATATTTATGACAAATAATATCGTTAAAGAATATGTTCTGGAGCCGAGTCTCAAGAAGAGCGAAGAAGAAAACAACGAAAATGAATAATCTATAAAAAAGCGGCAGAATTCTCTGCCGCTTTTTTATGCTGAAAAGTGCAAAATTAATAAAAATGATGTCTGGTATTTTGTTGACTTTTGAAAAATATAATGGTATAATTTCCTATATTATAGGTTATTGTTTTTTTGGGGGAGATCCTTTGTGAAATCATTAGAAGAAAAAATATTGAGAGAAGGTACTGTTTTGCCTGGGGATATACTGAAGGTAGATTGCTTTCTCAATCACTCTATAGATGTTCCCTTTTTACTTGAAATGGGCAGGGAAATAGCGCGCCTTTACGAAAACAGAGGCGTTAATAAAATTCTCACAATTGAAACATCAGGCATCCCGATTGCATTTGCGGCGGCGCAGTATATGAATGTGCCGGTTGTTTTTGCAAAGAAGGACAAGTCTGGCAACATTTCAGATAAGGTTTATTCCTCAAGAGTTGAGTCGTTCACACGAAAAAATGTGTATGACGCAGTAGTAAGTAAAGATTACTTGGGGATAGAAGATAAAGTTCTTCTTATAGATGATTTCCTTGCGAAAGGAAATGCGCTCAATGGCCTTATGGATATTGTAAATCAGTCTGGAGCAAGCCTTGTAGGCTGTGCTATTGCTATCGAGAAAGGCTTTCAGGGTGGCGGAGATGAGTTAAGGAAAAAAGGAATCAGGGTTGACTCTCTTGCAATTGTTGAGTCGATGACTGATGATTCATTAACTTTCCGTAAATAACTTTGTATGTAAAGGTTCTTTACATAAATATTTTTTATGCCAAAAGGCAGGAGGGTAAAAAAATGAAAAAGGTACTTTCATTTCTTCTCGTTGCAGTAATGGTTGTAGCATCTCTCGGTGTTCTTACAGCTTGCGGCGACAAAAAGGCAAACGCTGATTTTAAGATTGGCTTCATCTGCTTACATGATGAAAACTCAACCTACGACAAGAACTTCCTTGTAGCAGCTGAAGAAGCTACAAAGAAACTCGGTCTTAGCGCTGACCAGGTTATCATCAAGACAAACATTCCCGAAGGTAACGAATGTTACGAAGCAGCAGCAGACCTTGCTGACCAGGGCTGCGATATCGTATTCGCAAATAGCTTCGGTCATGAGCCTTATATGTTAAAGGCGGCAAAGGAATTTCCCGAAGTTCAGTTCTGTCATGCTACAGGTACAACAGCTCATACAGAAGACGTTAAAAACTTCCACAATGCATTCGCATCTATCTACGAAGGCAGATATCTTGCAGGTATCGCTGCAGGTATGAAGCTTAACGAAATGATCGAAAGCGGTAAGATCACAGCTGACCAGGCAAAGATGGGTTATGTAGGTGCTTTCACATATGCAGAAGTTGTTTCAGGTTACACATCCTTCTATCTTGGTGCTAAGTCTGTATGCCCCAGCGTAACTATGGAAGTTCAGTTCACAGGTAGCTGGTATGATGAAGCTCTTGAAAAAGAAGCTGCTACAAAGCTCCTTTCCAACAACTGTGTACTTATCAGCCAGCACGCTGACTCAATGGGTGCTCCCACAGCTTGTGAAAACGCAGGTGTTCCCAATGTTTCCTACAACGGTAGCACAGAGGCAGCCTGCCCCAACACATTCATCGTTTCTTCAAGAATCGACTGGGCTCCTTACTTTGAATACATTATGAATGCAGTTATGAACGGCGAAGAAATTGCAGTTGACTGGTGCGAAGGCTTCGAAGTTGGTTCTGTAAAACTTACTGATATTAACGAAAAGGTTGCAGCAAAGGGTACAAAAGAAGCTATTGAAGATGCAAAAGCAAAGCTCATCGCTGGCGAAATCAAAGTATTTGATACAGATACATTCACAGTAGGCGGCAAGAAGCTTGATTCTTACATCGCAGACGTTGATACAGATGCTAACTATGAAAAGGATACAGAAGTTATCGCAGACGGTTATTTCCACGAATCAGAATTCCGTAGCGCTCCTTACTTCGATCTTCAGATAGATGGTATCACACTTCTTAACAGCGCATTCTAATTAAATTTTAATATGGGGCGGGGAAATTCTCCGCCCTGTATTCGTACTTATGTTTTTTTATAAGCATTTGGGTGGATGTTTATAAAAAAACATAAGAAATTTTAAAAAATGGAGATTTTTATGGAACAAAATATTGCTCTCGAACTTAAAAACATAACCAAAACCTTCGGTAAGGTTGTTGCCAATAAAAATGTCTCTCTAAAAGTACGAAAGGGCGAAATCCTTTCAATCCTTGGCGAGAATGGCAGCGGTAAAACAACTCTTATGAATATGGTGTCGGGAATATATTATCCCGATAGCGGCCAGATTTTTGCAGACGGAAAAGAAATTGTGATTGCATCTCCAAAGGATGCATTTGAGCACAAAATAGGTATGATACATCAGCATTTCAAGCTTGTTGATGTTTTCAGTGCTGCAGAAAATATCGTTCTTGGTCTTGAGGATGAAAAGGGCTTTGATATGCCTCGCTATATTGAAAGAATCAAGGAAATTACAGAGCAGTACGGATTTGAACTTGACCCTTATAAGAAGATATATGAGATGTCCGTTTCAGAAAAGCAGACAGTTGAAATCATAAAGGTGCTTTTCCGCGGAGCAGATATTCTCATTCTTGACGAGCCGACTGCGGTACTCACCCCCCAGGAGACAGTAAAGCTTTTCAAGGTTCTGCGCAATATGAGAGAAAGCGGAAAAGCAATAATTATCATCACTCACAAGCTTCACGAGGTTCTTTCGCTTTCTGATAATGTAGCAGTACTTCGCAAAGGCGAATATATCGGAACAGTAAAAACTGCCCAAACAAATGAAGCAGAGCTTACTGAAATGATGGTAGGCAAAAAGATTTCCCTCAACATTGAGCGAAGCGAGGCAGAAAACTGTGAAGACAGACTCGTTGTAGAAAATATTAATTGTGTAAACCGAGAGGGAATAAAGCTTCTCGATAATGTGTCTTTCACCGCGCGTTCAGGCGAAATACTGGGTATTGCCGGTATTGCAGGCAGCGGACAGAGAGAGCTTCTTGAGGCAATCGCAGGACTTCAGCACCTTGAAGGTGGCAGTATTATCTATAACAACCCAAAAACAGGCGAGAGCGAAAATCTCCGCGATAAGACACCCCTTGAAATCAGACAGATGGGCGTAAGGCTTGCATTTGTTCCCGAGGACAGGCTCGGTATGGGTCTTGTCGGCAATATGGATATTATCGATAATATGATGCTCCGTAGCTATAAAAAGGGGAAATCAGTATTCCTTCAGCGCAAAAAGCCCAAGTCTCTTGCCGAAGAAATTATAGAAAGACTTGAGGTTGTGACCCCATCTGCATATACTCCCGTAAGAAGACTTTCAGGCGGAAATGTTCAGAAAATACTTGTAGGACGCGAAATTGCATCTTCTCCCACAGTGCTTATGGCGGCATATCCCGTGAGAGGTCTTGATATAAACTCATCCTACACAATCTATAACCTTCTAAATGAGCAGAAGAAAAAGGGTGTAGCAGTAATTTTCGTCGGCGAAGATCTTGACGTTCTTGTAGAACTTTGCGACAGAATTATGGTTATCGGTTCGGGCAGAATTACAGGAACAGTTGACGGAAGAAATACCACAAAAGAAGAAATAGGTATTCTTATGACAAAATCGGCAGATGACGGACAGAACGGAGGCGAGCAGTAATGAAAAAACTCAATAAATTATACTTTTCAGCTCTCTCCGGCTCTATGGGGCATATCATCAAGCGCGACGATATTAACTGGTGGCAGGCGTGGATAATAAGAATTGTTTCCGTAGTGCTTGCTCTTATTGTGTGCGGCTTTGTAACAGTTTCGCTTACAGACCTCAATCCTATCGAAATGTATATCACTATGATAGAGGGTGCAATAGGAACACCGCGCCTTACCTGGAACCTTTTCCAGAATACCGCAATACTTCTTTGTGTAGCGCTCGCGGTAACGCCTGCGTTCAAAATGAGATTTTGGAATATCGGTGCAGAAGGACAGATATTGATTGGCGGTTTTGCAACAGCCTGCTGTATGATTTTCTTCGGTGAAAAAATTCCTGCACCCATTCTTATTCCGATAATGCTTGTTTTAAGTATCATAGCAGGTGCCTTGTGGGGACTTGTTCCGGCATATTTCAAGACGCGCTTTAATTCAAATGAAACACTCTTCACTCTTATGATGAATTATGTTGCAATACAAATTGTAGCGTACTACACACTCGAATGGTCCGTACCCAAGGGCAGCGGAACTCCGAGAACACTCGAATTCGGTCAGCTTCCCACGATATTCGGGCAAAAGTATCTTATCAATATTCTGATAGTAGCGCTTCTCACTGTTTTGGTATATATTTACCTTAAGTACAGTAAGCAGGGTTATGAAATTTCTGTTGTAGGCGAGAGTGAAAACACAGCAAGATATATAGGTATCAATGTTAAAAAGGTTGTTCTTCGCACAATGGCAATTTCAGGCGCTCTTTGCGGTATCGCAGGCTTCCTTCTCGTTGCAGGAACAGACCATTCATTGAAAAGCGATACTTCAGGCGGACGTGGCTTTACTGCAATTATGGTTTCGTGGCTCGCGAAATTCAATCCCATATTTATGATTCTTACCTCGCTTCTTATAGTGTTCCTGCAGAAGGGCGCTTCAAAGATTTCCGAGGTTTACAGACTGAATTCATCCTTCTCTGATATTATAACGGGTATCATTATATTCTTTATTATCGGTTCTGAATTCTTTATAAACTATAAAATTAAGTTCAACAAAAAGGAGGAAAATGTATGATAACCACAATTATTCAGCGTGCAGTTATGCAGGGAACTCCTTTGCTTTTCGGTTCGACGGGTGAAATACTCACGGAAAAATCAGGTCACTTAAACCTCGGTATTCCCGGAATTATGTATGTGGGTGCGATAAGCGGTGTTGCAGGCTCATTCATCTATGAGCAGAGCGTTGCGCAGATAAATCCCTTCCTCGCAGTTATAATTCCTCTTATATCCTCTTTAATCGGCTCAACTCTTATGGGGCTTATCTACTGCTTTTTGACAGTTTCTCTACGTGCTAATCAGAATGTTACAGGTCTTGCGCTCACAACATTTGGTATCGGTATAGGAAACTTCTTCGGCGGCTCACTCATAAAGCTTGTTGATACCGACATTCCTTCAATCGCTCTTTCAAAAACGAGTAACTGCTTTAAAACGCAGTTGCCGTTTGCCGATAATTTAGGGTGGTTTGGAGATATTTTCCTTTCATATGGATTTTTGGTGTATGTGGCAATTATTGTGGCGCTAATTTCTTCCCATATTCTTAACAAGACCCGTGTAGGGCTTCATTTAAGAGCAGTAGGCGAAAGCCCTGAAACAGCCGATGCCGCAGGGGTAAATGTCACAAAGTATAAGTATCTCACAACCTGCATAGGAAGCGCAATCGCAGGTCTTGGCGGTCTTTACTATGTAATGGATTATGCTAATGGCGTATGGTCAAATAATGGCTTCGGTGACCGTGGCTGGCTCTCAATAGCACTTGTTATATTCTCCGTATGGCGTCCGTCAATAACTATTCTGGGCTCTATACTTTTTGGTTTCCTCTATGTAATTCCGACCTATATTCCCGGAATTTCAGTAAGTGCGAAAAAGCTTTTTGAAATGCTTCCGTATGTTGTTACAATAATAGTCCTTATTATAACAAGTATGCGAGACAAAAAGGAAAATCAGCCCCCTGCGGCACTGGGACTTCCATACTTCCGCGAAGAAAGATAACTATAAAAAGAACCTGTTTTAAAACAGGTTCTTTTTGTTTGCAAAAAGGAGATGATGTGATATAATATTATATATCAAAACTTATCAGGTGATTTAATTGGCAAATATAAAAACTAATGCAATGCGAAATCTCGAAGCAAATAAAATAGAATATACTGTTTATACTTACGAAAGTGACGGCGATTTTGACGGATGCCACGTGGCGCAGAAAATAGGAAAAGAGCCCAATCAGGTTTTTAAAACTTTGGTTACAGTTTCTCCGTCAAAAAAGTATTATATTTTTGTTATTCCTGTTCTTCACGAGCTCGACCTTAAAGCCTGCGCTGCAGCAGTAGGCGAAAAAGCCGTTGAAATGATACCCGTAAAAGACATCAATAAGGTGACAGGATATATAAGAGGCGGATGCTCTCCAATCGGTATGAAAAAACAATATATCACTGTGATTGACGAGTCCTCTTTGCTATTTGATAAAATCATTTTCAGCGCCGGTAAAATAGGTTATCAGGTGGAAGTTTCCCCCAAGGAACTCATAAATCTTATCGGCGCAAAGACGGGCAAAATCACACGATAATCGTTTGGAGATTTTGGAATAGATATAACGAATAATCCCGGAGGGAAGTATGAAAAATTTTAAAATAACTGTTCAATATGATGGAACTAAATATAATGGATGGCAGAGGCAAGGGAACACAAAAAACACAATTCAGGAGCGTTTTGAAAATGTGCTTTCAAGAATGTGCGGAAAAGATGTGGAAATATTTGCTTCGGGAAGAACCGATGCAGGAGTTCATGCTGATGAACAGACCGCAAATTTTAAATGTGATGCTTTAATGGATGAGGCGGAAATTCAGGATTATCTTAACAAATATCTTCCTGAAGATATCCGCGTAACCTCTACCCGCGAGGTTGATATGCGTTTTCATAGCAGACTTAACGCGGTGTCGAAAACATATGAATACACAATTGCAACAGAGAAACCTGATGTGTTTATAAGAAAATATGTTTTCTTTGCTGAAAAAAAGCCTGATGTGGAAAAAATGCGAAGAGCAGCTATGCTCTTTACAGGGAAGCACGATTTTAAGGGCTTTTGCAGTGTGGGAAGAACGAAGAAGTCAACGGTGAGAACAGTTAATTTCATTGAAATAGAAGAGAAAGACGGCCTTATAAAAATCAGAATTAACGGAGACGGATTCCTTTATAATATGGTGAGAATTATTGCAGGCACACTTTATGATATAGGAATTGGAGAGCTTGAGGAAAGTGTTATTGAAGAAATCTTTGAAGAAAAAATCAGGGAGAAAGCAGGCGTAACGCTTCCTGCATCGGGGCTTCGTCTTATAAGGGTTTATTATTGATATGGGAAAAGAAATAAGTATTAAGATCGATTGTGCAATGCATGGGCACAGAATAGAATATGTCCTTAAAAAAAGACTGAAAATATCATCCTCTTTAATAAAGCGGCTTAAAAGGGAGCAAAATGGAGTTTTGCTAAACGGCGTCCGGAGAGCCGTAATCACTAAAGTCAGCGAGGGAGATATTCTTACTGTAAACATAAAAGGAAGAGGTGCGGAAAATATTATTCCTGTCAATATTCCTATTGATGTTCTTTGGGAAGACGAAGATATTCTGGTTGTGAATAAACCCGGGACGATGCCTGTACATCCTTCGGGCACTCATACAACCGATACCCTTGCAAATGCCGTGATGTATTATATGGGAAGTCGCGAGGCTATTCATATAATAACTCGTCTTGACCGTGAAACCTCGGGCGCTGTTCTCATTGCAAAAAATCCGAGAGTAGCGTCACTGCTGACGGAAGATATAAAAAGCGGAAAAATAAAGAAGGAATACATCGCAATTATAAATGGAATCCCCGAGCCTTTCAAAGAAACGATTTGTGTGCCAATCAAAAAGAAAGATGAGAGAGGAATAGCAAGATGTGTTTCTGGGGACGGGAAAGAAGCTGCGACAATATATGAAGTGATGAGAAAAACGGATGCGCTTTCACTTGTAAAGCTTTCCCCCATTACAGGGAGGACACACCAATTAAGAGTGCATATGAGTTATATCGGGCACCCTATTTATGGCGACAGTATGTATGGAGCGCTGCAATCTGGGGAAAGAACAAGGCTTCATTGCCACAGAATAACTTTTCTTCACCCCGTAACGGGCGAAGAAGTTTCAGTTACTGCAACAATCCCCGAAGATTTTAATGGACTTGTGTAGTTTCAGAAACAGTAGCTTTTTATTTGCATAAAAAGGCTAAATACGGTAAAATGTATAATAGAATGATAAACTAATAAAATAATTAAAAGGAGTTGTAAAAAATGGCAAACAGATTCGTATTAAATGAGACAAGTTATCACGGAAAAGGTGCAATAAATGAAATTGCAACTGAAATCAAAGCAAGAGGATTTAAGAAGGCATTTGTATGCTCTGACCCTGATTTGATTAAATTTGGCGTAACAAAAAAGGTTACTGATGTTCTTGACAATTCAGGTATCGTTTATGAAATCTTCAGTGAAATCAAGGCTAACCCCACAATTGAAAATGTTCAGGCAGGTGTTAAGGCGTTTAAGGAAAGCGGTGCAGACTGCATTGTTGCAATTGGTGGCGGTTCCTCAATGGATACTGCAAAAGCAATCGGTATTATTATTGAAAATCCCGAGTTTGCAGACGTTCGCTCTTTGGAAGGTGTTGCCCCCACAAAGAATAAATGCACACCTATTATCGCTGTTCCCACAACTGCAGGTACAGCAGCCGAGGTAACAATCAACTACGTTATCACAGATAGTGAAAAGAATCGTAAAATGGTATGTGTCGACATCAATGACATTCCCGTTGTTGCCGTTGTAGACCCTGATATGATGGCAACAATGCCAAAGGGCTTAACTGCTGCCACAGGTATGGATGCTCTCACTCACGCAATTGAAGGATATATTACAGCAGGCGCCTGGGAAATGAGTGATATGTTCCATATTAAAGCTATTGAAATTATTGCAAAGAGTCTTCGCGGCGCAGTAGACAATACAGATGAGGGAAGAGAAGGTATGGCTCTCGGTCAGTATATCGCAGGTATGGGCTTCTCAAATGTAGGTCTCGGTATCGTTCATTCAATGGCTCATCCTCTGGGTGCTCTTTATGACACACCTCACGGCGTTGCAAATGCTATTATTCTTCCTACGGTCATGGAATATAATGCTCCTGCAACAGGCGAGAAGTACAGAGATATTGCCAAGGCTATGGGAGTTGATGGTGTTGATGCTATGAGTCTTGAAGCTGCAAGAAAGGCTGCAATCGATGCGGTAAAGAAGCTTTCAGCAGATGTTGGTATTCCTGCCGATCTTAAGGAAATCGTCAAAAAGGAAGATATTGATTTCCTTGCACAGTCAGCTTTTGACGATGCCTGCCGTCCAGGTAATCCGAGAGAAACAAGCGTCCAGGAAATTAAGGAGCTTTATCTTAAGCTTATGTAAGATTAACGAATAAAACGATGTGTAAAAGCAGTATCTTTTCTGCAATATTGAGTCATACTACTATTGAGGTGATTCAATTATGAGCAACAAGAAAGAACAAAACAACAAAAAGACTGCTACCAATAACCAGTGGATTTCTACTGGGTTGGTCCGTCCGACAGATAAATCAGCGCGAAAAGATGGTCCTGGCGGAGAAAATGGAAAATAATTGTTTGAATATCTGATATAGAGAATAAAGGGTGCACGCAAAGAGCGAGTGCCCTTTGTTTTTCATAATATATGTGGAGCCTGCCTAAAGTAAATATCAAGGAAAACATGCTTTGATATTATATAAACAAAAAAGACATCCAATTGGATGTCTTTTTTCTGGTGCTCGAGACCGGGATCGAACCGGTACGTCTTTGAGGGACACGGGATTTTAAGTCCCGGGCGTCTGCCAGTTCCGCCACTCGAGCAACAGTGATATTATAAACTAAAATGCTCCTAT
Source organism: Clostridia bacterium (assembly GCA_045591865.1). Classification (GTDB taxonomy): domain Bacteria; phylum Bacillota; class Clostridia; order UMGS1883; family UMGS1883; genus UMGS1883. The sequence continues at coordinate 29,867 of JAZNTQ010000080.1, forward strand.
TGTCAATGCTTTTTAGGGCAAAAAATTAATGGACTGTGAAATTTATCACAGTCCATTTTTATATTATTCAGTACCAAAAAGTCTGTCACCAGCGTCACCAAGACCTGGAAGAATGTATCCCTTTTCATTAAGTCTGTCATCAAGCACTCCGAGATATACGTGCACATCAGGATGAGCGCTTAAAACCTTGTCTACGCCAACTTGCGCGCCAACGATGCTCAACACCTTAATCTTCTTTGCGCCTTTTTCCTTGAGAAGAGTGATAGCCGCAGCAAGAGAGCCTCCGGTTGCGAGCATTGGATCAAGAACGAAAGCAGTTCTTTCAGAAATATCTGCAGGAAGATTGCAATAATACTGTTCAGGCTCTAATGTTTCATGGTTACGACACATACCGATATGGCCTATTTTTGCAGCAGGAAGTATAGTGAGCATACCGTCAACCATGCCAAGACCTGCACGGAGAATAGGCACTAAAACAGGCTTTTCTGTAGTAATCATCTCGCAGTTTGCAGTCATAAGGGGAGTGGGGATTTCTACGGGAGTTGTTTTCATATCGCGTGTTGCTTCGTAGCAGATAAGCATTGCTATTTCGCTCACGAGTTCACGGAATTCTTTTCCGCCTGTATCTTTGTGACGGAGAATAGAAAGCTTATGAGAAATTAAGGGATGATTCATAACTGTAAAGTTATTCATTTTGTAGCACCGTCCTTTTTTCATTTGTTTGATAATATTATACTCCTAATATTTTGTTTTGTCTATACTTATTTTGCTTTAGGTTTGGATATTAAGGCGGCGATTAGCGCAAAAAAGATTGCGGCAGTAATTCCTCCTGCAGTAGCAGTAAGTCCGCCCGTGAAAATGCCTATAAAACCATCCTTTTCAACCGCTTTTTTTACCCCTTGAAACAAAGTGTGCCCAAATCCTGTCAGAGGAACAGTTACGCCCGCGCCTGCAAATTTTTCAAGCTTGTCATATATTCCAAACAGAGAAAGGAAAACACCGCTGCATACATATCCTGTCAAGAGTTTGGCGGGAGTAAGTGCAGTTTTATCTATAAATATCTGACCGATAACACATATTATGCCGCCGACAATAAACGCCCATAAATAATTCACAATAGTTCGCCTCCTATTAGCTATTATTGTGCAAGCGGAGCGATTTATTCTTTGTTAAGCAGATTTTCTTTATATTTTTGTCTGTATTCACTTGGTGAAACTCCAAGATGCTTTTTGAATATGTCGTTAAAACGCTGTTGTGCGCTGAATCCTACAGCGGATGCAATATCTCCAACTTTAAGATTGGTTTCCTCCAAAAGAGTCTTTGCTTTTTCTATTCTTATACTTAAAAGATACTGAATAGGGCTTATTCCAAATTGCTTTTTGAAAGCTCTTGCGAAATGACTTGTAGAAAGATAAACGTACCCCGCCACATCGGAAAGAGAAATATCGTTGTTATAGTTATTGTTAATATACCCTTTCGCAGATTCCAGAATTTCCTGAAGTTTATGACCTTTTGTGGAAAGATTGGTTTCCCACTGCTCGCGAAGACTTCTGCTGAGCCATACAAAAAGTTCCATAGTAAGAAGACTTCTCAAAAACGCGCTTTCACCGTCGGGAGATTTATCCTCGTGCATAATCTGTTGCATTATTGTGGAAATATTTGAGCAGTAACTACTTGAAAGCTTAAAAAATCCGCCAAAATCATTGTTTTCCGAAATAAATGAGAGGAAATCATTTGCGCTGATATCTGAAATATTAGTTTCGTCACTTTGCGCAAATGAAAATTTAAGCACGACAAATCTGCACGGGCGAGTACATTCAACCTTGAGGAAATGCGGAATTCTGGGCTTGATGAGAATAAGGTCATCCGTGCGGACACTTACCGTTTTGTCGTCGATATAAAATGTTCCTCTGTCAATTTCCTGCAGATAAACAAGCTCAAATTCATCGTGTAGACTTATATGGTCGGGATGATGGGTAGCATCCATAATTTTCTGAACTGACTTTACAACTACGGGAAGTCCCGTTTTAGAATTTACAAGATTTTGCCATATTCTAGGGAATTCACTCATTTTCAACACTTTCCTTAAAAATATTTTAACTTTATTATACTATAGATATTTACAAATTGCAATTAAATATGTTAGAATAGATACATATGAAAAAGTACAAATGAAAGGCTGTGGTTTGGTGCAGAAAAAATATAAAAGAGTTCTTATCAAAATGAGCGGTGAAGCTCTCGCCGGTGACAAGGGCTTTGGTCTTGACGAAAAGACTCTTGATGAAATTGCTAAAACTATAAAAGAATGTACCGAGATGGGAGTGGAGATAGCTGTAGTTGTAGGTGGCGGAAACTTCTGGCGCGGAAGAACTGGCGAGAAGATGGAGCGTACGCGTGCAGACCATATGGGTATGCTTGCAACTGTTATTAACTCTCTTGCACTCTGTGATGCTTTTGAGCGCAACGGAATCCCAACACGCGTACAGACTGCAATAGAAATGAAGCAAATTGCAGAAACCTACATAAGAGGAAGAGCTGTGCGTCATCTTGAGAAGGGAAGAGTTGTGATTTTCGGTTGCGGTACAGGTAATCCTTTCTTCTCGACCGACACGACCGCTGCACTCCGAGCTGCCGAAATAGATGCTGATGCAATTTTGCTTGCAAAAAAAGTTGACGGTGTTTATGACAGTGACCCTGCTATAAATCCCAATGCAGTAAAGTTTGATTCAATTTCTTACATAGATGTGCTTAATAAAGGCCTTGGAGTTATGGATACAACAGCAACTTCGCTTTGTATGGATAACAAGATGCCCATAAGAGTGTTTGGACTTTCTGACCCTGAAAATATAAAGAGAGTTCTCAGAGGCGAAGAGATCGGCACACTTATTTATGCTTGATTTTTATTTATAATATTTATATTTGGAGGAATATACTATGAAAAAGGATTACCCTGAACTTTCAGCAAAGATTGAAAAAGCAATTAACTATTTCATTGATGACCTCGGGTCCATCCGTGCAGGAAGAGCCAACACCACCATCCTCAACAGAATCAGTGTTGACTATTATGGCACAATGACACCAATTCCCCAGGTTGCAGCAGTTTCCACTCCCGATCCCAGAACAATTGCCATTCAGCCTTGGGATGCATCTCTCATAAAGGAAATCGAAAAGGCAATTCTTGCTTCTGAACTTGGTATCAATCCCCAGAACGATGGCAAGATTATCCGTCTTTCATTCCCTCAACTTACTGAAGACCGTCGTAAAGAGCTTACAAAGAGCGTTGCAAAGAAAGCAGAAGACTGCAAGGTTGTAATCCGCGGCATCAGAAGAGATGAAATTGAAAAATTCAAGACAATGAAGAAAAACAGTGAAATCACAGAGGATGACCTTAAGGGCATTGAAAAAGATATTCAGGATATCATTGATGCCGAAATTAAGGAAGTTGACAAGATTGCTGAAAAGAAGAATAAAGAAATAATGGAAATATGATTATGCTTAAACTTAAGAACTTATTTAAGAAAAATGAGCATATGGTGGACTTTGAAAATTTACCGCAGCATATCGGTATAATTATGGACGGAAACGGCCGCTGGGCGAAAAAACGCGGCCTGCCCCGTTCAGGCGGTCATGCTGCAGGCGCAAAAACTTTTGAAAGAATTGTTGAAGATGCAGGTAATATCGGTATCAAGGTTGTTACAGTTTATGCGTTTTCTACGGAAAACTGGAACAGACCCAAGGATGAAATTGATGCTTTGATGAAGCTTCTTGAAGATTATCTTGATAACGGACTTGAGCGTCTCGCTGGACGCGATGTTAAGATACACTTCATTGGAGATCCTGTTGCCTTTTCCGAGGAGTTTCAAAAGAAACTTGCACACATGGAAAAGGCCACTCGTGATAACGGTGGTCTTTTGCTTAATGTTGCGCTTAATTACGGAAGCCGCGCCGAGCTCACCTCTGCTATGAAAAAGATAGCCGAGGAAGTGAAAAACGGGGATATTTCTCCCGAAGAAATTACAGAAGATATTATCTCAAAGCACCTTTATACAAGCGGACAGCCTGACCCTGACCTTATTATTCGCCCAAGCGGAGAATACAGGCTCAGCAACTTCTTAATGTGGCAGGGTGCATATAGTGAACTTTGGTTTTCAGATTGCCTTTGGCCTGATTTTAAGAAAGAGGATTTGTTAAAGGCTATATCTGATTATCAGAAGAGAAACAGAAGATTTGGAGGAGTTTAATGCTTTTCCCGAAAGGATGATTACATTATGAAGCAAAGAGTAATCAGCGCTTTTTTTGGAATACTAGTACTGGTTTTGGTTTTGCTTGGAAATCAGCTTGTTTTTGATATTGTTGTGACGCTCATTTCTGCTATGGCAATCTATGAGGTCTTAAATGCAATAGGTCTTGCTAAAAATAAGAAAATGACTATTATTTCTGTCGTGCTACCTGTGGCACTAATGGCGTTTTCATATATTGCTATGGAATATCTCTATTCGGTTATTTTCCTTTTCATAGCTATCTTTATGATAATGATGCTTTTCAGTAAGGGAAGATATACATTTACAGATACAGCACTGTATATAGCAGTTTCTGTGATTTTCTCACTTTCGTTCCTCCACGTATCTCTTGTAAGGCGACTTGGAAACGAAAACCTTGATGTGCTTGTAATACTCATCGGTAGCTGGATTACTGATACGTGCGCTTATTTTACAGGATACTTCTTCGGCAAGCATAAGCTCGCTCCCGATATTAGCCCTAAAAAGACTATTGAAGGTTCAATCGGCGGAATTATAGGAGTTATGATTATCATTGTGGCATACGCTTATGTTGCAGGTAATATAATGAATGTATCTGTAAATATATATTCTGCTATTACGGTAGGCCTTGTGGCAGGAGTTGTTTCACAGTTTGGTGACCTTTGTGCATCTATTATCAAACGCGAGCATAACATAAAGGATTTCGGCAATATTATGCCGGGACATGGCGGAGTAATGGATAGATTTGACAGTCTTTTGTTTGTAGCTCCTGCACTCTATTATATACTTAAATTTTTCCCGATATTTTTCTGATAAAAAGCAGGTATCCATATGAAAAAAATCTCTGTACTTGGTTCAACAGGCTCTATAGGCACACAAACGCTCGAGGTTGTTGACATTACAAAAGAATATCAGGTAGAAACCCTTAGCGCTCACTCAAATGTAGAGCTTATGGAAAAGCAGATTCGTAAATACAAGCCCCAAAAGGTAAGTATGACAAATGAGAATGCCGCAAAGGACTTAAGGGTACGCGTTAAAGATACTTCCACACAGGTGCTTTCAGGAATTGAAGGTGTATGCGAATGTGCCGCCGACAACGATTCAGAGGCAGTTGTGACAGCAATAGTAGGCATTGCAGGACTCAAGCCTACATTGAGCGCTATTTCTGCAGGTAAGAGAATTGCTCTTGCAAACAAGGAAACTCTTGTAACTGCAGGCGAGCTTGTGAAAAAAGCCGCAAGAGAAAAAGGCGTTGAAATCATACCTGTAGATAGTGAGCATAGCGCAATATTTCAATCAATATCCAATCAGAGGAAATTTCTGAAAAAGATTATTATTACTGCATCGGGCGGACCTTTCTTTGGAAAAGACAAGGAGTTTCTGAAAACTGTAACTCCTGCGATGGCGCTTAAGCATCCAAACTGGAATATGGGCGCAAAAATTACTATTGATAGCGCTACACTTGTTAATAAGGGACTTGAAATAATAGAGGCGATGCATCTTTTTAATATAAGTGTTGATGATGTTATCCCGATAGTTCATAGGGAAAGCATTGTTCATTCTATGGTTGAATTTTGCGACGGAAGTGTAATTGCGCAGATGGGCGTTCCCAATATGAAGCTTCCCATAAGTTATGCGTTGTCGTACCCCGAAAGAAGTGTGCCCGTAACAGAGCCGCTTGATTTAGTTTCAGTTTCAAATCTTTCTTTTTACAATATAGATAATGATGCCTTCCCGGCAGTGAAGCTTGCAAAAAAAGCCGCAAAAAACGGGGGAGTAATGTGTGCAGTCTACAATGGTGCAAACGAGGCTGCAGTTGAAAAGTTTTTAAAGGGAGAATGTAAGTTCACCCAAATAACTGAGTATATAGAAAAGGCGATGCAAAAAGCACCTAAAATAGAGAATGTGACTCTTGACGATATTGCAAATGCCGATTCTTTTGCCAGAGAAATTGTAAAGGGATGAGGGTTAATTGGCAATCTTAATTACCATTATTGGATTTGGAATAATGATTTTACTGCATGAGCTTGGTCACTTTATTGCGGCAAAAAGATTCGGTGTGCTTGTGCATGAATTTGCTATAGGAATGGGTCCAAAGATTTTTTCCTTTGACAAAGGTGAGACGAAATATTCGCTGCGCCTTTTTCCGATTGGAGGATATGTAAAGCTTGAAGGAGAAAACGACCTCGAGGAAAATGATGACCCGCGTTCTTTTTCAAATCTTCATCCGCTAAAAAGAATTATTGTTCTTATTTCGGGAGCACTTATGAATGTGTTTCTCGGTTTTATAATATTTACCATCATAAACGTAAGCGTAGGTATAGTGCCCACAGTTATAGACAGCATACCTGATGAATTTACAAATAGGCAGACCTATCTTCAAAGCGGAGATGAGATATTAAAGCTTGATAACACCCGCGTAAGGACAAATGATGATGTGCTCCTTTTTATGAGTCGTTATGACGCGGAAAAGCCGATATCAATCACTCTTAAACGAAACGGGGAGAGGGTTACAGTTAATGAGTTTTCCCCGATTAAGACGGATATGGGATACAAATTAGGAGTTGTATTCAAAAATGAAGACTCCTCGCTCTTTAAAAGCGCGCAGTTTGCAATTTATGATACCGTGTACATTACAAAAGCGGTACTCTATGCAGTTGGAGACCTTATAACAGGAAAGGTCGGGATGAATTCCCTTTCAGGTCCCGTCGAAATAGTAGCAGTTGTTGACAGTGTTGCTTCTGCGAATAGCGAATACACTTTTCTTTCAATACTAATGCTTTTTGCCATGATTACAGTTAATCTGGGAGTATTTAATCTGCTTCCTTTTCCCGCACTTGACGGAGGAAGTATAATCTTCGCTCTCTATGAGCTTGTAACGCGCAAAAAAGCAAAAAGTGAAATAGTAGGATATGCAAGTATTGTTGGGTTTGTTCTTTTAATGCTTCTCGCAGTATTTGTAACCGCAGGAGACATAGCAGCCCTATTTAATTAACCAAAGGAGAAATACTAATGAGCAGAACTTTTGCAAGAGAAGACGCATTCAAGTTGATATTTGAAATGGAAATTACAAAAATTGATTCTGAAAGCGCGATTTCTTATCTTTACGACACAGTAGAAAAGAAAAATGAAATGTGGGCGCAGGAGTTTGTTTCAGCGCCAAACAGAAAGTATATTGAAGAAATAGTTAAGGGTGTCGAAGAAAAGAGCGATAATCTTATCGAAATAATAACTCCAACCCTCAAAGATTGGACCATTTCGCGTATTTCAAAGGTTAATCTGGCTCTTCTGAAGCTGGCAGTATATGAAATTTATTTTATGGAGGATATTCCGTCAAAGGTTTCGGTAAATGAGGCGGTACAGCTTTCAAAAAAATATGCAGGAAAAGATTCTGCAGCATTTGTGAACGGCGTTTTAGGAACAGTTATCACAAACAAAGAAGGATGAGCTTCCGAAAGGAATTGATATACTATGACAGATAGCAGACGAATTGCTACAGTGTCGCAGATTAACAATTACATAAAAGCTGTCATCGATAAAGTCCCTGTTCTCCAGAACATCTGGATTAAAGGGGAAATCAGTAATTTTAAGCTGCATTCTTCCGGACATATCTACCTGACTCTTAAGGATGATGGCTCTGTACTTAAAGCAGTGATGTTCAGAAACGCTGCATCAAACTTAAGGTTCAAGCCGACAGACGGAACAAAGGTGCTTGCACGTGGTAAGATAGGGGTTTACGAATCGGGCGGTCAGTATCAGATGTATATTGAAGAGATGGAAGCCGAGGGTACGGGAGATTTATATGCCAAATTTGAGGCTCTCAAAAAGATGCTTTCAGAAGAGGGGCTTTTTGATGAAGCAAAAAAGAAGCCTATCCCTAAATTTCCTGAAACAATCGGAATTGTAACCAGTCCCACTGGAGCCGCAATCAGAGATATGATAAATGTATTGCGCAGAAGATGCCCGATGGTGAAAGTAGTAATTTATCCTTGCCTTGTGCAGGGTGCAGATGCGGCGCAAAGTATCTGCGAAGGCATAGAGTATTTTAACTCAAAGAAAAATGTCGATGTAATAATTGCGGGACGTGGTGGCGGCTCGATAGAAGATTTATGGGCATTTAATGAGGAAATAACTGCTCGCGCAGTGGCTTCCTCGAATATTCCTGTAATATCTGCAGTAGGGCACGAGGTTGATTTTACTATTTGCGATTTCGTCGCAGATTTAAGAGCGCCAACGCCTTCTGCAGCAGCTGAACTTGCAGTTCCTGATGTGACAGAACTTAAAAGAAATATAGACTCAATGCGTACAAGGATGTCGGTTCTTCTTAAAAATAAGGTTGATATGCAGACAAGACAGCTTGAACTTCTTACAAAGCGCAGCTCTCTTACGCAATTTGACAAGCTCCTTTTAGATAAGGAACAAAGTATAGATACTCTCCTTGACAGATGTACGATGGCATTCAAGAATAAAAGAGAGGTGTCTGAAAAGCTTTTTAGTGCGCTTTGCGGCAAACTGTCGACCCTCAGTCCTCTTGCGGTTTTTGAGCGCGGATATACCAGCACCACTAAAAACGGAAAGACTGTAAAGAAAATATCCCAGCTTTGCGAGGGAGATAATATAGTTTTAAGATTAACTGACGGGGAGGCTGATTGCCTTGTTACCGAAAGGAGAGATTTTAATGAAATTTGAAGAAGCAATGAAGCAGCTTGAAGAAACAGTGACAAAGCTTGAGAGCGGAGATGTTTCCCTTGAGGAAGCAATGGAGCTTTTCGAAAAAGGAGTTGGGCTTTCAAAAACTTGCCAAAAGCTTCTTTCAGAGGCTCAACTCAAAGTTACAAAGCTCATTGCACAAAGCGACAGTGAAGTAGAATTTGATACGGAGAATATGTGATGTTTAGAGAAAAACTTGAAGAATACATCAATCAAATAGATACGCATCTTCATTCATTATTGGATTCTAAAGAAGGCTTAATCTACGATGCAATGAAATATAGCCTTTATGCAGGTGGCAAGCGTATAAGACCTGTTATCACTCTTGCGTGCTGCGAAGCACTTGGCGGTGATATGAAGGCGGCAATTTCATATGCGTGTGCAATCGAGATGATTCATACATATTCATTGATACACGATGATTTGCCCTGTATGGATAATGATGAATTGAGACGCGGCAAACCGACAAATCATATCGTTTTCGGTGAAGCAACTGCGGTACTGGCAGGAGATGCTCTTCTTAATTTCGCTTGTGAATCTGTATTAAGCACAGATATTAAAGATGCAAAAATGCAACTTGATGCTCTTAAAATAATTTATGAGGCATCAGGTGCCGAGGGAATGATTGGCGGACAAGTAATGGATATGGAAGCAGAAAAAAAGAAAATAGACAGCGAAACTCTTACTATGCTTCATAAAAAGAAAACAGGCGCGCTTATCTGCGCATCAGCAGCCCTTGGTGCAATTTCGGCAGGAGAAAGCCCATCTTTATTTGAAAAATACGCATCTTCGCTTGGACTGGCATTTCAGATAAGAGATGATATCCTTGATATCGAGGGTGATATTGAAACCTTCGGAAAACCAATATTAAGCGACGAGAAAAATTCCAAAACTACCTATGTAACACTTTATGGTATGGACGGAGCAAAGGAAATCCTCAAAGAAGAAACGCAAAATGCAATTGAGTCTCTAGAATTCCTTGGAGAAAAAAAGGAATTTCTCAGAGAGCTTGCACTATATCTTTTAGAGAGAAAGAATTGATTAACCTATGTTTAACAAATTAGCATTTATTGAAGAAAGATATGAAGAACTTTCTCAAAAAATAAGCGACCCTGAAATTATTGCAGACCAAAACCGTTGGAGAAAGCTTTGCAAGGAAAATTCTGACATTACGCCTATTGTAGAAAAGTACAGAGAATATAAAGCAGCAAGTCAAACGATTGCGGAAGCAAAAGAAATGCTTCAGGAGAGCAATGATAAAGAGTTTGAGGAAATGCTTCTTTCTGAAATAGACGAAAATAAAGAAAAAATTGAAAAAATTGAAGAAGAACTTAAAATTCTTCTTTTGCCTAAAGACCCCAATGATGAAAAGAACGTTATTGTTGAAATTCGCGGAGGAACGGGCGGAGATGAAGCAGCCCTCTTTGCAGGCTCTCTTTTCAGAATGTACAGTATGTATGCTGA
>JAZNTQ010000081.1:0-2263 GCA_045591865.1 Clostridia bacterium
CTTAACACCTTTTCTTCTCTGGATGTGAGTGTGTCAAGAACATCCATGAGCTGCTCCTTAAGCAGGGTAAAGGATGCAACCTCGCTGGGTGCAGGAGCATCATCGTCAGGAATAAAGTCACCAAGATGGCTGTCCTCCTCCTCACCGATAGGTGTTTCAAGGGATACAGGCTCCTGTGCAACCTTCATAATTTCGCGAACCTTGTCAACAGACATGCCCATTTCCTTTGCAATTTCCTCGGGAGAGGGGTCACGTCCCAGTTCCTGAAGAAGCTGACGGGATACTCTGATAAGCTTGTTTATGGTTTCAACCATATGAACAGGTATTCTTATGGTTCTCGCCTGGTCGGCAATGGCTCTTGTAATAGCCTGTCTTATCCACCATGTTGCATAGGTACTGAACTTGTAACCCTTTGAATAATCAAACTTTTCAACAGCCTTAATAAGACCCAGGTTACCTTCCTGAATAAGGTCAAGAAACATCATGCCTCTGCCAACATATCTTTTTGCTATACTTACAACCAAACGGAGGTTAGCTTCGGTAAGGCGCTGTTTTGCTTCCTCATCGCCTTCTGCCATACGGCTTGCCAGTTCAATTTCTTCCTCGGTTGTAAGGAGTGCAACCTTACCAATCTCCTTAAGGTACATTCTTACGTGGTCGTCAACATTAACGCCTTCAGGTAATGTAAGGTCAATTTCTTCTTCGTTTACGGCTATTTCCTTGAGTGCTTCATCCATATCGCCTATGACTTCGATTCCCATAGCTTCCATGGATTCATACACTTTTTCTATCTGCTCGGGGTCTAAGTCGAGTTCTTCAAGGGAGTCAAGTATCTCCTTATAGGTAAGCATACCCTTCTTTTTTCCCTTTTCTATAAGGCTCTTTAAAGCCGCTTTTTTGTTACTCTTATCTACCATTCCTTAGTTCCCTCCTTCTGAGCTCTTGTCTTTTCCGAAAATCAACTTATTGAGCATTTCGGTGTCCCCTTCGGCTATTGCCTTTTTGACAAGCAACTCATGTTTTTCTCTTAATATTGTTTCTATCAGTTCTTTTGCTGCTTTTATATTATTCTCATAGCATTGAGGCATTCCAAGTGCCGCCGCAACCTCTGCCTCTCTGCCCGGAAAGCTTGAAATAATCATTTCAGGCGGCATTCCGTTGTCTATATGTGCCAGTATCTCAGGCATAAGACTATCACTGAACAGCTCGGGAGTTATTTGGTCCTTAAGCTTTGCATACACCGATTTGTCAGATGCACATAGTGACACAAGTCTTTTTTCCGCATCCGAAACTCCATCGCGTTTTGAATAGCTTATTTTAACACTTTCTTTTATAACTTCTTTCTTCTCCTGCCGTTCTCTGCGTCCCGACATTTTCTTGATTTCGCTGCTTAGGGCTTCATTGGTTATGCCGGTCTGCTCTGCCACCTTGCTGCGCAAAACTTCTTTTTCAATTTCGCTTTGCACTCCGGCAATTATTTTAGCACATTCTCCGGCATACTCTGCTCTCTGTCCCGTGTCAGATAAATCAAATTTCTTTGCAAGCTGTGATATTTTATATTCAGGCACTGTCTTTGCAGTTGCCACTGCCTTCTTAAAGTTTTCTGCCCCGTATTTTTTAATGTATTCATCGGGGTCCTTGCCGTCGGGCAGACTTAATACCTTTACGCGAAGGGGCAAGCCGTCAAAAATTTCGAGTGCCCTTTCTGTTGCCTTTACACCCGCGCCGTCAGTGTCATAGCAGAGTACAACACCTGATGCAAAACGTGTCATAAGCCGCGCCTGTTCCTGTGTAAGCGCCGTTCCCAAGGATGCAACTGCGTTTTTTATACCGCTTTGGTACAGAGAAACCACATCCATGTATCCTTCAACCAGAATCAGTTCATTCTGTCCCGAGTTTTTGGCAAGATTTAAAGAAAATAAATTCTTTCTTTTATTAAACACCATGGTTTCGGGTGAGTTTAAATATTTAACCTTACCCTCTCCCATAATTCTGCCGCCAAAACCTATTACATTTCCTCGTATATCGATAATAGGAAAAATCAGCCTGTCACGGAAGCGGTCGTAAAGTCTTCCGCCTTCACTTACTGCTGAAATTCCTGCCTCGATAAGTATGTTTTTTGAGTAGCCCTGCGCCAACAAATATCCGGTAACTCCCTTTCCCTGTGCAGGTGCATAACCAAGACCAAAAGCATTTACTATTTTGGGTTCTATCCCGCGCTTTACGGCATATTCTCTTAAGTCGGATCGTAGCCATGTCGTTC
>JAZNTQ010000082.1:0-2839 GCA_045591865.1 Clostridia bacterium
GGCGGGCGTAATCCCGATTATCTTTGCAATGAGCATCATGTCCTTCCCCGGAACACTTGCTCAGCTTTTCGGAAAGAGCGACGGTATCCTTGTTAAGATAACTCAGTTTGTCACAACAGGACCTATATATCCGATACTGTACTTCCTGTTGATTGTAGGATTCACATATTTCTACACATCAATTACTTTCAATCCTATTGAAGTATCAAATAACATTAAGACAAATAATGGTATGATTCCCGGTATCCGTCCGGGTCGTCCCACCACAGAGTATATCGCTAAGGTTCTTAGCAGACTTACCTTTATCGGTGCAGTTTGTCTTGGTCTTATCGCAGTAATTCCGATTGTTCTGACTCAGGCCTTAGCAGGCGTTCTTACTGCTGATATTTCAGCTCTTTCACTTACAGGAACAAGCCTTCTCATCGTAGTTGGTGTTGCTCTTGAAACTGTAAGAGAGGTTGAAAGTCAGATGCTCATGCGTCACTATAAGGGATTTCTTGAATAAGAATCTGTCAGGTAGCACAGGAAACGTTTTTGCATCCTGAAAGAAGGGGAATTATGAAAATAACAATAATGGGCCCCCCCGGAGGAGGAAAGGGTACTCAGGCAGAAATTCTCAGTGAGAAGCTGAGTATCCCCCATATCTCCACAGGGGCTATAATCCGCAATGCTATCAGAGAAAAGACTCAGCTCGGCGTAATTGCTGTGGAGTATATTGAAAAAGGACAGCTTATCCCTGATGAGCTTGTAATTGATATGGTCTCTGAAAGGCTTAAGGAAAAGGACTGTGAAAGCGGCTATATTTTAGATGGCTTTCCCAGAACTCTTCCTCAGGCAGGAGCAATGGATGAAATTGGTATAGAGCTTGACTGTGCGCTCAATCTTATTGTTGGAGATGACGTTATTGTTAAACGTCTCAGCGGAAGACGCGAGTGCAAAGTATGTGCGGCTCCTTACCACGTGGAGTTTAACCCCCCCGAAAAGGACGGAGTATGTGATAAATGCGGCGGTGTGCTGATTACAAGAGACGATGATGTTCCTGAAACAATTCGTAAAAGACTTAGCGTCTATCATCAGCAGACAGAACCTCTTATCGGCTTCTATCGTGACAAAGAGCTTCTTATAAATGTTAAGGGCAGAGAGTCAATAGAAGAAACTACTCAGGCAGTTCTTGAAGCGTTGGGAGTTAAAGGTTAATGATTATTTTAAAATCATCAAACGAAATACAAAAAATAAGGGAAGCAGGAAAAATCGTGAGCGAGGCACTAAGTCTTGCAGGAGAGCTTATAAAGCCTGGGATTTCTACATGGGAAATAAACGCCCTGATAGAAAAAACCATTACGGCTCACAAAGCCCGTCCGTCATTTAAAAATTATAATGGTTTTCCTGCAGCGAGCTGCATTTCGCCCGGCTGTGTCGTAGTACATGGAATTCCTTCAAAAAAGGTAATTCTTAATGAAGGCGATATAGTAAGCGTAGATGTAGGCGCATTCCTTGAAGGTTATCACGCAGATGCGGCAAGAACGTATCCGGTGGGAAACATCTCTCCGGAAGCACAAAAGCTTATTGATGTGACTAAAGAATGTTTTATGCGCGGCGCAGCTCAGGCTGTAGCCGGAAACAGAATCGGCGACATAGGCTTTGCAGTGCAGAGTTATGCAGAGGAATTTGGTTTTGGCGTTGTTCGTGAGCTTGTCGGTCACGGTGTCGGCAAGAATCTTCACGAAGAGCCGGATATTCCTAATTTCGGTAATGCAGGCAGAGGTCAGAGGCTTGTAAATGGTATGGTAATTGCCATTGAGCCTATGATTAATGCAGGCTGCAAGGAAGTCGATTTTGACGAAGAGGACGGATGGACAGTAAGAACTCGTGACAGAGCCCTTTCAGCTCATTATGAAAACACTGTTGCAATCACCCCTAACGGTCCGGTACTGCTGACAGTGTAGGTGATAGTATGAAAAAAGGTGATGTAGTAATATCGCTTAGGGGTCACGATAAAGGTGCTTTCTACGTTGTAGTGGGAGAAGAGAATGAATTTCTTCTTTTGTGTGACGGAAAGTGCAAATTACTGTCAAATCCCAAAAAGAAAAACAGAAAACATCTTAAAGAAACAGAGGATTTTATAGAGCTTTCCTCATATAATCCGCTTTATGATGCGCACATCAGAAAAGAGCTTAAAAAGATAAACGCATTTGCCCACAAAAAATAAGGAGGTTGTAGCCTTGGCTAAAGAAGATGTATTGGAACTTGAAGGTACTGTGCTTGAGGCTTTGCCGAACGCAATGTTTCAGGTAGAACTCGAAAACGGTCATCAAATCCTGGCACATATTTCCGGTAAGTTAAGGATGAACTTTATAAGGATTTTGCCCGGCGACAAGGTTACTGTGGAGCTTTCTCCATACGACCTCACTCGCGGAAGAATCACTTGGCGAGCAAAATAAAATTAATTACAAGGTATAGGGAATTTCCCCGTATGCCTAAGCGTTAGAGGAGGTATTTCAAAATGAAGGTAAGACCCTCAGTAAAACCTATATGCGAAAAATGTAAAATCATTAAGAGAAAAGGTAAAATAATGGTGATTTGCGAAAATCCCAAGCATAAGCAGAAACAGGGCTGATTTTTTAGTCCGTTAAGGGCGCGGCTGAAATCATTTTGTATGATTGCCCAAAACGCATTATCAATTACCCCTAATCCAATAAAAAAGTATGTTTCATTTAATTTTGGAGGTGTATTAACAGATGGCGAGAATAGCCGGTGTTGACCTGCCCCGTGAAAAGAGAGTTGAGATTGGTCTCACATATGTTTACGGTATAGGCAGAACAAGTGCAAAGAAAATCCT
>JAZNTQ010000083.1:0-2928 GCA_045591865.1 Clostridia bacterium
GAAGGTGAGCGCAGAATTCCAGTACAGTACGCAAAGCGTGTTGTAGGAAGAAAGATGTATGGCGGACAGAGCTCCAACATTCCGATTAAGGTCGCAATGGCTGGCGTTATCCCGATTATATTTGCGATGAGCATTATGTCTTTCCCCGGAACTCTTGCACAGCTTTTCGGAAAGCCCGACGGAATTTTAGTTAGCATAACTAACTTCCTTACAACAGGTGCTATTTATCCGATTCTTTATTTCCTTCTTATTGTAGGATTCACATATTTCTACACATCAATTACCTTTAACCCCATTGAAGTGTCTAACAATATCAAGACAAATAACGGTGCAATCCCCGGTATTCGTCCTGGTAGACCTACAACAGAGTATATCTCAAAGGTTCTCAGCAGACTTACACTTATCGGTGCACTTTGCCTTGGTGTTATCGCAGTTCTTCCCATTGTAATCACAATGGTTATGAAGACAGTTGATATTTCAAGACTTTCTCTTACAGGAACAAGCCTTCTCATCGTAGTTGGTGTTGCTCTTGAAACAGTAAGAGAAGTTGAAAGTCAGATGCTCATGCGCCACTACAAAGGCTTCCTTGAATAAAACCTTGTGGTTTTGGTAAAGGTTTGCATCCTGAAAGAAGTGAAATTATGAGATTAACAATAATGGGACCCCCAGGAGGTGGAAAGGGTACACAGGCTGAAATCCTTAGTGAGAAGCTTGGTGTCCCTCACATCTCCACAGGGGCAATAATCCGAAATGCCATCAGAGAAAAAACAGAGCTTGGTGTTGTAGCGGAAGAATATATCGAAAATGGTCAGCTTGTTCCTGATGAGCTGGTTATCGATATGGTTTTTCACCGCCTCTCTGAAAAGGACTGTGAAAACGGATATATATTAGACGGTTTTCCCAGAACTCTTCCCCAGGCTGACGCGATGGACAAAATTGGTATAAAGCTTGATGCTGCTCTTAACCTTGTGGTTGCCGATGACGTTATCGTAAAGCGTCTTTGCGGCAGACGTGAGTGTAAGAAGTGCGCGGCTCCATACCATATAGAATTTAACCCACCCAAAGAGCAGGGCGTATGTGATAAGTGCGGCGGCGTGCTTATCACCCGTAAGGACGATGTCCCCGAAACAATACGCCAGCGACTCGATGTGTATCATCGTCAGACGCAGCCGCTTGAGGATTTCTACAAAGAAAAAGAGCTTCTGGTAAATGTTACCGGATGCGACACTGTTGAAGAAACTACTGCGGCAGTTCTTGATTCGTTGGGAGTTAAGTGTTAATGATTATTATAAAATCATCAGACGAAATACAAAAAATTAGGGAAGCAGGAAAAATCGTAAGCGAGGCGCTTTGTCTCGCGGGCGAAGCTGTAAAGGCAGGAATGACTACTTGGGAGCTTAACGCACTCATTGAAAAAGTCATCACGGACCATAATGCTCACCCGTCGTTTAAGAACTACAACGGTTTCCCTGCAGCTAGCTGCATCTCGGTAGGATGTATCGTCGTTCACGGAATACCTTCAAAAAAGGTTGTTCTTAGCGAAGGCGATATAGTAAGCGTAGATGTAGGTGCTTTCCTTAATGGTTATCACGCAGATGCGGCAAGAACCTTTGCAGTAGGAAAAATTTCTGCAGAGGCACAAAAGCTCATAGATGTGACACGCGAATGTTTCTTCCTCGGTGCCCAGCAGGCAGTAGAGGGGAACAGAATCGGCGATATAGGCTTTGCAGTTTCTTCCCACGCTGAAAAACACGGATATGGAGTTGTTCGTGAGCTTGTCGGCCATGGTGTCGGCAGAAATCTTCACGAGGAACCCGATGTTCCCAATTTCGGCAACAGTGGCCGCGGACAGAGGCTTAAAAATGGTATGGTAATTGCCATTGAGCCAATGATTAACGCGGGGACGAGAGAAGTCGATTTCGATACCGAAGACGGATGGACAGTAAGAACTCGCGACAGAGCGCTTTCAGCTCACTATGAAAACACTGTTGCGATTACTCCTGACGGCCCCATCTTCCTCACAGAGTAGGTAGAGCTATGAAAAAAGGAGCGGTTGTGGTGTCTCTTCGCGGGCACGACAAAGGAAAACTGTATGTCGTGGTAGGAGAAAGCGAAGAAAAGCTTCTCCTGTGCGACGGAAAGAATAAAAAGCTTTCTCATCCGAAAGCCAAAAACAAGAAGCATCTTAAAGAAATAGGCAAGGAGATACACCTCTCTTCCTATAATCCTCTTTATGATGCACACATCTTAAAAGAGCTTAAAAGCATAGAAAAATGCATTGATAACTCATTCGTTTATAATTATTAAGGAGGTTGTAGCCTTGGCTAAAGAAGATGTATTGGAGCTTGAAGGTACTGTGCTCGAGGCATTACCTAATGCAATGTTTCAGGTAGAGCTTGAAAACGGTCATCAGATACTGGCACATATATCCGGTAAGTTAAGGATGAACTTTATAAGGATTTTGCCCGGCGACAAGGTTACTGTGGAGCTTTCTCCATACGACCTCACTCGCGGGAGAATTACTTGGCGAGCAAAATAAATTAAGTAAAACGCATAGCATTATGTGTTTAAGCGTTAGAGGAGGTATTTCAAAATGAAGGTAAGACCCTCAGTAAAACCTATATGCGAAAAGTGCAAAATCATCAAGAGAAAAGGTAAAATCATGGTGATTTGCGAAAATCCCAAGCATAAGCAGAAACAGGGCTGATTTTTTAGTCCGTTAAGGGCGCGGCTGAAATCATTTTGTGTGATTGCCCAAAACGCATAATCAATTACCCCTAATCCAATAAAAAGTATGTTTCATTTAATTTTGGAGGTGTATTAACAGATGGCGAGAATAGCCGGTGTTGACCTGCCCCGTGAAAAGAGAGTTGAGATTGGTCTCACATATGTTTACGGTATAGGCAGAACAAGTGCAAAGAAAATCCT
>JAZNTQ010000084.1:0-5982 GCA_045591865.1 Clostridia bacterium
TCTTGCAAATGCAATCAAGGCAGAGGAAAAGGGCGGCAAGGGCAAGCCAAAAGAGGAAAAGCAATCTATCCGCGCACAGCTTAAAAAGGACGCGGGTAAAGAAAAAGCCGCCCCGAAAAAAGCGGCGACCAAAAAGAAAAATGACGATTTGGAGGTATGAGAATGAACACAAGATTTTCCGTTGAGGAAACAAACCTTATCAGCATTTACATTTACGAAGATCGCGCAAGTCTGATAGAGGAAATGAGCGACGCGCTCCCCTATATGGACGAAGATATGCGCGACCTTGCCGACCGTACCCTTGAAAAGCTACGCGCTATGACCGACGAGGAATTTGCCGAGCTTGACGTGTACGCGGCTGACGAGGAATAACGCCCACAAGCGCGAGGGCGCGCCCTACGCGCCTTTCGCGCCGCAGACAAGCAAAGACACACGGCATATACAAACACGCCCAAAACGAATTTTAGCGTACCCAAAACAGACAGACGGGGCGCGACACCGATACGGCTGCTGTGTCATCCCGTTTTTATTTTATAAACAGTTGAGAAAATGTTTTTTATTTCTCATCCTCTCATAATATTTTCTTGAAATAATGACAAAATATGACGCTTTTTTACAATGATGTATTGATAATTTTTCCATATTATGATATAATAATTACAACAATAGACAGTATAATTTAAAAAATTCAATTGTCTTGATAGTCTATATTATAAATCTTGTGGAGGAAAAAATGATTAGTGATTATAGTTTTAAAAATATTCAGAAATATTTAGAAAAGGATTCTAAAATCGGTAAAGATATTCTTAATGCGTTTGATAGTTTAACAGATGCCGCTATTATTTTTTCTCCAATTGTTTTAGGACCACAATTTCTTCCGTTGCTAGAATTGATGGATATAAAAAACAAATTGTTTGAATTAGGACATAAGGTTTACGATGCAATTGTTCAAAAAATCGAGCCAGATTATATAGGTAGAATGGAGCAGATTAGAGCAGCTTATGCTTTGATATGTTATACCGCCTATTTTGATGTTCTTCAAGATTCCCTGTCGAAAGATGTAAGAAAAAAGCTTAAATGTAAATTGGAAAAAAAGAGAGAATTAATTGAAAAATCAATAGAATCCGATGAAACTTTGCAACTTGCTCAAAATATTCACGGCGATCTTTTGTATGCAGATCATGTGAATTCATTTTCTGATATAAAAGAACGACTTGCTTCTACATATGAACGAATCACCAACGGATTAATAAAAATGGTTGTTGAGGAATCAATTTTCAATGAGGATGAAGATGCAGATAAACGGGCATTTGATGAATTTAAGCAAGCAGTTAACAATATACCTAAAGAAGCAATAAAAGTATATGAGGCTCAATATATAAGTTTGGCTGATCAATTCAACGATTTTGCAATGTTTGCCCAATTGCAAAATTTCGAAGGTCTTAGTAATGCACTTAAACAAAATAAAAATGTTATGGATCTTCTTGTTAGAAGCACCAATCAAATTGATATAGGTCTCAGAAATTTAAATAGTATTGTTACTTCAATTTCTACAAATTATAATGAAATTCAAGCACAAGATATAGTTAATGAATTAAAGAATAAATATATAGCAACTATTAATGAGCCGATAATTGATGATAAAGAAATCACATCAGATTCTGAAACGATTAAATTACAGTATCCGAAAATTGTTGATGCATTTATTCCACAATCATACAAATGTATTTCTTATAGTCAAAAAGGAATTAAACTTGAAAATACGTCACTCTGGAAACAGGTGCCTATTCAACATGATTTGGATAAATTTTTTGTAAAATACCTATATTCTCCTGATAGTATTAGTTATCCATTAATTATTCTTGGACAGCCTGGAAGCGGAAAATCATTACTAACTAAAGTTTTATCTGCTCAATTAATGAGTAGTTCCTATACAGTCATTAGAATACCTCTTAGGGATGTCAACGCTGACGACGGAATTGATATTCTTGTAGAAGATCAAATTAAAAAGATTACAAACAGGCCATTAACAACGCAAGGTTATGGTGGTTTTGCTTCTCAATTCAACCAAAAGCCATTAGTTATTATACTAGATGGATACGACGAACTTCTTCAAGCCAAAGGTGATGTTTTTTCTGGTTATCTAGAAAAGATTCGAAGATTCCAACAAGAGCAACAAAATCAACGACGTCCTGTACGCATAATCGTTACTAGCCGTATAACACTTATAGATAAAGCTCGTATTCCTGAAAATTCAACTGTTTTAAGATTAATGGAGTTTAACCCACAACAAAGAAAAGCGTGGATTGATATTTGGAACAATACAAATGCGGATTATTTTATCAAGTCAAATATTAAACCACTCAGCTTACCTTCTAAGGAAAAAAATAAAAAGAATAGTATAATTGAACTCGCTGAACAACCATTGCTTCTACTAATGTTGGCGTTATATGATTCAGAAGCAAATGAATTAGCTCAAACAAACAACATTAAGCGAACTGAACTATATGACAATCTTCTTCGTCGATTCGTGCGCAGAGAACGTAGCAGATACGTTACTAGGTTTGCAGATAAAAGCACAGATGAGCAGGAACGCATAATTGACGAGGAAATGAATCGTTTAGGTGTTGTTGCAATTGGTATGTACAATAGACGGGATGTTGTTATACATTCAGAGGAATTAGAAAGAGATATAGATGCATACCAAGTTCACAGAAACGACGGGAGTCCTGTAGCGCATTCTTTAACAGAAGCAGATTCGGTATTGAGTGGTTTTTTCTTCATACATAAGTCTACTGCACAGGAAGGAGAGGCAAATAGCGATAAGCAGACCTATGCATATGAGTTTCTTCATAATACGTTTGGTGAATTTTTGGCTGCAGATTTTATTTTGCGTAATACAATAATTGAGGTGCGAAAAAATCATATAAATAGAGTATGTATGCCACATAATATAACTAACAAAACTGTGATGATAGCTCCAGACTCTTTTGCTCCTAGTTGGTTCTATTGTTTAATGTTTGTTCCGTTATATTCACGTCCAGTAGTTGTTGAAATGTTACGTGAACATACAAAGAAATCATTTGAACGATATTTGCAGTTGTACCCTTCGCCTATTAATATGAGCGAAAAAGATTTTATTGATAATTTAAAAATTATTGTTCAAAATCAGTTGGAAATGGTATTGAACACAAGATCAATACCCAAAGTTATGCTTAACGGAATTCTTTTTGATAATGATACTCCTCTCTTGGGATACTTATCAACATATACACTTAATCTTGTTATTTTAGCATCCAGCACCAATACTAACGGATTTGAATTCAATGAAGATGAATATTATCACAAAACTAAATTTGTTGAATTGGACTTGAAACCTTGGGATAAATTAGCGTCTTTATGGAAAGCATGGTTTGCGCCCGCTGATTTGGTTGGTTTATCGGTTATTCTTAAGGCAAAAAGAAAAAAGGATGGAATTGTAATTGTTGAATGTAATAAAAAATTCGAATCTACACGTTATGAACAGCCCATTGATATACTACTATGCATTTCAACAACATTAGCAGATAATACCCTTATGGCTTTGTGTGGATTGCATACATCTCGGTTTAGTGAAATATCTAAGTTAAGTGATAATGCTATACTGAGAGTATTGCAAGAAGAAGGTGCAGATTTTTATGTTACATACTCAATTGTTTTATTACGAAGAGCACTTAGTGAACTTTCAAATGATAAAATTGACATGCGACGTATTGGAAGTGTTTATTATGATATTAACAGTATAATTGAAAGTATTATACAAAACGAGAAGATATATTATATAAATACCGACACATCCTTAATGTTATTTGAAACTATAGAAATCTGTCTTCTTCGCCAAGCAGTAACTTTTTACAACCGAAGGAGGCTTGCGAAAATTTTACCTAGGTTTGTTAATGATGCCAAAGACGAAATTGACGGAACAATCAACTATTCAATAAAAACAGCTACAGCAAGATTATTTGAACTGTTGATGCCGAATGGAATGCCGCTTGCGATAAATGAAAGAATTTCTTTTGAACATGTTTTTCATAGGAATTTATTAATTGATGATGAATGGGGAGATGATTATGAAGACATTATTCATTATTCTTTGCGTAATTCCAAAGATGGAATCATTGGTATTCAAAGCAATAACATAAATAAGTCTTATCCTATTTCTTTGTTAGATATTATTGATAATTCTATTACTATTAGATCAGAAGATAAGGTCCATATAATTTCACAATTCATAGACATAGATAACCTAAGTATTCTATTGGAAACTAATCCAGAGCTTCCGTCACGAGCCATATTAATGCTAATAGAAATGAACGCTACTGAACAATACGTCAATCCACAAATAATTGATGTATTTTTCGAAAGATGTTTACATCTAGTAGCATCTGTGGGGATATTTAATTTTGGTATAAATTCAATTATAAATGCAATTAAAATAGCAAAATACTTTGACGCAAAGCATTTCTTGTTTGAAATGGAAGAATTGTTAGATCGTAAGATGCTCCATAGAAATCCAGATTTTATATCTTACATTATTTACCAGCACCCTCAATTTTTCATAAGCCTAATTGATATACTTCCTAATCTTTTCTTTGGAAATGACAGAGATATTTTTCAAGATATATTAAAACCATTTTTCTTTAGAAAAAAACTTTTGTACAATATTGAAAGCAAAAAAATACTTGAATATGTAAGAGTTTTTCGTATTATGTCTTTGCATATTGATAAAAAAAGTAACTATAGGCGAGATATGTCAGATGTTTTGCAACATTTTGCGCGGATTATGTTAAAATCAAAAGATTTTGATAATTTGAATTTAAATCAGCTCACAATTATGCAACTTGAGGATTTGATTTGGTTGTTAGAAAGTGTAGATGATGTTGAATTTTCAAAGTATTTAAAAGAAAAACTAAAGCGTTCAAAGATGTATCATTATGTTACCCCAGCTTTTTTTGAAGCATCTTCCCCCAAAAACAAAAAACACTCTCCTTTTTCTTCAAAATAATGCTTCAACAGATAATATGCCTCTATTGTAAAACATTAAATAATAGCATTTAACGAAAACACGCAAGAAAATATCTTGAATGATATTTTCTTGCGTGTTGTTTTTAATTCTTGAAAATATTATATTTCCTTTGAAGTTCTTTCTTTTTGGCTTGCCCTATGTCAATCTTCAAAAAGTTGTCTATATTCCGCTTCATCGTATCGTATTCCTTGACTTGCTTTTTGAGCTTGCCATAGTCAGCGTATAGGGCTTCTTTCTGCTCGGTCAGCTTTGCATACTCGGATTGGAGCGCGGCAACGCTTGGGAGCTTACCGCCGACATTGGCGGCACGTAGTGCCTTTGCTGCCGCTTCATAGAGTATCAGATCACTTTCGTGTGCGGCGTGGAACTGCACTTTGTTCTTCGCCTTTTTGTACGCTTCATAGACGGGCTTTGTCTTATGGTAGGTCGTGATATTCTTTATCATAACCGCCATATCCGCAAGCAGTCTTTCTACGCCTTTTAATGCGTCAGCCGCTTGCTCGCTCGCCGCAGTGATTTCATCAAGGCGGGCGACTAAATCCGTGTACTGCTCGATCTTATGCTCGGTTAGAAAATTGACCGTCTTTGCCGCTTGTTTGAGGTTGTGAATTTTCGCCCATTGCTCATATCCTCGGCTTTGCTGTGCCTTGATACTGTTTTCAATATCAATGATAAGAGATACGCGCCTTTGCTTGATATTGGGAGCTTTCGGGGCGCGGGTGCACTTGCCGTTGATACGCTCGGTGATTGCTTCCTCGGTATAGTCGGCACCGAGGGTTTTAAGACGGGTAACACGCTCTTGACCTTGTGCGCGACAAGATATGTATTTACCGCGCTTGATCTCATATCCCGCCGCCTGCAAACGCTGTAATAATTCTTCAAAGCTCGACACTTGGGGAATGAGCGCGTCCACCGCG
>JAZNTQ010000085.1:0-14221 GCA_045591865.1 Clostridia bacterium
CATCTCTTCCGCTTATCTGCGCAAGGCCCGTGAGTCCGGGTTTCACATCATTTGCTCCGTATTTATCGCGCTCTGCTATAAGGTCGTCCTGATTCCAGAGGGCAGGTCTTGGTCCTATAATTGTCATACTTCCAAAAAATATGTTGAAAAGCTGCGGCAGTTCATCAATAGAGGTTTTGCGCATGAACTTCTGCCATTTGCTGAGCATATCCTCTGCCTTAAACTGATGAGTCGGCATATCCTTGGGAACTTCTGTAGGCATTGAACGGAATTTCAAAATATTGAAATGCTTTTTATGTAAACCCACTCTTTTCTGCTTGAAAAGTATGGGGCCTGGCGAATCTATCTTGATAATTATTGCAACTATCAACATCGGTACCAGAAGCACTATAATTCCAATAAAAGACAGGACTACATCAATTATTCTCTTAAAAAAACGTGAATACATACTCTACTCTCCATTTTTAAACAAATTATGTAACTCCAATATATAATTATAATACAATTACTCATTAAGGTCAACAGTAAAATTTTTGTGCTTTTTTTCGCTTTTCTTTCGTTTTACGGATTTCAGCTGACCGCGCTCTAAATTTGCAAAAAATACTTTACTATTTATGCCTATTGTGGTAATATATAGGAAGATATGTGTAAAAATAAAAGAGGTATCAATATGATTAACGACAAAAAGGTTATTTTCTCAGGAATTCAGCCCTCCAGCGATTCAATCACTCTCGGAAATTATCTCGGAGCGCTTAAAAACTGGGTTTCACTTCAAGACGAATACAGTTGCATTTTCAGCGTGGTTGATATGCATGCGATTACTGTGAGACAAGAGGCGGCGCAACTCCGTAAAAACACGCTTTCTCTTCTTGCCCAGTATATCGCCTGCGGTCTTGATGCAGAAAAAAATATTATGTTTATCCAGAGCCACGTGCCTGCTCACGCAGAGCTTAGCTGGATACTCAACTGTTTCACGCAGATGGGCGAGCTTAATCGTATGACACAGTTCAAAGACAAGTCTCAAAAGCATCCCGAAAATATCAATGCAGGTCTTTATACTTACCCCGTCTTAATGGCGGCAGATATTCTGCTTTATCAGACAGACCTTGTTCCCGTAGGTGCAGACCAGAAGCAGCATCTTGAACTTGCACGCGATATTGCTCACCGCTTCAACACTCTTTACAGCGATACTTTCGTGATTCCCGATGCTTATATTCCTGCAAAGAACGCAGGTGCAAAGATTATGAGTCTGCAGACACCTACTGCAAAGATGTCAAAGAGCGACCCCAATCCCAACGGTTGCATATTCCTTCTTGATAAGCCTGAAGATATTATGCGCAAGCTCAAGCGCGCAGTAACTGATTCAGAAGCGGAGATTTGTTACCGCGAGGGTAAGGACGGCGTGAACAATCTCCTCACTATTTACTCAACTGTCACAGGAAAGAGTATTGACGAAGCGGTAGCCCAGTTTCGCGGTAAAGGATACGGAGACTTTAAAATTGCTGTCGGCGAGGCTATTGTGGAGCATCTTCGCCCGATTCAGGAAAAATACAATGACCTTATGAAAAACAAGGATTACCTTGAAAGCGTATATAAAAATGGTGCTGAAGCGGCAAGCTATATTGCACGCCGCACCATAACAAAGGTTAAAAAGAAAGTCGGTTTTATAATCTAAGGAGCACATCATTATGAGTAACAGTATTCTGATTACGTTTATTTTAGCGTTTATAGTGACATTTTCCACCACCCCTTTCGTAAAGAAATTTGCTTTCAAAATTGGTGCGGTGGATGTGCCAAAGGATAACCGCCGAATGCACAAAAAGCCTACTGCAAGGCTCGGCGGACTTGCAATATTCTTTGGATTTATTATAAGCGTGCTTCTCTTTGCAAACATCGACAAGGAACTTTTGGGACTTATCATCGGTTGCCTTATTATAGTAACTCTTGGAATATTTGATGATATATACGCCCTTAGTGCAAAGCTCAAGCTTGTTGTGCAGATTGTTGCGGCACTATGCCCTATTCTTGCAGGTGTGCGTATTGATTTTATAAGGGTACCCTCATTTCTTGCGGATTACGGCTACATCGGTCTTGGATGGTTTGCGATTCCCGTTACTCTCATCTGGATTTTAGCTATTACAAATGCGACAAACTTGCTTGACGGTCTTGACGGATTGGCTTGCGGCGTTTCGTCAATTTCGGCACTCACTCTCCTTTGTATTGCAATTATCGTAGGAGAAAGCGAGGTTGCTTTTGTAACGAGTGCTCTTGCAGGTGCTTGCTTTGGCTTTCTGCCTTATAACTTCAATCCTGCAAA
Organism: Clostridia bacterium; assembly: GCA_045591865.1. Classification (GTDB taxonomy): domain Bacteria; phylum Bacillota; class Clostridia; order UMGS1883; family UMGS1883; genus UMGS1883. Next base: position 2,318 of record JAZNTQ010000085.1, read on the forward strand.
GCTCTTTATGGGCGATACGGGAGCACTGTTTTTGGGATTTGTCCTTGCGTGTGTTTCCGTTCAGGGACTTTTTAAGGGGTATGCGGTAATTTCTCTTGCTGCACCTATTCTCGTATTGGGACTTCCCATTTTTGATACGGTTTCGGCAATTCTCCGCCGTCTTAAAAATCACCAGCCTATTATGGCACCAGACAGAGGACATCTTCATCACAGACTGATTGATGCAGGTTTCTCGCAAAAAAGAGCTGTCACTACGATTTATGTTCTGTGCATCATCCTCTGCATCGTGGCAGTAGGACTTATTGCAACAGGCGCGATTTCTTTGTGGGTTCTCGCATTAGTGCTTTTAGGCTTTGCTTTGTTTTTATGGCTCACCCCCAGAATAATAGAAACTCTTACAGATAAAGAAGAACACAAATAGAGGTGTAATTATGATTAAAGTATTTACAGTTTTTGGCACCAGACCCGAAGCAATTAAGATGGCTCCGCTTATTTACGAGCTTAAGTCAAGACCTTCAATTGACTGCAAGGTTTGTGTTACTGCACAGCACCGCGAAATGCTTGACATGGTGCTCAATCTTTTTGATATTAAGCCTGATTTTGACCTTAATATTATGACAGAGCGTCAGACACTTGCAGGCATTACTACAAAGGCTCTTACAGGACTTGAGGAGGTTTTCCGTCAGGAAAAGCCTGACCTTGTTCTTGTTCACGGAGATACCTCCACCACCTTTGCAGGAAGTCTCGCGGCGTACTATAATCAGATTAAGGTTGGTCACGTTGAGGCAGGTCTTCGTACTTACGACAAATATTTCCCCTTTCCCGAGGAAATGAACCGTCGTCTCACAGGCGTTATATCTGACCTTCACTTTGCTCCTACGAAGAGCAACCGCGCAAATCTTATCAATGAAGGTGTAAATCCTGAAAGCATTTTCATAACAGGCAACACTGTTATCGACTCCTTCAAGACAACAATCAAAAAGGATTTCTCTTTTGTGGGAACACCTCTTGAAGGAATTGATATGGATAAGCGTATAATTCTTATGACTGCGCACCGCAGAGAAAATTTGGGTGCTCCGCTTGAAAACATCTGCCGCGCGGTACAGAGACTTATCCGTGATTTCCCTGATATAGAAGTGATTTACCCCGTGCATCTTAATCCTGCCGTACGCGAGACTGTCTTCTCGATTCTCGGAAATATCCCTCGTGTTCACCTCGTAGAACCGCTTGATGTTGATGTGCTTCACAACGCCATGAATAAGGCTCATCTTATCCTTACTGATTCAGGCGGACTTCAGGAGGAAGCTCCTGCTCTCGGCAAGCCCGTACTTGTACTGCGCGGAGAGACAGAAAGACCCGAGGCGGCAGAGGCAGGTACAGTTAAGATTGCGGGCACAGAAGAGGATATTATCTATTCTCTTGCTTCACAGCTTCTTACAGACGAGGCTGAATACCACAAAATGAGCGTGGCAGTTAACCCATATGGTGATGGTAATGCTTCAAGAAGAATAACAGACGCTATCCTCTACCATTTCGGCGTAACAAGCTGCCGACCTGTTGAGTGGTTATAAAATGAAAGATTCAAGAAAAGAAATTCTTGCGGCACTGGGCGCAGTTACGCAGCTTGGGCTCAGTGTTATAATATCGTTTTTACTGTGGATAGGAATTGCATCGTGGGTGCAAAGAAAATTTAATCTTGGTAACTATGTTATGGTTATCGGTGTGTTCATGGGTATCGGCAGCGCCGTTACAACCTTTATAAAATTCTGCCAGGCTACTGCTGAAAGGGGAAAAAAGAATGAAAAATAATTCAGTCTATAAAGATGCGGCAAAGGTATGTCTTGTTATTCTTTTGCTCGGCATTGTTGAATTCATCATTTTTTCCGTATTTTTATCGCTTCGTATTGATATTCTAATAGGAGTAGTATACGGATGTGCATTCACCTGTGCAAATTTCTTTTTTCTTGCCTATTCTGTGAATAAAAGCATTGATAAAGGTCCTTCAGGAGCAAAGACACAAATGGCAATGAGTTATAACGCACGACTTGTGCTAACTGCAATTATGATTATTTTTGCGGCAAATTCGTCTGCTATACATTTCTGGGCGGCAATTATTCCGCTTTTGTTCCAGAGAGTGGCTATTCTTATTGTAAGCGCTATAAACTCACGTAAAAAAAGGAGTGAGAATTCTTGAATGTAAAAGGTCCCGAAGTATTATTTGAAATCCCAGTTTTAGGCGGAATTCCTATAAGCGAAACAGTCTTTAATGGCTGGATTGTCGTTGCAGTGATTTCTCTGGCATGCTTTTTTCTGGGGCGTAATCTTTCTGTGAGAAACCCTTCAAAAAGGCAGATTGTAGCAGAAAAGCTTGTTTTGATGCTTTCCAACCTTGTAGAAAATACCATGGGGAAAAATAATATGTTCTTTCTCCCATATATCGGCGCTCTTTTCTCCTACTCTATCCTATCCAGTCTTTCAGGACTTGTTGGACTGCGTGCACCGACAGGTGATATTAACACTACAATCGCGTTTGCTCTTGTAGCATTTTTCCTGATACAGTTCTTTAATATTAAGAACAAAGGCGTTTTAGGTTGGCTTAAAGGATTTGCACAGCCTGTTGCCTTCCTTACCCCGCTTAATATTATAAGCGAAATTGCAAATCCCATTTCTATGGCATTCCGTCACTTTGGTAACATTGCATCGGGAATTGTAATAACAGGTCTTATATACGGGGCGCTCGCAGGGCTTAGCAAAATAGTTTTGGGTTGGATTCCCGTTTTGGGCTCTATTCCATTTTTGCAGGCAGGGCTTCCGGCGGTCTTATCAATTTATTTTGATGTATTCACAAGCTTCTTGCAGGCGTACATTATCTCCATGCTGACCATGGTATATGTAGGCAGCGCAAATGAAGCAGAAGCGTAAAAAAGATATTAATTAATAATTCACAATATATTTGGGAGGTATTTATTATGGAAATGACAGAAGCTATCGTAAGAGCTGCATCAGCAGTAGGCGCAGGCCTTGCAATGATTGCCGGTATCGGCCCCGGTATCGGTCAGGGTTATGCCGCAGGTAAGGCTGCAGAAGCAGTAGGCCGTCAGCCAGAGGCAAAGGGTGATATCACTTCTACAATGCTTTTTGGTTGTGCAGTTGCAGAATCAACAGGTATCTACGGTCTTGTTGTTGCAATGATTCTTCTCTTTGCAAACCCCCTCATTTAATAAGTGCAGGCTTAAGTGGCGGTGTTTTTGCACCGCCATGCAAAACTTTGTAAGAGGAGGCGAAGAAAATGCAAAAATTTCAAGAGTTTGTATCTATTGTTCCATGGACAATGATTTTCACATGGATAAACTTGATAATTCTTGTATTCATAATGAAAAAACTTCTTTTTAAGCCTGTCACCAAGATGTTTGCACAGCGCGAGGAAGAAGTCAGCACTATGTACTCTAATGCGGAAGAGGCACAGAAAAACGCAGATGCACTTGAAAAAGAATATAGTGAAAAGCTCTCTCTGGCTAAAGAAGAGGCTTCAAAAATTATGAAGGATGCAAAGCATGACGCTACTCTTCGCGGCGAAGAAATCGTTGGCGAGGCAAAACGCGAAGCGTCGGCAATTATTGAAAAAGCACAAAAAGAAATCGAGCGCGAAAAGGAAGCTGCAATAAGCGAAATTAAAAGCGATATTGCTTCAATTGCAGTTGACATCGCACAAAAGGTCATTGAAAAAGACCTTCAGGAAAGCGACCATGAGAAGCTCGTTAGTGAGTTTATAGACAATTGGGGTGAGAATAAATGAAATCATTGTCACTGACATATGCCCATTCGTTATTCTCGCTTGCAGAGGATGAAGGACTTATAGAGAAAATTTACGAAGAGCTTAAAAGTCTTTTTGAGATTTTTTCTGAAAACAGCGAGTATATTACTCTTCTTGACTCTCCCACCATCCCCGCAGATAAGCGTTTTGAACTTATTGACGAAGCTTTTGCACCATATATGGAATATGTCACAAATCTTATCAAGATACTTTGCGAGAAAAGACGCGTATTCCTTCTTACTGACTGCATAAAGGAATACGAAAAGCTCTATAATGAAAAGATCGGCATAAAGCGTGTTACAGTTATAACTGCAACGCCTTTAAGCGAGAGTTTAAAAGAAAAGCTTGTAAATAAGCTTGAGAAGGAATGGGACAAAAAAATCGACCTCACCACAAAGGTTGATAAATCTATTCTCGGCGGTATAGTTTTGAGGACTGACAATTCGCAGACAGATGCAAGCGTGCGCACAAAGCTTGAACTCATAAAGGCGCAGATTGCATCCAATGACTTTAGATAGAAGGTGAAATAATGCAGCTTAAATCTGATGAAATCAGCAAAATTATAAAAGACCAGATTAAAAATTTTTCAAATAAAATTGAGCAGAAGGAAACAGGCTACGTTGTTGAAGTTGGTGACGGTATCGCAAAGGTAAAAGGCCTTGACAACTGTATGAGCAATGAGCTTGTAGAGTTTGAAAACGGCGAGGTTGCGATGGCTCTTAACCTTGAGGAAAACCTTGTAAGCCTTGTTATCCTCGGCTCTGACAGCGGAATCCGCGAGGGAGACATCGTAAAGCGTACGGGCACAGTTGTAAGTGTTCCCGTAGGCGAAAATATGATAGGCAGAGTTGTGAATGCTCTCGGTCAGCCTATCGATGGTAAAGGCGAAATAAAAACCACCGAGCGCAGACCTATTGAGTCTCCTGCTCCCGGTATTATTGAGAGAAAATCTGTTAGCGTTCCGCTGCAGACAGGCATCAAGGCTATTGACTCTATGATTCCTATCGGCCGTGGTCAGCGTGAGCTTATTATAGGTGACAGACAGACAGGTAAATCCACAATAGGTATTGATACAATCATCAATCAGAAGGGCAAGGATGTTATCTGCATTTATGTTGCAATCGGACAGAAAAAGTCTACTGTTGCACAGCTTGTTGACACACTCCAAAAGAGCGGTGCTATGGACTATACAACTGTAGTTGCCGCTACTGCAAGTGAGCTTGCCCCAATGCAGTATATCGCACCTTATGCAGGTTGTGCTATCGGCGAATACTTTATGTATAAGGGGAAGGACGTCCTCGTTATATACGACGACCTTTCAAAGCACGCGGTGGCATACCGCGCTCTTTCGCTTCTTATTCGTCGTCCTCCGGGACGTGAGGCGTACCCCGGCGATGTATTCTATCTTCATTCAAGACTTCTTGAGCGTGCGGCTCGTCTTGCACCAGAATACGGCGGAGGCTCGCTCACTGCACTTCCTATTATCGAAACGCAGGCAGGCGACGTATCGGCATACATTCCCACAAACGTAATTTCAATCACAGACGGACAGATATTCCTGGAAACAGAGCTTTTCCATTCAGGCGTAATGCCTGCTGTTAACCCCGGTATCTCGGTAAGCCGAGTTGGTGGCAATGCGCAGATTAAGGCTATGAAAAAGGTTGCAGGTACTCTTAAGCTTGCTTATTCACAGTACCGCGAGCTTCAGTCTTTCGCACAGTTCGGAAGCGACCTCGACCCCGATACAAAGGCAAGACTTGAGCAGGGTGAAAGAATCGTTGAGGTATTAAAGCAGGGCAGAAATGCACCTGTAAGCGTTGAGCATCAGGTTGTAATTATCTATGCGGTTATAAATGGTTTCCTCAAGGATATCGCTCCCCAGGATATAAGAGAATTTGAGAAAGCTCTCTACGATTATGTGGATAACACATACCCTAAAATCGTTCAGAGTATCGCCGATACAGGCGCTCTTTCAGAAGAAACAGAGGAAATGATTAAGGAAGCAGTTACAAATTGCGTGGAAAAATTCTTAAGCCGTAAATGAGGTGACACAAAATGCCTTCAATGAAAGCAATTAAAAACAGAATAAAAAGTGTTGAAAACACACGCCAGATTACGAAGGCTATGCAGCTTGTTGCCACAAGTAAGATGAAAAGGGCAAAAGAACGTATCGAAATGAGCCGTCCTTTCTTTGAAATACTCTCTGAAACTCTTTCAGATATAGCAGGGAGCACAAAGGACTTCTCTTCCCCTTTTACCGCAAAGGAAAAAGAGGGTAAGGCGTGCCATATCGTTATTGCGGGCGACAGAGGTCTTGCAGGCGGTTACAACAGTAATCTTTTTAAGTCTCTTCAATATCAAGAGGGAGATATTATTTTCCCTATCGGCAAAAAGGTTGTGGAGCATTTTGCAAAGAAGAATGTTTCATTCTTTACTACCGAGTACCAGATTGCAGCAGATGTCGGAATAAGTGACTGCAACAGTATCGGTCAGGCGCTTGCGGATGCATTTGAGAAGGGCGAATTCACATCACTTGATATTCATTACACAGGCTTTGTTAATATTATTTCGCAAATCCCTGCATCAAAAAAGATTTTGCCAATTGTTCCTGATGGCGAAAAGATTGCTAGTAAAAAGCTTATTGAATATGACCCTAATCCTGCATCTGTTTACGCAAAAATCGTTCCGCACTATATCAGCGGTATAGTTTGGGGCGGTGTTTGCGAATCTATCGCATCAGAGCTTAGTGCACGTCGCACGGCAATGGAAAATGCAACAGATAATGCAGGGGAGATTATCGAAAATCTTTCTCTTACCTATAATAGAGCAAGACAGGCGGCTATTACGCAGGAGATAACAGAGATAGTAGCTGGCTCTTGAATGCGCTTTTTAGTGCAGAGCGCTTAACGGCGGGTAACAATAAATTAAAATCGCTTAAGATTTAGTTTTATATTTTCTTATGTGGAAATTTGCAAAGCAACTTTCTTTCTGAAGTTGCCGTTAAGCTACGCACGAAATTCGCCTATCGGAGTACCTTTGTACACCTTCGTACTCATTTCGTGTGTTCTGCATCTAAACATCGCATTCAAATCTTCTTCTACTGCGCTTTCTAGCGCTTATAATAACCACTTTACAATTCTTAATTAAGAAAGGATTGAAAATCCCATGGCAAAAAAAAATATAGGCAAGGTAATATCAGTTATCGGGCCTGTTCTTGACATTAAATTTGAAAACGGACATCTTCCCAATCTGCTCAATGCTATTGAGATAGCTGCTCCCGAGCGCACAATTACGCTTGAGGTTGCACAGCATATTGGTGATGATGTTGTGCGTTGTATCGCGATGAGCTCTACTGACGGACTTGTGCGCGGCATTGACGCAGTTGATACGGGGAAAGGCATCAGCGTGCCCGTAGGCGAATGTACTCTCGGAAGAATTTTCAATCTTCTCGGTGAGCCCGTTGACAACAAGTCTGCTCCCGAAAACCCTGAAAAATGGGAAATCCACAGGCCTGCTCCTGATTACGACGAACAGGAAAGCACTACTGAAATCCTCGAAACAGGTATCAAGGTAGTTGACCTTATCTGCCCCTACGCAAAGGGCGGTAAAATCGGTCTTTTTGGTGGTGCCGGTGTTGGTAAGACAGTTCTTATCATGGAGCTTATCAACAATGTTGCAAAGCAGCACGGTGGTCTTAGTGTGTTTACAGGCGTTGGCGAAAGAACACGTGAGGGTAATGACCTTTATAACGAAATGGAGGAGTCTGGTGTTATCAACAAAACTGCTCTCGTTTACGGTCAGATGAATGAGCCTCCGGGGGCAAGAATGAGAGTTGCTCTTTCAGGTCTTACTATGGCGGGATACTTCCGTGACAGAGAAGGACAGGACGTGCTTTTATTCATCGACAATATATTCAGATTTACACAGCCAGGAAGTGAGGTTTCACCGCTCCTTGGACGTATGCCCTCTGCAGTTGGCTATCAGCCCACGCTTGCTACTGAAATGGGCGCTCTTCAGGAGAGAATCACCTCTACCAAGAAAGGCTCTATCACATCAGTTCAGGCGGTTTACGTGCCTGCCGATGACCTTACAGACCCCGCTCCTGCAACAACATTTGCACATCTTGATGCAACAACAGTTCTTTCAAGACAGATTGCGTCACAGGGTATTTATCCTGCAGTTGACCCTCTCGATTCAACATCGAGAATCCTCTCTCCCGACGTTGTAGGAATAGAGCATTACGAAACTGCAAGAGCAGTGCAAAAAATTCTTCAGAGATATAATGAGCTTCAGGATATCATCGCAATTATGGGTATGGATGAGCTCAGCGAGGAAGATAAGCTTACTGTAAATCGCGCGCGTAAGGTACAGAGATTCCTCTCACAGCCTTTCTCCGTTGCAGAGCAGTTTACAGGTATGCAGGGTAAATATGTGCCACTTTCTGAAACTATCCGCGGATTTAAGGAAATCATTGAGGGCAAGCATGATGACCTTCCCGAATCTGCATTTCTTTTCGTAGGCACTATAGAGGAAGCTATCGAAAAGGCGAAGAGAGGCTAATTTTATGAACGAATTTGATTTGCAAATAGTTACTCCTGACGGGCTTATGTTTGATGGCAAGGCGCAGAAAATCATTGTCCGTACTACCGAGGGAGATGTCGGCATACTTGCAAAACACACAGACTATGTAGCCGCGCTTTCAATCGGTGTGGCTCGCATTTTCACCGCAGAAGGCGAGCGCAAGGCCGCTTGCGCAGGAGGAATGTTAAGCGTGACTGACGGGACGACCCGAATTGTCGCATCCACTTTTGAATGGGGCGAGAATATTGATATTGCACGTGCCCAGAGAGCAAAGGAAAAAGCGGAAAAAAGGCTCTCTGAATCTGCTAAAAGCGATTATGAGCACCGTCTGGCAGAAATCAAGCTTAAAAAGTCACTTACAAGACTTAATGCTTCAAAATAACATTAAAGGGCTGTGGCAAAATGCCACAGCCCAATTTTAGGAGAAAATTATGAATCATATAACTACTCCCTACCTTCCCAAGGATAAAGCTACTCTATTTATAGCTGATTGCGATGTAGATGGTGCACAGGTTATAAAGCCTGCATCTATAGATATACTTACTCCTTCTATGCGCCGTCACGCTGATTTGGGAATTGTAATTGTCAGTAAAAACAAGGCGGTATGTCCTCCTGAAACCTATGATTACTATACCCAAAAGCTCTCCCCCTACGGATTTGAAATTATTAAGGGTAGAAAAAATGTGGGTAGTAACTACCCGTCAGACTCAGCATATAATGTTGGTATAGTTGGAAAAAAATGTTTTTTGACTAAAAGCGTATGCGATGAGCACTTATATGATATACTTATCAGCGAGGGTTTTGAGATTATTGAAGTTAAACAAGGTTACACCAAATGTTCCATCTGCCCCATTGACGAAAACACCTTTATAACCGGTGATTACGGGATTGCAGAAAAAGGCAGGGAAAACGAATTTGAAGTTCTTCTTATAGAAAACGACAAGATATCCCTCCCCCCTTTCAAAAATGGTTTCTGGGGCGGCTCATGCGGTATGGGAGATTGCGATACGCTCCTTGTAAACGGGGATATTTCCTTTATTCCTTCAGGAGATAAAATCAAAAGATTTCTCGACTCTAAAAACATAAAAATAAAAAAACTTAAAGAAGGGCAGGTCATTGACATAGGCTCAATTATACCTCTGATGACGAATTAGTACATAAATCCATTGGGGGGTGATAATTTTTGGAACTTAATACTGCTGTCAATCTGCCGCAAGGTGTTGACGTTTACGAGTTTGCAGTGCAGATTACAGGGGAAATTATGTCGCGCTTTGAAAAGCCGCTTCTGAAAAAAATTACGGAAAGCGAGTTTTATTATTCTCCACCGAGCGAAAGAGCCGAAATTTTAAGCCTTGCACTGAAGCACGCAAGTGGTGAAAGCACGGATGCTATGGATACAATTCATTACGAAAGGCGCAAGGCGCTTATTCGTGAGCAGGCACTTGATTACCTCCGTGAGAATAATTATATTATAATAAACGGGTTTGTTAACTTCCGCCTTGAGGATTACAAAAACGAGCTTAAAAATCTCTGTCACGATGCGGCGGAGGAGCTTTATGCGATGCGTGAATACGATGAGTTTTTGAATATGTTAAGCTTTTTCATCTCTGTGCAATCGCCTAAAGAGTCGCTTGTTCACATTGTAAAAAAAGATGGTATTTTACGCATTCACAATAAAAGACACAAGGATATCACTGACCGCTACTGCGAGGAAGCAATATTTGAGGATGAGGGCTTCAGCACGGAGGATATTGTGCTTAGCGCCCTTATTACAATTTCACCGAGGAAAATTATAATCCATGATAAAAGAGAAAACGAGCGTATCTATGATACGATTACAAGCGTATTTCCCGATGTGGAATTCACAGCTGAATAGAACTGAAAAAGCAAAGCGTGATAATAGTCACTCTTTGCTTTTTTGTGCAATTGTTTTACTTGACGGGAGGTAGCATAAGTTGTATAATTAAATTTAAGTTATAAATTCACAAGGGAGTGCTATCAAATGAGAGCAGTTGTTTCAGTTATGGGTATCGACCGCACAGGTATTATAGCAAAGGTGAGTGGTTGTCTTTTTAATCACAGCGTCAATATCCTTGATATCAATCAGACTATTATGCAGAGTATTTTCACAATGGTTATGCTTGTTGAATTTGGTGAGGATTCAGGAGATTACAATGTGGTGATGAACGAGCTTGATGAACTTGGCAAGGAAATCGGCGTTGAAATCAGAATGCAGAACGAAGATATATTTAATTCAATGCATAGAATATAAGAGGTTTGTAAGATGATAAATACAAGGGAAATTGTAGAAACCATCAAGATGATTGATGACGAACATCTTGACATAAGAACTATAACAATGGGCATTTCTCTGCTCGACTGTATTGACAGCAGTGCCGAGAAGGCTTGTGAAAAGATTTATGAAAAAATCACCCGTCTTGCAAAGGATTTGGTTAAGACAGGTGAGGATATAAGCCGCCAGTATGGTATCCCGATTATAAACAAGCGTATTTCCGTTACTCCTATCTCCATTATTGCAGGCGCGAGCGACGCTGATAACTACGTGATGTTTGCAAAGACTCTTGACCGCGCTGCAAAGGCGACAGGTGTAAACTTTATCGGGGGATTTTCTGCACTTGTTCAGAAAGGCTTTACAAAGGGCGACAGAATACTTATAGAATCAATCCCCGAAGCCCTCGCGCAGACAGAGAGAGTGTGCTCATCAGTTGGCGTTGCCACTACAAAGGCAGGCATCAATATGGATGCAGTAAAGCTTATGGGCGAAATCATCAAAAAGACTGCAGATTTGACCAAAGACAGAGATTCATTCGGCTGTGCAAAGCTTGTTGTTTTCTCAAATGCAGTAGAGGATAATCCCTTTATGGCAGGCGCATTTCACGGTGTCGGCGAGGGCGACTGCGTAATAAATGTCGGTGTCAGCGGCCCCGGTGTTGTTAAGGCGGCTCTTTCAAAGATTAAAGGTCAGGATTTCGGGACAGTTGCCGAAACAATTAAGAAAACTGCTTTCAAGATTACCCGTATGGGCCAGCTCGTTGCACAGGAAGCATCAAGAAGACTTGGTGTACCCTTCGGTATTGTCGACCTCTCTCTTGCTCCTACTCCCGAGGTTGGCGACAGCGTTGCATACATACTTGAGGAAATGGGCCTTGAAAAGTGCGGAACACATGGTACGACAGCGGCGCTTGCTCTTCTTAACGATGCAGTTAAAAAGGGTGGCGTTATGGCATCAAGCTATGTAGGTGGCTTAAGCGGTGCATTCATTCCCGTCAGTGAAGATGCAGGCATGATTGCTGCTGCAGAGTGCGGCACACTCACACTCGATAAGCTTGAGGCGATGACCTGCGTATGCTCGGTTGGTCTTGATATGATTGCAGTTCCCGGAGATACTCCTGCGGAAACAATTTCTGCAATTATTGCTGACGAATCGGCTATCGGTATGATTAACCAGAAGACTACTGCTGTGAGAATCATCCCTGTTGTGGGCAAAA
>JAZNTQ010000086.1:0-3586 GCA_045591865.1 Clostridia bacterium
CTGCCGGGAAGAACGATACCGCTCTTTGTTGTTTCTTCAGTTTCAACCATTTTGATAACGACTCTGTCGCCAAGTGGTTTGATTGTCATATATATTACCTCCTAAAAATTGTAATCAAAAAATGCACATTATATTATATCACATCTGGAAAGATTTTCAACTGTTAGTAACAAAAATTTTATTTTAATTCATAATTTCCTTTAATTCTCCATAATCTTTTTTTAGAAAGGTTGTGAGAGAATGGAAAAATACATAAATTTGTCACCGCTTTGCGATATAGGTCGCGCAACTGCACTCGTGCGTGATAGCAGCGTAGAAATTCAGACGAGTGGGATAAGCGGAGGACTTAAAGCGTGGCTTATCGGAAATGAAGCAGTCCCTATAGGAAATATCGTCGACGGAAGACTTTACAAAGAAATTGATACCACGAAGCACACGGGAATTTTAATCACGCAAAGCGGAAGACAGCTTTTTATAGGTCGCTACGCTGAAGGTGAAAACACTACTCAAAAAGCAGAAACCCCGTTTGACAAAATGGGATTTGACTGGCAGAAAATCACAGGGAAATCCTTTGAGAAAACAGAGGGCTATATCCGCTTTATATTGAGTAATAAAAAGGTTTACGAAAATTATAAAAAACACCGCCACTATTGGCTGGGGGAGTGTGAAAACGGAAATGCCCTTGCGCTTCGTTATGAGAATGAGGAGGAGCTTCCGCAAGAGTTTGCAGATAAGCCGAAACTTTATAAAAACGGCTATGCAATTATATGTGTTGACAAAAAAACGGGGAGACTTTATATCCCCGAGGAAAAGAGATGAGCTTACTCATCTCTTTTTTATGTACGTTCTGGGATTAAGCGGCACACCGCCTTTGACAACCTCGAAATGAAGATGCGGTCCCGTTGACCTTCCTGTGTTGCCGCTTAAAGCAATCTGCGTGTTAGCTTTAACTGCCTGACCTACGCTTACGTTTATCTCGCTCAAATGTGCATACGCAGTAACGACTCCGCCACCGTGGTCGATTTTCACCAGCTTTCCGTATGTTCCTGCATCTCCGCAGAACGAAACCGTTCCGCACTCGGCAGACTTTACGGGCGTACCTACGGGGACGGCTATATCCATCCCCTCGTGATTGCGTCCCCATCGCTTGCCGAATTCTGATGAAACCACTCCGGAAAGCGGCTCATAAAGACCTTCCTTAAGTACATCCTTGGTCTTTGTTCCCACACGCACAATTCTGGTGACGGGAGCGAGCGTAACATTTTCCGAAAGAACTCTGCTTGAAACTTGCGCCCCGTTTTCATACACAACCTCTGATGTAATCATAGACGAGCCTTCTTTCCCCTCGTGAACAGTTACACTGTCACCTACATAAAGGGTTGAATCGTTTGTAGTTTGTGTTTCGAAAGGGATAACCTTTTCACTCATTGTGTTTACCACACTCACTACTCTCACGGCTTCATTTCCTTCAAGAAGTATACGGCACTCGTCCTTGTCAGAGACATTTTCTGTAGGTATGACACAGCTCTTATATGTAAGATTTGTGAGAGGACTGGTTTTCCCATTCATAGAATAATCTTCAACATATGAGGAAACGACCTCGCGTGCTACGTTCTCGTTTTCCGCGCTGAAAACGGGAGTGCTCCCACTATAAAGCGTACACGCATCAGAAAATGAAGAAGAAGCAAGCAGCAGCTTATCCCGAAGAGCTGTGCTTGTACAGATTTTGCTCCTTAAAATAATAGATGGAACTACTTTGAATTTTTCTATACTTTCTCCATAATTCTCGGCATAGCTTTTTGCAGCGGATAGTGCAGTATAGTATGCCTTTTCTTCACTCGTAAAAGCAACAGGCTTATCCCCGTGGTAGACTGCAGTACCGAGCGTGAAAAAATTACAAAATCCCATAACTGCGCACACAGCAATCATCGTTGAAACTGTACTTTTTACCGCATATTTCGTAAAAATGCGCGAATATTCATAAAACTCATCACGGATGCGTGCCAAAACCTGGGAAATTACAAGCTCTCTTTTTACTTTAATCGGTTTATATGAAGCCTTTTGGGGCTTTTTGATAATTTCAGGAGCACAAAGGGGAGATATGATAAATCCACTTGTGCGAGAATGTTCTGCCTGCATAAAAATTCCTCCTTTGTCACAACAAATATATGAGCGGAGGAATAAAAAAAGAACTGTCCGCGGACAGTTCTTTTTGCTTGGTTTATTATTTCTTTTCAATCTTGCCTCTTACGATTTTCTGTGAAGCATTTTTGGGGAATTCAGTATCACGCATTACAATCTTTGTAATCTGCTTATAAGAGGGAAGGTCAGAGAGCACTCTGCAAACATCTGCATTTATATCAGAGTCGCCCATAAGCTCAGGGTCAGGATAGATTTCAGCACAGAGAATGAGCTTGTCGCCATCCTTTGAATCATATACAACCGCATCCTTAACATAGGGAAGCATATAGATATACTTTTCAATTTCTTCGGGGTAAATATTCTTACCGTTGTCAAGAACGATGATATTTTTCTTTCTACCTGTGATAAGAAGCTGACCTTTCTTATTTATGTAACCATAGTCACCTGTATGGAACCAACCGTCAACGATAACCTCTGCGGTCTGTTCAGGCTTCTTGTAATATCCGAGCATTACGATATCACCCTTAACGCAGATTTCACCGATTCCGTCACTGTCAGGCTCATCAACATGAAGCTCAAGACAGGGAAGAGGATAGCCTACTGTACGGTAGTCGCTGTCGTGAGGATTATTAACGCTTACAAGAGGGGAACACTCTGTTATACCATAACCATTAAGAATCATAATGCCGATTGCATCAAAGAAATAAGCAGTATCAACGGGGATAGGTGCACCACCGCAAACTACCTCGAGAAGATTTCCGCCAAGACCTTCGTGAACGGAAGCGAAAAGCTTTCTGCGAAGGTCAATACCAACCTTACGAAGTGCGTTGCTGACCTTCATCATTGTAAGCATAAGCTTAAGCTTGCCCTGCTTTTCAGCATTTTTAAGCACGTTTTTATGAAGTGCAAGGGCAACTGCGGGAACTACAAACATATAGTCGGGCTTATAAAGCTGAAGATTCTTTGCAATTGCACGAAGGCTTTCGTTGATACAGAGAGTAACTCTGTGATGAATACCAACGAGGATACCGCAAACTGCCTCATATGTATGATGATAGGGAAGAATTGAAAGACACTTTGTGTAAATTGTTGCGGTACGAAGTCCGTGGTAGATAAGGGAAATGAGGTTCTTCTCGCTGAGCATTACGCCCTTCGAAAGTCCTGTTGTACCTGAAGTGTAAACGAGCATCTTCATCTCTTCAAGAGTGTTTTTCATATCAATATAAGCGGTGTTTCCACCCTTATAAAGCTCACGTCCTTTTTCAAGGAGAAGATTAAAGGAGAGGAATTCTCCGTCATTTTCCTCGCGGTCAAAGCCTACAAAGTATTTCACATTTGAAAGAGTCTCGCGGTTAGCTTTGAGAGATTCTTCATATTTTCCCTGATAGAAAATTACGTTTGCATCACTGTCTGTCATAACATGGAGATAGTCGCTTTCGGGAAG
>JAZNTQ010000087.1:0-20701 GCA_045591865.1 Clostridia bacterium
ACCTGTGATATATGCCCAGCAAGCGTTTTCAAAACAGATGGGCTGAATACCCTTAATAAGGTTATATACATCTATACCCTTGTCGTCGCAAATCTTCTTTGCTTCTTCGAGAGAGGCGATGCCGTACTTATTAAGAGCTGCGTTGACCTGATTTATTCTTCTTTCGTAGCTTTCAAATAATGCCATTATAATTTCCCCCTCTCTTATTCTTCACGCGGGTCGATAACTTTAACCGCGTCGTCAAATCTGCCGTACTGACCTGTAGCCTTTTCGAGTGCTTCGTTAGCGTCAGCACCCTTACGGATAGCTTCCATCATTTTGCCGAGGTGTACGAACTTGTATCCGATAACCTGATTGTCAGCATCAAGAGCCATCTTTGTTATGTAACCTTCTGCAAGCTCAAGGTAACGGGGACCTTTAGCCTTTGTGCTGAAGAGTGTACCAACCTGGCTGCGAAGACCCTTACCTAGGTCTTCAAGACCTGCGCCAACGGGAAGACCGCCTTCAGAGAAAGCTGTCTGTGTTCTACCGTAAACTATCTGGAGGAAAAGCTCTCTCATAGCTGTATTGATAGCGTCACAAACAAGGTCTGTGTTAAGCGCTTCAAGAAGAGTCTTACCGGGAAGAATTTCAGATGCCATAGCAGCTGAATGTGTCATACCGGAGCAACCGAGTGTTTCTACGAGAGCCTCTTCGATAATGCCATTTTTAACATTTAATGTAAGCTTACATGCGCCCTGCTGAGGTGCACACCAGCCAACACCGTGTGTAAGACCGCTGATGTCAGTAATTTGAGTAGAATGTGTCCATGTGCCTTCCTGGGGGATGGGAGCACACTTGTGTCCAACGCCCTTTGCAACAACGCACATGTTCTCAACTTCATGTGAATAGTTCATAATTAAATCTCCTTTCGATTCAGTCTGTATTATTTTATCATTATTTTAATATCGAATCAAGTATAATTTTGCTTTTTTAGATAAAAATACCGCCGTTTTTCACTAAACGGCGGTAAAAAACTATTTCCTCATAGAAATTGCACTTGCAATCAGTTCAACTGCTCCGTCAATGCCCACCTTGCTACTGTCTATGCAAAGATTATATGTAGCGGCACTGCCCCATGTTCTGTCGGTATAATATGTATAATATTTAGCGCGCTTTTTGTCAATTTTCGCAATATGAGCACGGATTTCAGCATCGCTCTTACCCTCAAGAAGAGGTCTCTTTCTCTCAATCTTATCCTTCATAGGAGCAGTGATAAACACCTTGAATACATCAGGATTATCATCGAGGATAAAATCTGCGCATCTGCCAACAATAATACAGCTCTCTTTTTCTGCTATATCACGGATAACATCAGCCTGCGCAATGTAAATGCGGTCTGACATTGGCATCTGATATATATCGAAAACATTCGAAGAAGAAAAAACAGGGAAGGAGTGCTGCTCATCGTGTTTTTCGATGATGCTTTCCTCAAGATTTGTTTTTTCGGCAGTGTGTAAAATAAGCTTCTTGTCATAGAAGGGGATATTAAGCTTTTCAGAAAGCTTGATACCGATTTCACGTCCGCCACTTCCAAATTCTCTACCGATGGTGATAACAACTTTTTTCATAAACAACCCTCCGTATTTCATAATGACTTTTCGCCTTAACAATATTTTAGCATATTTCATAAAAAAAAACAAGTGTTTTGAATTTTATTAAATTTTTTAATATTTTTTATTGAAATGCAAATGAAAATATGCTATTATTATTTGTGGTCAATAATATTTCTATCCGTCCGCGATAGATTTAAAGCATACATTTTGCGGACAGAAAGGCTATGACAGTAGTATGGCAAATACAGAAAGAAAAGTCGGCACAGTATCAAGAGGTATTCGTTGCCCCATTATCCGTGAAGGGGACGACCTTGCCGCTATAGTAACAGATAGCGTGCTCGAAGCAGCTGAAAGTGAGGGATTTTCTCTCCGCGACCGCGACGTTATTTCTATCACAGAATCTATCGTTGCTCGTGCTCAGGGTAACTATGCTTCGGTTGACGATATCGCCGAGGATGTCCGCACAAAGCTTGGCGGAGAAACAGTAGGCGTTATTTTCCCCATTCTTTCAAGAAACCGTTTTGCAATCTGTCTTAAGGGTATTGCAAAGGGATGCAAGAAAGTAGTTCTTATGCTTAGCTATCCTTCAGACGAGGTTGGTAATGAGCTTGTAAGCCTTGATAAAATTGACGAAGCAGGAATAAATCCTTATTCAGATGTGCTTTCTCTTGAAGAATATAGAAAATATTTTGGCGAAAACAAACACGAATTTACAGGTGTTGACTATGTTGATTACTACGCTAGCGTTGTTCGTGAATGTGGTGCAGAGGTTGAGATTGTATTTGCAAATCAGGCTAAAACAATCCTTAACTATACCGACTGTGTAATCAACTGCGATATTCATACCAGAAAGAGAACAAAGAGAATTTTAACAGATGCAGGCGCAAAGATTGTTTGCGGTCTTGATGACATTATGAACGCATCTGTAAACGGAAGCGGTTTTAACGAAAAATATGGCCTTCTCGGCTCCAATAAATCTACAGAGGACAAGATTAAGCTTTTCCCCAAGGAGTGTAAAGCTCTTGTGCTTGAAATTCAGGAAAGAGTGCTTGAAAAGACAGGAAAGCACGTTGAAGTAATGGTTTATGGTGATGGTGCATTCAAGGATCCCCAGGGAAAAATCTGGGAGCTTGCGGATCCCGTTGTTTCACCTGCTTTTACAGACGGACTTATCGGTACACCCAATGAACTCAAGCTTAAGTATCTTGCAGATAACGACTTTGCAAACCTTTCAGGCGAGGAGCTTAAGAAAGCTATCTCTGACAGTATCCGTTCTAAAGATGCTGACCTTGTAGGAAATATGGCATCACAGGGAACAACACCTCGTCAGCTTACTGACCTTATCGGTTCACTTTGCGACCTTACCAGCGGTAGCGGTGACAAGGGTACTCCCGTTGTACTTGTTCAGGGTTATTTTGATAACTATACTAACTAAAAAATTTAACCGCCGAGAAACCTCGGCGGTTTTTTAATTGACAAAACTGGTACATAATAGTAATATTAAATTAAGAAGGAGGAGATAGTATGGCAGTGAAGCTTAATCCCGACAAGGAAATTGTTAAATCAATAAAGGAAGGTCTTAAAAAAACGGGCGGATACTGCCCCTGCAGAATACAGAGAACTCCTGAAAACAAGTGTATGTGCGAGGAATTCAAGAAACAGATTGCAGACCCCGATTTTGAAGGTTTCTGTCATTGTATGTTATACTATAAGGAAAAGGAGAAACTGGCATGAGTGAAATTACAATTACAAAAGAAAATTTTGAGCAGGAAGTATTAAAAAGCGATGTTCCCGTGTTGGTGGATTTCTGGGCAACCTGGTGCGGTCCTTGTAAAATGCTCGCACCAATTCTTTCTGAAATTGCAGAAGAAGAAAAGGTAAAGGTTGCAAAGGTAAATGTCGACGACGAGGGCGAGCTTGCTGTGAAATTTGGTATTATGAGCATTCCAACTGTGATGCTTTTTAAAAATGGCGAGCGTGTAAAAACAGCAGTCGGATATATGTCAAAGGAAGAAATAAAGGAAACATTTGGAATATAAAACAGTGAAAAGGGAGAGCAAAAAAATTTTTTTTGCTCTCCCTTTTTGTCGAAAAACCCCATTATTCAGTAAAAAAATAGCGATTTCTTAAATGTGAACAAACAAAGCCCCATATCGACAAGCGAATTTGTGTATATTAACATTAAATTGATAAAAAAATCAGGAGGATTAGCAGTATGTTAAAAGGAATTCCAAAAATTATTTCACCCGAGCTTCTTAAGGTAATGATGGAAATGGGCTATGGCGATGAACTCGTTATCGGTGACGGAAATTTTCCCGGTCAGAGCGTAAATTCTAACTGCATCCGCTGTGACGGACACAACGTTCCCGAGCTTTTGGAAGCAATACTCAAGCTTTATCCGCTTAACACATATCAGCTTCCTGTGTATATTATGGCAAAAACCCCCTGGAGACACAGTTGAAACACCCATCTGGGACGAATATGCAAAAATCATCAAGCCTTACACAGATAAAGAAATTGAGCAGATTGAGCGTTTTGAATTCTACGAAAGAGCAAAGAAAGCATATGCTGTTGTAATGACAGGTGAGAGCGCGCTCTATGCAAAATATTATTTTGAAAAAAGGCGTAGTTACTGAATAATATATAAGGGGCAACCCCTGAAAAATACACAAATGGGGAGATAGTATGAACCAAGTAATTCTTGAGATGAAAAACATCGACAAAAGATTTTCAGGCGTTCATGCGTTAAAGTCCGCAAACATAGAACTGAAAGCAGGCGAGGTGCATGCTTTGATGGGAGAAAATGGAGCAGGCAAATCAACCCTTATGAAAGTTTTGTGCGGAATTCATAAGCGTGACGGCGGAGAAGTTACTCTCTTTGGCGAGAGTGTGAATTTTTCAAATATAAAAGATTCGCAAGAAGCAGGCATAAGCATTATTCATCAGGAACTTAATATGATGAATCATCTTACTGTAGCACAGAACATATATATATAGGCAGAGAGCCTATGATAAATGGTGTCTATATAGATGACAAAAAATGGAAAAGGATGCAAAAGAGCTTTTTGACAGAATCGGAGTTAAGATTGACCCGTCTGTAGTGCTTGGCACTCTTATAACTAAAGATACCACCAAGGACGAAATCGTTAAAATGATGGTTGGGCGTGTAATCTTCGGCGACAAGAAAGAAGAAAGCACAGTTCCTGCCGACGCACCTGTTGTTCTTGAGGTTAAAAACCTTTGTCGCGGCAAGGAAATTAAAAATGTAAGTTTTAATTTGAGAAAAGGCGAGATATTGGGCTTTTCAGGTCTTATGGGCAGTGGAAGAACCGAGGTTGCAAGAGCAATCTACGGTGCCGACCCGTTTGACTGCGGAGAAATTTATGTAAATGGTAAAAAGGTAAATATCAAAACACCTGAAGAGGCTGTTAAGAATGGAATCTGCTACCTTTCCGAGGACAGAAAGAGATACGGACTTCTTCTTGATAAGTCCGTTGCAGAAAATTCCGTGCTCAGCAATCTCGACGACTATATTAAGGCGGGCTGGATTCAGGATGGAAAGATTGAAAAGGATGCAAAGCGCGAAAACCAGAAGCTTAAGACAAAAACACCTTCTATGAGTCAGCTTCTCAAAAATCTTTCAGGCGGTAATCAGCAGAAGGTAATTATTGCAAGATGGCTTCTAAAAAACTCTGATATATTCATATTTGACGAGCCTACAAGAGGTATCGACCTTTCTATCGGCACAACCTGTATCGCAGCAGCGGTTATTGCAGGTAAGCTTTATATGGGTGGAATGCCTCTGGGCTACACAATTCCCGTTATGATTGCAATCGGTGCACTCATCGGTTTTATCAATGGTCTTTTAGTTGCAAAGCTTAAGATACCCGCATTTATCGCAACACTCGGCACAATGATGTTCGGACGAGGATTAAGCGCAATCATCGTTTCAATCCCCAATATTTTCTTCCCGAACGGAACCTGGTTTAATAAAATGTTCTCAAACTATAATGGTACTCCCGTCGGACTTATCTGGGTAGTATTTTTTGCACTTATCTGTATGTATCTTATGTATAAGTGTAAAATCGGTCGTTACATCCTTTCGATAGGTAGTAACGAGGAAGCTACAAGACTTTCAGGTATCAACACAGACAAGTATAAGATTATTGCGTATACAATCGCAGGTATCTCAACAGGTATTGCGGCAATATTCTGGGCAGCATCTTTTGCAACTGTTGCCGCTGCAACAGGTAATGGTATGGAGCTTGACGCTATCGCAGGCGTTTATATCGGCGGTACAAGTGCTGCAGGCGGTGTTGCATCTATCGCAGGCTCCGTAATCGGTGCAATAATGCTTGCTTGCAAAGTTCAACCTCAATGTTAACTCTACATATGTTACTTATGTTCTTACAGGTATCATCGTGGTAGTTGCAGTATTGATGGATGTTATAAAGAATAAGAATGCAGGCAAGGTAAAGGTTGAGACAGAAAAGGATAAAGCGAAACGTATCCGCAAGCAGCTTATTGAAGCAAAAGAAGAAGAAATTGATGTAGTTCTTGCATCAAAGATGGAAAACGGCGAGAAGAAGGCAAAGCTTATTGAACTTGAAAAGGAACTTGCTGCATTATAAGGTTTTATATACAGCTGGAGCCGTAAATATATAAAAATGGAGGAAAAAGTCATGAAAAAAGTTTTGGCACTCGTTTTGGTAGCACTTCTTGCAGTTGCTACACTTGCAGGCTGCGGCGGGACTTCAGATGAGAAGACTATCGCAGTTGTTGCAAAGGGAGAATCACATGCATTCTGGCAGTTAGTTAAGGCTGGTGCAGAAGCTGCAGGTGAAAAGTATGGCTACAAAATCACATTCAGAGGACCCGCTAGTGAGTCTGCAAAGGACCTTCCCTCACAGATGGAAATGGTTCAGACAGCACTCTCTAACAACGCATCTGCTATCGTTTTAGCTACAATCGGTGAAGGCTTTGTAGATATGCTTTCTCAGGCTAAAGCTGCCCAAATCCCCGTTGTTCAGTTCGATAGCGGTATTTGGGCAAAAGACGTCGAAGCTCTTGACAAGGCTGGCAAAAACCCCATCGTTGCTTCAGTTGCTACAAGTAACTACAAGGCAGCAAACCTTGTTGCTGAAAAGTTCTTTGAAGCAATTAAGGAAGACATCGCAGCAGCAGATAAGTACATCATCGGTGTTATCCAGCACGACGAAACACAGACAGGTATCGACAGAGCAGGCGGTTTCATTGACAAGTTCAAGGAACTCGCTGATGCAGATGCAGCAACAAAGGGTAAGGTTACAATCGAACCCGAGATCAAGCCCGGTGATGCTGACAATGCGTACAAGACAGCTCTTGAAGCAGTTGCAGAAAAAGGTGCAAACGCTGTATTCATGACAAATGAAGGCGTTGTTAAGCAGGTTTACGATGCAATCGGTGCTGCAGGAGCAAAGTACGATGCTATCAAGTTTGCAGGTTGTGATGCAGGTACAAAGCAGATTCAGTGGATGAAGGCAGA
The DNA here is from genome assembly GCA_045591865.1 of Clostridia bacterium. Taxonomy (GTDB): domain Bacteria; phylum Bacillota; class Clostridia; order UMGS1883; family UMGS1883; genus UMGS1883. The sequence goes on from JAZNTQ010000087.1 coordinate 7,120, forward strand.
GGCAGGTCCCAAGCTTGTTGGTGCAGTTGCCCAGGATTCATTCCAGATCGGTTATCAGTCAGTAGAACAGGCTGTTTTTGCTCTTGAAGGTAAGGAAATTACTGAAAAGGTTGAAATCGGCGGCGCATGGTGGAATGCAGAAAATGTTGACGAAATGATCGAAAAGAACCTCGTTTACGAAGGTTAATAAGTAGTTAAAAGACGGCCGTATTGCGGCCGTCTTTTTTTTGTTGCCAATATTATGAAATTTTTAGATAATCATTGATTTTTTATATTCTTTATGTTAAAATGTGAATTATAATGGGGGATATTGTGGATATCTGTGAAATTATCCTCCATATATGAAAGGATTAATTCTAGAATGAAAGTAACAATTTGTATTGGTAGTTCGTGTCATATAAAGGGTTCTCGCCAAGTTGTTGATACTTTTAAGCAGCTTATAGATGAAAATAATCTCGGCGACAAGGTGGAACTTAGCGGTACTTTTTGTCTTGGCAAGTGTCAACAGGGGGTATGCGTAACTGTTGATGGAGAGTTTCATTCAGTTACTCCTGAAACTGCTTATGAATTTTTCAAAAATGAAATAGCAGCAAAGATGTGAGGATATGTTATCGTGACTAAAGATGAAAGGAAGTGACGGATATGCCGAATTGCTTAACATTAAAAAAATCAAACTGTAAAAACTGCTATAAGTGTATTCGTCATTGCCCTGTTAAATCAATCCGTTTTTCAGGCAATCAGGCGCACATTATCGGAAATGAGTGCATATTGTGCGGTCAGTGCTTTGTCGTATGTCCACAGAATGCAAAGCAGATTGTTGATGAAACCGAAAAAGTTAAAGTCTTATTACAAAGCGGTGAACCGGTTATTGTAAGCCTGGCGCCGTCCTTTGTTGCCAATTATGATGGTGTTGGAATTGAGTCTATGAGAGAAGCTCTTAAAAAGCTTGGCTTTTATGATGTTGAAGAAACAGCAATCGGGGCAACAATCGTAAAAAACGAGTATGAGAGAATGCTCCGCGAGGACGAGCGTGATATTATTATTACTTCATCCTGTCATTCCATTAACTTACTTATACAGAAATACTTTCCGTCAGTACTTGAATATCTGGCAGATGTTGTTTCTCCTATGCAGGCACATTGCCAGGATATAAAGAAAAGATATCCTGATGCAAAGACGGTATTTATAGGTCCGTGCGTAGCAAAAAAGGATGAGGCTGAACATTATGCAGGCATTGTTGATGCAGTATTGACCTTTGAAGAGCTTTCCAACTGGCTTAAGGAAGAATCTATTGAGATTAAGCAGGAAATGGATTCCAATAGAGAAAGCCGCGCAAGGTTTTTCCCTACAACAGGAGGCATTTTGAAAACAATGAGTCTTGATGCTCCTGGATATAACTATATAGCGCTTGATGGTGTGCAGAATTGTATGGATGCCCTTCGCGATATAGAAAACGGAAAAATACACAAGTGCTTTATTGAAATGTCCGCTTGTGTAGGAAGTTGTATCGGCGGCCCTGTTATGGAAAAATATAATAAATCAGCTCCCGTTAAGGATTATATCACAATCGCTAATTATGCCGGGGAAGATGATTTTAACGTTTCTGTTCCAAATTCTGCTGAACTTAAAAAGCAATTTGAATATATTGAACATAAACTTGCAATGCCAAGTGAAACAGAAATCTTTACAGTATTGAGAGAGATGGGCAAATTTAAGCCCTCTGATGAGCTTAATTGCGGTTCCTGTGGTTACAATACTTGCCGTGAAAAGGCTATTGCTATCTGTCAGGGCAAGGCAGAGATTTCTATGTGCTTACCATTCTTAAAGGATAAAGCGGAAGGCTTTTCTGATACTGTTGTTAAAAATACTCCAAACGGACTTATTGTTCTTAATGAAAATTTAGAAGTTCAGCAGATAAATGAAGCCGCACGAAATATTATGAATATTCGTTCAAGCTCGGATGTCCTTGGAGAAAGCATAATAAGAGTTCTTGACCCAAAGCTTTTTGCGGAGGTTTTGAGAACGGGCAGAGATATAAGAGGAGAAAGAGTATATCTTGCAGAATACAGACGCTATGTTGAACAGTCTGTTGTGTACGACAAGGAATCAAGACTCCTTGTAGGCATTATGCGAGATGTTACTGATGAAGAAACACAGCGGGAAAAGAAAGAAAAAATCACCCGTCAGACAATAGAAGTTGCTGATAAGGTTGTTGATAAGCAGATGAGAATCGTTCAGGAAATTGCATCGCTCCTTGGTGAAACTGCCGCAGAAACCAAAATAGCTCTTGCGAAGTTAAAGGAGTCGATACAAGATGAATGATTTATGTGCCGATATCGGCTGGAAAAGTATCAACCATTACGGCGAGCAGCTTTGCGGTGACCATGTGGATGTTGTAGAGCAAAACGAGAATTCAACGGTTATCGTTCTTGCGGATGGACTTGGAAGCGGCGTTAAAGCAAGTATATTATCGACACTTACTTCTAAAATCATTTCAACAATGATTGCCGAGGGACTCCATGTTGAAGAATGTGTTGAAACGATTGCCGCAACGCTTCCCGTGTGCTCGGTAAGGGGCGTCGCATATTCCACATTTACAATTTTGCAGATTATTGATAATGAAATTGTTGAAATAATTCAGTATGATAATCCTCATGTAGTTCTTTTGCGTAACAATAAAAATTATGATTATCCGAAAACTGAAATGAATATTGGTGGCAAGAAAATATTCAAAAGCGAAATCCGTATTCAGGAAAACGATATTTTCATCGCTATGAGTGATGGCTGCCCTCATGCAGGAATAGGAACATCATATAATTTTGGGTGGAAGCGCGAAGATATTATTGAGTTTATGGAAACTATGTCATTATCCGGTCTTACGGCAAAGAATTTATCAACGCTTTTAGTTGATGAATGCGACAAGCTTTACGGCCAAAAACCTGGGGATGATGCAACTGCTTGTATCGTGAAAATCAGAAAGAGAGAGCCGATGAATATCCTCTTCGGGCCTCCTTCTAACCGTGACGATTGTGACAGAATGATGTCGCTCTTCTTTTCGAAGGAAGGCAAGCATATTATATGCGGAGGAACAACATCCTCCATTGCGGCTAAATATTTAAAAAAGCCGCTCAAAGCAAGCCTTAATTTTGAAGAATCGGATATTCCGCCTATAGCACATATTGATGGTGTAGACCTTGTTACAGAAGGTGTTATAACCGTAAACAGGGTTTTGGAATATGCTAAAGACTATTTGGGCGAAAACGAGCTTTATGAACATTGGAATTACAAGCGTGATGGCGCTTCTTTAATTTGTCAGTTGTTATTTGAAGAGGCGACAGACATAAATTTCTATGTTGGCAGGGCTATAAATCCCGCACATCAGAACCCTGATTTGCCTATAAATTTCAGTATTAAAATGAATTTAGTCGAAGAACTTTCAAAATGTCTCACAATGATGGGAAAAAGGATAAAAGTAAGCTACTTTTAAGGAATGTGAGCTTTCTCACTTTGAATGGAAATATGATTTGCCTTGTAAGGAATTTTTATGCTCGGTATCAGTATTTCAGTAACGATATTAATTTAAGTTAAAATAGATTTTGAAAAAGGTAGGATAAGTATGAACAAAATTACAGTAATCGGATCAGGTCACGTAGGGTCTACAATAGCATATACACTTACTATCAGGGGACTTGCATCTGAAATTGTTATGATTGATGTTAATGAAGAGAAATCGCTTGGAGAAGCGCTTGATATAAGACAAGGCGTCCCTTTCTGCAACCCTGCAAATATTTATGCAGGCTCCTATGCAGATGCGAAGGATTCTGATATTGTTATTATCACGTCAGGAATGGCAAGAAAGGCAGGTCAGTCAAGACTGGACCTTGCGCAGAATAATGTTGATGTTATAAAAAGTATTGCAGATAAAATTGTTCCTGTTGTACCTGAAGCTACATATGTTATTGTAAGTAACCCTGTTGATATTTTAACTTATGTATTTTTGAAGCACACAGGACTGCCCCAGGAGCGCGTTATCGGCTCGGGTACAATTCTTGATACTGCAAGACTTCGTGCAAGAGTTGCGGAATATTACTCTGTAAATCAGAAGAATGTGCATGCTTATGTTCTTGGTGAACACGGCGACAGCTCTTTTGTTCCGTGGTCAATTGCAAACATTTCAAATGTTCCGATTGAAAGCTACGGAAACGCAATTTTAAAGAGTGGCGAGTATCCTGAATTCTCAAGAGAAGAAATAGAAAATTATGTGCGTAAGTCAGGCGCCAGAGTTATTCAGCGAAAAGGCGCAACATTCTATGCAGTATCTATGTCGGTATGCCATGTGTGTCAGTGTCTTTTGAGTGGTATTGATACAACTCTTACCGTATCAACGCTTTTAAATGGCGAATATGGTATCGACGATGTGTGCTTAAGTCTTTTGAACGTTGTAGGTCGCAACGGTGCTCACAACAAAATTATGCTTCCTCTTAACGATGAAGAAATCGCAGCACTTCAAAATAGTGCAAAAGTACTGAAGGATTTGACAAAAAGCCTTACTATATAAGAATGAGGTGTAAAAATGAAGGTTAGTTATTTTCCGGGTTGCACCCTGAAAAACAAGGCTAAAGACCTTGATTTATATGCGTATAAATCTGCTGAAGCTTTGGGTGTTACTCTTGAAGAAATTGAAGATTGGCAATGCTGCGGCGGTGTATTTACTACATCAAAAAAAGAGGTTACTACAAAGCTTTCCTCTGTTCGTGCACTTAAGGAGGCTTCAGCTAAAGAGCAGCCTCTTGTAACCGTGTGTTCAGCTTGCCATAATGTTATAAAGCAGACAAATCACGCTATGCAAAGCGATAAGGAGTTTTCCGATAAGGTAAACCGTTATATGGCGGAAGATGGCGGGTATTTTGGCGAAGCCGAAGTTTATCACTATCTTGAAATGCTTCGTGATTTGGTTGGGTTTGACGCACTTCGTGAAAAGGTTGTAAACCCGCTTAAAGGAAAAAAAATTGCGGCATATTACGGATGCCTCTTATTAAGACCTAATAGCGTTATGAAGATGGACGATCCCGAAAACCCAAGCATTATGGAAGATTTCATAAAGGCGTTGGGAGCAGAACCCGTTATCTATGCAAAGCGTAATGAGTGCTGCGGAGGATATGTAAGTGTTGAAAGTCCCTCTCTTGCAAAAAAGAGCAGTAATTCTGTAGTGCAGAATGCAAAAGTGCAGGGAGCTGAAATGATTATAACCGCTTGTCCTCTTTGCAAATACAATCTTGTTAAAAACGGCTCGGACATCCCGGTTGTTTATTTCACCGAGCTTTTGGCCGAGGCGCCTGGAGTAAAGGAGGATACAAATGAATAACAGTAAGTATCTTCGTGAGGAATTGATCCGCGAGAGCGGAGTTAATCCTAGAAAATGTATGAAATGCGGAAAATGCTCTGCAACTTGCCCTGCTTTCGATGAAATGGAATATCATCCCCATCAGTTTGTAAGTATGGTTGAAAGTGGAGATATAGAGCCGCTTTTAGAGTCAGAATCATTATATAAATGCTTATCTTGTTTTGCCTGCATCGAAAGATGCCCCAGAGGGGTAGAGCCTGCTAAACTCGTTGAGGCAGTCCGTCTTGCTGCAGTAAGAAAACAGGGTGCAAACAGAATGAGCGCAAATGATGTAGGGGCACTTCTTGATGAAGATATCCCGCAGCAGCTTTTGGTAAGCGCATTCAGAAAGTATAGTAAGTAAGGAGGAAAAGGCAAAATGCAAAGAGTTGGTGTTTTTGTATGTTGGTGCGGCAGTAATATTGCAGGCACAGTTGATGTGCAGGCAGTAGCAGCTGCTTTGAAAAACGAACCCGGTGTCGTCTTTTCCACCGATTATCAATATATGTGTTCCCAGGCAGGACAGGATATGATTAAGGATGCGGTAAAGGAGCATAATCTTACCGGTATCGTTGTTTGTTCCTGCTCACCGCGTATGCACGAGGCAACTTTCAGAAAAACTGCGGCTGCCGCAGGATTAAATCCCTATATGGTTGAAATTGCCAATATAAGAGAGCAGTGTTCCTGGGTACATAAAGATATGCAGACAGGAACAGAGAAGGCTATTATTCTTGGTAAGGCGGCTGTCGCAAAGGTTAACCTTAACACACCCCTTACACCTGGAGAATCCCCCGTTACAAAGAGAGCACTCGTTATCGGCGGCGGTATCGCAGGTATTCAGACAGCTCTTGATATTGCTGATGCAGGTTTCCCCGTTGATATCGTAGAAAAAAATCCTACAATCGGCGGAAAAATGGCGCAGCTTGATAAAACTTTCCCGACACTTGACTGTGCGGCTTGTATTCTCACGCCTAAAATGGTGGACGTTGCACAGAATGAAAACATCCGTATTTTTTCATACAGCGAAGTGTCGGAAATCAAGGGCTTCGTAGGAAATTTCGATGTAACTATCAAGAAAAATGCCAGATATGTAAAAGAAGATATCTGTACAGGTTGCGGTGCTTGTGTGGAAAAGTGCCCCATGAAAAAAGTGCCCAACGAATTTAATCTTGGAATGGATAACCGAAGCGCAATATATATCCCGTTTGCACAGGCAGTGCCCAAGGTTGCGACAATTGATCCCAACCATTGTAATATGCTTAAGAACGGCAAATGCGGTCTTTGTGCCAAGGTTTGCGCGGCAGGAGCAATTGACTATACACAGAAAGATGAATATATCAATGAAAAGTATGGTGCTATTGTTGTTGCAACAGGGTTTAATCCTATCAGTATGGATAAGTTCGACGAGTTTGCTTACAATCAGTCAAAGGATGTTATCACATCACTTGAATTTGAGCGTCTTACAAATGCGGCAGGGCCTACTGCAGGTCATCTTGAAAGACCTTCCGACGGAAAGTCGCCAAAAACAATCGTTTTTGTTCAGTGCGTAGGTTCAAGATGCGATGCTTGTGCCGAAAAAGGTAAAGAATATTGCTCAAAGATTTGCTGTATGTACACTGCAAAACACGCGATGCTCGTAAGAGATAAATATCCCGATACAGAGGTATATGTATTCTATATTGACGTAAGAACACCAGGCAAGAACTTTGATGAATTCTATCGCCGTGCAGTTGAAGAATACGGCGTAAAATACGTTAAAGGTATGGTTGGCAAGGTTACTCCCGAGGGAGATAAGCTTAAAGTTCAGGCATCAGACCTTATTTCAAACAAGCAGCTTCATATCGATGCAGACCTTGTGGTTCTCGCGGCTGCTATTGAGCCTGATAAATCAGCCCGCGGTCTAGCTACTATGCTTACTGCAAGTATGGATACAAACGACTTCTTTACAGAAGCTCACCCGAAGCTCCGTCCCGTAGAAAGCCCCACTGCAGGTGTATTCCTTTCAGGCGCTTGTCAGGGCCCCAAGGATATTCCCGAAACTGTTTCACAGGCAGGTGCAGCGGCATCTAAAGTTATCGGACTTCTTGCGAAAGATAAATTAACGGGCAATCCCTGTGTTGCTCATTCCAATGAGCTTATGTGTAACGGATGCTCTTCCTGTGAAAGAGTATGTCCATATGGAGCTATCACTTATGAGGAAAAAGAATTCCGTATGCCCGACAGAACAACAAAGAAGAGAAGAGTTGCAGTTGTCAATCCTGCAGTTTGTCAGGGTTGCGGTGCTTGTACAGTTGCATGTCCGTCAGGCGCTATGGACTTAAACGGATTTGCAAGTAATCAGATTATGGCGGAGGTGGACGCAATATGCAAATAAATGAACATAAGCCTTTAATTGTTGCTTTTTGTTGCAACTGGTGTTCCTATGCCGGCGCCGACCTTGCAGGAAATAACCGTCTTAACTACCCGGCAGATGTAAAGATCATAAGAGTTCCTTGCTCTTGTCGAGTTAATCCAATGTTTGTACTTCGTGCATTCCAGAGAGGTGCAGACGGCGTTATTATATGCGGTTGCCACCCCGGAGACTGCCACTACACATCAGGAAACTACTACACACGCAGAAGAATGGCTACGCTCTTTTCTATGCTCGATTTCCTTGGAATTGAAAAAGAACGTACCCGTGTGGAATGGGTTTCTGCGGCAGAAGGCGCAAAATTCGCCGCTACAATGAATGACTTTGTAGAAAAGGTAACAGCTCTTGGAGAAAATAAAAGATTGGAGGATCTGCGATGCAAAAAATAACACAAAATCAGTTAATAGATAAAGCAGTTTCTCTGCTTTCCGGCGGCACTGTTACTGCTGTTCTTGGATGGAGTAAGGGCGAATTCGGTTACGATGTAGCTCCTAAAATGTTCAAAACAGAAGAAGATATAAAAAACAATTTTGTATGGAATGATTTTTGCGGAGTGAATTTTTCCAAGTATCTCGTTTCAAAGACAGACAGATTTGAAGGAAAAATACTCGTTTTCTTAAAGCCCTGCGATACTTATAGCTTTAACCAGCTTTTGACCGAGCATCGTTTTGACCGCGAAAAGGTGTATGCGGTCGGTATTCCTTGCGAGGGTATGGCTGATATTTCAAAAGTAAAGAAAGTTGTAGGCGAAGGAATCAGTAAAATTGAGGCAGAAGGCGAAAATCTTCTTATTACAACAATTTATGAAGATGAGCCGATTGCAGTTCCTTTTAAAGATGTTCTTTTAGAACGATGCGAAAATTGCAAGAGCAAAAAGCACGTCGCTTACGACGAACTTTTGGGCGAAGAGGGTGAGGTTCTTGAATCGGCGAGATTTGATGAGGTTGCAAGACTTGAGGCTATGACTCCCGATGAAAGATTCGCCTTCTGGCAGAATGAACTTTCACGTTGTATTCGTTGTAATGCCTGCCGTGACGCTTGTCCTGCCTGCACTTGTGAAAAGTGCGTGTTTGACAATCCATCTTCAGGCGTTGAAAATAAAGCTCCTGCAAACAGCTTTGAGGAAAAGATGTTCCATATTATAAGAGCATACCATGTTGCAGGACGTTGTACTGACTGTGGTGAATGTTCAAGAGTTTGCCCGCAGAATATTCCGCTCCATCTTCTGAACCGCAAGTTCATAAAGGATATCAATGAATTCTACGGAGAATATCAGGCAGGGGAAGAGGTTGGTTCAAGAGCTCCTCTTGTAGATTATACTACCGAGGATTTAGAGCCCGGAGAAGTGTTTGACAGGAGGGATATTGATGCGTAAATGTTCCCTTGATAAAATAAACTATGTTTTTGAAGAAATTTCAAAAACCGCGAAGCTCTATCTTCCATCTGATGATAATGACACAGGTGCCGTTTATAAAAAGTGGGAAAACGGCGTTTTGTGGAGCGATGCACTTAATACTGTAAGAAGTCCTAAAGATTTTTTCTTCCCGCAGATGGAAAACCTTATGGAATTTAAGACAGAGGGTAAGAATATCGAAGTTATTGACACAAGAAGCGAAGCCGAAGATTTCGTTATCTTTGGAATTCGTGCTTGCGATGTAAAGAGCTTCGAAATTTTAGACAGAGTTTTCCTCTCTGAACCTGTTGACAGCTACTATGCTTCAAGACGCGAAAAAGGAATAATAGTGTCAACTGCCTGCACAAAGCCTGCAGAAACCTGTTTCTGTAAGACCTTCGGTATTTCTCCCGAAGAGCCAGAAGGGGATATCACAACTTGGAAGACGGAAGATGAAATCTTTTTCAGAGCTAATACAAAGAAGGGCGAAGCTCTTTTAGAAAAGCTTTCTGCTCTTACAGAAGAATGTGACGAAACCAAAGTCAACGAGCAGAAAGAAAAGATTTCAAAGATTATGGATAAGCTTCCGCTTAAAGACATTAAGACAGATGCTTTCGGTGGTAATAAGACAGACGAGTTCTTTAATAGTCCCGCCTGGGATGAATTATCGCAGAGCTGTCTTGGCTGCGGAACCTGTACCTTTGTGTGTCCCACCTGTCAGTGTTATGACATTAAGGACTTTAACACAGGCAATGGCGTTATAAGATTTAGATGCTGGGATTCCTGTATGTATTCCGACTTTACCAAAATGGCGCACGGAAACAACAGACTTACCCAGAGAGAGCGCTTCCGCCAGAGATTTATGCACAAGCTTGTTTACTATCCTGAAAATAACGATGGTATTTTCAGTTGTGTGGGTTGCGGAAGATGTCTTTCAAAATGCCCTGTTTCTATGAATATTGTTAAAGTAATGAAAAAGATTGGAGGGGTTGATGCGTGAATAAGAGAGAAGAAACTTTAATTCCCAAAATCGGTGTTATAACAGATGTCCGAATTGACACACCCGATATTAAAACATTCAGAGTCGTGACCCCTGACGGCAAAAAAGCCTTTGACCACCGTCCCGGACAATGTGCAATGCTTTCTGTTCCAGGGGTAGGAGAAGCGATGTTTTCTATTACATCTTCACCGACTAATGAGGAATATATGGAATTTTCCATCAAAAAATGCGGATGTGTAACCGATTGGCTTCATCAGGCAGAGGTTGGTCAGCAGATAACAATCAGAGGACCTTACGGAAATCCTTTTCCTGTTGATGATGTGTTCGCAGGCAAGAACCTCCTCTTTATTGCCGGCGGTGTTGGCCTTGCGCCTCTTCGCTCCGTGATAAACTATTGCAGACATTATCGTGACCGCTACGGCGAAATAGATATCGTCTACGGCTCAAGAAGTAAGGATGATTTGCTTGATTACCATGAAATTATTGATGAATGGTCACAGGATGCAGGCGTAAAAGTTCATCTTACTATTGATAATCCCCAGGAGGGTTGGGACGGACACGTAGGATTCGTTCCAAACTTCGTAAAGGAGCTTGGCTTTGACACTAATAAAACAGCCGTTCTTTGCGGGCCTCCCATTATGATTAAGTTCACGCTGGAAGGATTATGTGAGCTTGGCTTTGACAAAACCCAGATTTACACAACTCTTGAGCTTCGAATGAAATGCGGAGTAGGTAAATGCGGAAGATGTAATGTCGGCGCGAAATATGTGTGCAAAGATGGCCCGGTATTCAGATGCGATGAGCTTGATGAACTTCCGGACGAGTATTAAAGGAGAGGTAACATGGAAAAATTAGTTAGTATATATCTTTTCGGCAAAAAATATGAAGTGCCTGAAAATTTAACAATTATGACTGCTATGGAATATGCAGGATACCAGCTCGTTCGTGGCTGTGGCTGCCGTAACGGTTTTTGCGGTGCCTGTGCAACTATTTATCGCATAAAGGGTGATAAGGACCTTAAGGCTTGTCTCGCTTGCCAGACCAAGGTTGAGGATAATATGTATATCGCAACATTGCCTTTCTTTCCGCTTGTTAAGGAAGGCTATGATATCGAAAACATTCCTGTGAATGAGTCTGTTATGATGCAGCTTTATCCTGAAATTTATGCTTGTATCGGTTGTAACGCTTGTACAAAAAGCTGTACCCAGGGACTTAATGTTATGCAGTACATAGCTTATGCACAGCGCGGCGAATTTGAAAAGTGTGCAGAAGAATCATTTGACTGCGTAATGTGCGGCGTATGTTCCTCAAGATGTCCTGCAGGCATTTCTCATCCGCAGGTTGCAATGCTTGCAAGAAGAATCAACGGTAAGTATTTAGCGCCCGGTTGCGGTCACCTTGAAGACCGTGTTAAGGAAATCGAAAACGGAGACTTTAAAGAACTTATTGAAGCTCTTATGCAGAAGCCCATCGAGGAAATGAAAGAGCTTTATAATACCCGTGAAATAGAAAAGTAAGGAGGAAAAGAATATGTATTCGGAAAAATTCCAGAAATCAATTGCTGCAGTTGAAGCGGCAAGAGATAAAAATATAGCATTAGAACCGGATCGTATGACCGCAAAGCAGAAAGAAGATTTGCTTGCGGCTTTTCATCCGGACTATAAGCAGGATCAGTTTGATGTTCTCAAAATCGGCCCTAATAAAGGCGATAAGGTCCCTACAGAGCTTGCCCAAATCCTACAGGCACATAGCCGCATAACTGCAGAAAGTGTTGACCTTGAAAATCCTGATTACGAGACAGATGTACTCATTATCGGCGGTGGCGGTGCAGGAACAGCTGCAGCAATCGAGGCTCACGAAGCAGGCGCTGATGTTATGATTGTTACAAAGCTCCGTATGGGCGATGCAAATACAATGATGGCAGAAGGCGGTATTCAGGCGGCTGATAAGCCCAATGATTCTCCTGCAATTCATTTTGTTGATGCTTTCGGTGGCGGTCATTTTGCCGCAAAGAAAGAGCTTCTTTCAAAGCTTGTTTGCGATGCTCCCGAGGCAATTTTGTGGCTCAGCAACCTCGGTGTTGAATTTGACAAGGAAGCAGACGGCACAATGGTAACAACTCACGGCGGCGGTACTTCAAGAAAGAGAATGCACGCGGCAAAGGACTATTCAGGTGCAGAAATTATGAGAACTCTCCGCGATGAAGTATTAAATCGCAACATCCCCGTTGTTGATTTCACTTCTGCTATAGAGCTTATCCTTGACGAGAATGGCAATGCAGCAGGCGCTGTGCTTATCAACATGGAAACAAAGGAGCTTCTTGTTGCAAAGGCAAAAACAGTTATCATTGCAACGGGTGGTGCAGGTCGTATGCACTATCAGGGATTCCCAACGTCAAACCACTATGGCGCAACTGCAGACGGTCTTGTTCTCGGCTACCGTGCAGGAGCAAAGCTTCTTTATGCTGAAACACTTCAGTATCATCCCACAGGGGTTGCTTATCCCGAGCAGATTTTCGGTGCACTTGTTACCGAGAAGGTTCGTTCGCTTGGTGCAAAGCTTGTAAATGAAAAGGGCGAAGTATTTATGCATCCGCTTGAAACTCGAGATGTTGCTGCGGCTTCTATTATCCGTGAATGTTCTGAAAGAGATAACGGCGTTGATACAGGCAATGGTAAGGGAGTATGGCTTGACACACCTATGATTGAAAAAATCGGTGGCGAGGGTACTATTATGAAGAGAATCCCCGCTATGTGGAGAATGTTTGAAAAATACGGCATCGATATCCGCAAGGAGCCTATTTTGGTTTATCCCACACTTCATTATCAGAATGGCGGTCTTGATATCACTGCAGACTGTATGACTACAAATGTAGAAAACCTCTTTGTGGCAGGTGAGGCAGTTGGCGGAATCCACGGCAAGAACAGACTTATGGGTAACTCGCTCCTTGATATCATCGTATTCGGAAGAAGTGCAGGTAAAAATGCCGCTTCAAAGGCAAAGGACGTAAGTGTTGGTAAACTGACACTTTCACATATCGATAAGTTTGAAAAAGAAATTGCAGATGCAGGCATTGACACACGGATGGTTTCGCCCAAGCTTTTACCCGATTATACAAGAAGAAAATAATTGAAATTATAAGAAGCTATCCAAAAGGATAGCTTCTTTTCTGGTGCGGATAACAGGACGCAGATTGCAATGCAATCCGCACTTGCTTGACCACCCAAGCCTTCGGCTTCGGTACCGGTCTGCGCACCAACTTCGCTAAAAACGATTATCAATCGTTTTCTTCACGCTCGTTGCCTTCTTAATCTTCAAGTCCTGTAATCCTTTATGTAAAAAGAGACGCTACCCCAAAAGGGCTACCTTCTCTTTCTGGTGCAGGTAACAGGACTG
>JAZNTQ010000088.1:0-4756 GCA_045591865.1 Clostridia bacterium
AAGGGACTTATTAAAAGAAATAAGGGAGAGGAAATACTGCTCCCATAATAAAAGAGGACTTTCATCTGAAAGTCCTTTTTTGCTATATAGGAATCTGCGTTCCTATATAGCAAAAAATCTTTGATTTTATGCCGTGCGAGAATTTCTTCGCCGTGCTTAGAAAACGCACATGGCACAACAAAGTGATTATCTCCGCACCGCAGGTGCAGTGGCGGAGTCACTTTGTTCTTAGTATTTTGTTAAATGCTTGGTTGCTGATTGTACCGAGTTTTTTTCTTCAGGAGTAAGCTCATTTTTAGCATATCTGTAGTCAAAGGATAACGTAAAGGAGTGCAAATCATTATAAAGACGGGAAAGAGTCTCTTTTTCCTTTTCCACAAGCATAGAGATAAATTGCTCTTTTTTCTTTCCGCCAAGCTCTCCATCACACATCTTTATTGCAAGAGCAGTATGCTCGAGGCAAAGCCCCTTTGATTCTTCAAACATTTTCTTAAAATCCTTGTTCTTGCCCCATAGATATGCAAGGTTTCCTGCAGCAAGCGCGAGTTCGTTGTTAAGCTTGTCACACATAGCACAAGTGTGTGCAAGAGAAGAAATGCCCTCGCTTGTAAGCGATGCAGTAGTTTCCTTTGAGAAAAACTTCTCCTTCTTTTTGACGCCAACCTTTCTTGAAAGCTCCTTAACGTGCGTTTCAAGAGTAAGCGCAAGGCTTAAGCGATTTTGCTTTTCAAAGAGCATCTTAAGATGCCTCCTGCAAAAGCCCTTTTCATTTGTGATTTCGCGTGCATCAGGCTCCATCATAGAAGCTCCCAGAAAATACTCTGCCGCCTGCTCCTCGAATTTTTCTTCAAGAGCGCAGAGTATGCAGTCACATTTTTCTTCGAGCGCCTCCGTAAGCGGTATGCTATATATATGCTCTTTCATAATTAACACTTCCTTTTAAATTGTTATAAAGTCTTTTTGGGTAACTGAACAATTGTTATAGCCGCAAACATAAGTATACATCCAAATATTTCACGAAGAGTCATAGCCTGCCCTATCAAAAGCCATCCTGCAAGTGCCGCAAATACGGCCTCTAAACTCATTACGATTGAAGCAACGGTTGGTTCTGCATATTTCTGACCTATAATCTGAAGAGTGTATGCAACACCACATGACATCACACCTGCATAGAGAATCGGGATTGTGCATTTTAAAATTTCGGACATAACGGGTTTTTCAAATAAAAACATAAGAACTATATTTATGGTTCCGCAAACCGCAAACTGCAGAAAACTTAATTTAACCCCGTCAACCCTCGGTGAAAAATAGTCAACTGCCAGAATATGAAAAGCAAAGGTGAATGCACATACAAGAACAAGTAAATCACCAATTTCGAGCTTGAATCCTTCTTTGATGCAAAGAAAATACATACCAACAACCGCGATAAGTACGCCAAACGCTGTTACAGGGCGGATTTTTTTCCCGAGAAACAGACTGTATATGGGAACAAACACCATATACATAGCTGTTACAAAACCTGCTTTACCTGCTGTGGTGTATTTAAGCCCGTATGTCTGAAGGGTTGCTGAAACGCATAAAATTATTCCGCATATAATGCCACCGCATATTAAAGTTTTTTTGTTATAATTTGTTTCCAGCCCTCTTTTCTTTTTGGAATTATCCATTACAAGTATTACCGGCACAAGGGATAGTGCACCGATAAGTGTTCTTATTCCGCAAAATGTATTTGGTTCAATAAGTACCATACTTACGCTCTGTGAAACGAATGATATACCCCATACAATTGCAGTAAGAATGAGTATAAGTGTACCTTGTAGTCTTTTGTTCATAAACTACTCCTCTTTCGTATTTGTAATCTAAAAATTAATTATATCATAAAACATATCTATTTTCAATAGACAGGCACAAAGGTGCATTTTAGCGAATATAGTGTTAATCGGAGGTGTTTTTATGCGGATGCACTTGAAAAGATACTTCGGATTAGGAACTGTGGCGCTCCTGCAGAGCAGCAACTTTCCAGAGCCTCTTACAGAATCACAGGAGAGAGAGTATCTTCAGAAAATGAACGAGGGAGATGAGGAAGCGCGCAATATTCTAATTGAGCACAATCTGCGTCTTGTGGCGCATATTGTGAAAAAATATCAGGCGGCAGGGGAAAACGACGACCTCATATCAATTGGTACAATAGGTCTTATAAAGGGAATTTCCTCGTATAACACCACCAAAAAAACAAAGCTTGCTACATATGTGGCGCGTTGCATAGAAAAAACAATCCCCTCATAACGGCTCCTTTTGAGGTAAAAGAGGCAATATTTGCTCCCTTTTGCGATGAAATTGTGAAAATTGGGGATAATCTCTCTTTTGTTCAAAGGAAACATAAGTTACTTCCTATGTATCTGCACTCATTTCGGTTTATAGCTCCTAAAAAGGTCTCAGAGGCACAGAAATTTGCCTTGGAGTTTCCAACTGCCAATAAAATCGAAACAGTTGCGGACAAGCTAAGATATTACAGACATCAAAAAGGACTATATCAGTCGGACGTTGCTGACTACTTAGGAATAGATAAAGGTACATACATAGATTACGAAAACCCCGACAGAGATTATTACTCCGCCGAGGTTATGGAAAAACTCGCTGAATTGTTTTGTATTGATGTTTATGATTTGCTTGATGACTATAATAAATTTTTGTATGACGGACAGGGGAAGAATATAAAAGAATTTCGTAAGCATCTTAAAATCACACAAGAAGATTTGGCAAGGGAAATGAACGTCAGTTTACTGAAAGTAAAACGCTGGGAACAGAATAAAGTCAGAATGTTGAAGTTTACCTGGGAGAAGTTCATCAGATTAATTGACGTAAAAGTATATTTGTAGTATAATGGTTTTGACGAATTTATGATTTACAAGGTGGACAATATGCAAATTAGAAAATATTTTACGAAATCACTTTTAATAGAATATAACAATGCTGCAATAAGAGAAAATAGAAACCAACAACTTAAGGAAGAATATCTAGAATCGCTTGATGAAAATGGTATATATATTATAGTTTATAATATGCATCATAATACGATAAACGAAATGCGTGTGCGAATAATGTTTGACTTAGATATGTTTGGATTGTTGGATATGTCATATGAACGCTTTAAACTTCTTCCTACAATTACTTTTAATGATGACGGTACAGTTATAGTACAACCTGAAGATGATGTAAGAAAGAACTTTCCCTATAATGGTAGAGAATGGGTAGAAAAAACAATCCGCTCACCATATAGACATCAAGACAAATTTAGAAAAGAAGTTTTAAAAGCATATGGTAATAGATGTGCTGTTTGTGATGTTTCAGAACCCAAAATTTTAAGAGCGGCACATATTGTTGATGTTAGTAAAGGTGGCAACGATTCAGTTGAGAATGGTATTTGTCTTTGTGTCAATCACGAGGTTGCCTATGATAACGGCATATTAAAAATATCGCCAGATGGTGATATTACTGTTTCTTCATCAAGTATAAAAATAGATAAAGAGAAGATAAATTTTCCCAGCGATAAAAATCTGTATCCATCTAAAAAGTATCTGAAACAAAAATATGAAAGTTTTAATATTAAGAAATAATTGATGGTTTTCTACATTTGTTCTAATAGAAATAATTTTAAGAAAGTGAATATATATGGGTGATGTGTATTATTCCAGAAGCAAACAGAATATTTCCTGAAAGTATTGACAAATGGCAAAAAACCAAATATAATGAATATAGAAAAAGGCAGTCTGTTAAGAACGACTCGCCCGTTAATAGCTTAAAAATTAGTCGCTACATTTGGACGTGTGGGCGACTAATTTGCTTTTATATGAAAAACCGATAAAAATATGATTAAAAGAATCAAAATTTTCAATATGTAATTCAAAAAGCAACACCCCCTTTCCATATTGCTATGGGGTATGGGGCGAGCCGTCCACGGAATGTTCATTCCAAGACTGCCTATCGGATTTCTCCGATGTTGACATTATACACTAATATATGCCTTTTTTCAAGAGGTTTCCTTCAATTTCTCAATAAGGGACAATTTCTGCGATTTCGGACAGGACAAACTATTTATGCGTGTTGTAACTGTATCAATATGTACGGTTGCAACACGTTTTTCTAATTCTGCCAATTCTTTTGCTGTCTTTGGATAATACACAATTATGTTCATCGCTGTCCCTCCTCTCAGTTCATTGTATGAATAACGGATTGTCCGTTATTTCAAAGTATGCTGTTTTAATTCATCAAGAATCAAACGCATAATATTTAAACAGCGTATAACGGCAAGAAAGTCATTATTATCAAGATGTTTCCTTGCTGTTTTGTCAATAATTTCAAAATCTTTAAAGAGACTAGATAAAGCAACATAGTCATGATAAGAAACAATCAAATTATTTTGAGGACAATTCATGTTATATCGCCTCCTTTCCTGTTGTTATTGGGATTAGTTTTACTACGTAAGAATCATGAATTTTTATTTTGTAAATTTGTCCTATAACAATATTTTCGCGTTTAGCAAATTGTATAGGGACCCAGATACTTCCTACGGGGAATCCCCCAAAAGATTCGTCGTGATATGCAAAGCAAACACGGGTTCCGTAATTTCCTCTGCCATTTTTAGTGAACTTTTTAGCCATCACCTTAATTATCATTATATATCCTCCTCATCATCTTCATCTTCATTGAAATTGAAAAAAGTATTTTTTAATTCGTTCATAAATACGTCAATCAT
>JAZNTQ010000089.1:0-10928 GCA_045591865.1 Clostridia bacterium
ATAGATAGTGCTTACAGCGAGTTCAAGAGCAAGCATGGAGAATTTATAACTTCCATTACCAATAGCGGTGTTTCAGAGTCCACACTCAAAAAATTTATAAAGGATTCTTATAAATACCTTGTAGAAATAGACTCGTACACCCCTGTTACAGAGGCAAACTTTGAAGAATACGCTCTCCAGGCAATAAGCGACGTTTCAGCACGCGAAGCTTATTATTCACTTCAGGATACACTCCTTATTCTTTATCCCGATGCGATAAGACTTGCTGTTTCCGAAGGAAAGGTTGCAGACGAATTCAAGCCTCTCGTTGAAACGATAAAGAGTATCTATTTCAGGGAGGATGAAGGGGATGATGATAACGGAGAATCAAGTGCCCCAAGCGGTCCAAGTGGTCCTAGCGGTCCCAGTGGTCCTAGCGACTCTGGTGATGACGATTCTTCAGATAAAAAAGAAGAAGAAACAACTACTCCCGTCACTCCCGAGCCTCCCGTAACAAGCAGATTTTCTGATTTGGATGCTTCCCATTGGGCATTTGAATCAATAAACTATCTTGCCGACAATTTCATTCTGAATGGTTATCTTGATGCAACATTCAAGCCTGAAAACAATATTACACGCGCTGAATTTGCAAAGATTATTGTATCCGCAACAGATTCGCTTGAAAGCGATGCTACCTCATCATTTGCAGATGTGTCAGATGAGCATTGGAGTTATTCTTATATATCAACCGCCTATAAGCTTGGTTATATTACAGGTTATCCCGACGGAACATTCAAGCCCGAGGACAAAATCACACGTGCCGATATATGCACAATTGTAAACCGTGTTCTCAAAGCATCAAAGGGCGAAAAGGAAGTAGATTTTACTGATGCCTACCAGATTCCCTCTTACGCAAAAGATGCAGTTTTCGCACTTGCTTCAAAGGGTATTATAAACGGATATGAGAATGGTACTTTCCTACCCACTGCTAATGCAACACGCGCACAGACTGCAAAAATCATCTATTCTGCATTTTTCCAAAAGTAACGAAAAAGCCATCGACAATGGTCGATGGCTTTTATATTTTTATGCTTACATCTCCGCTTGATAAATTTACGGTTTCTCCGTTTTCTTTTCGTACAACCAGAGAATAATCATCAGCTATCGCAAGTGCGGTAGCTTTTTCATTTTTATCATTTGCGAGAATTATGATTTCTTTTCCTGTTATCATCGAGCGAGCACGATATTCTTCCAGAAGAGAAATTCTTTCCTTCTCTTTATAAACACGCATAAACTCAACAAGGAAATCTGTTATAACATTTTCTCTTATGTGAGGAATTTTCTTTTCAAAGACTGCCCCTGCCCTGTCTTTTATATCATCAGGGAAATTATGCTTTGGTGGTAAAACATTAATGCCTACTCCCAAAATGGCGTATTTACCTACTCCCTCGGTAAGTATTCCGCATACTTTTTTTCCTTCAATATAAATGTCGTTCACCCATTTGATAGACGCTTTTTTCCCAGACAGTCGTTCAAGAACCCGTGCAGCGCATACTGCAGCATCAGTAGTAACGAGAAGCGGATTTTTGCCCTCCTCAATTTCTAAAACAACACTCATATACACACCGCTTTGTGAGGGCGAATAGAAGGTTCTCCCCATTCTCCCTCTCCCTGCGGTCTGCTTTGATGCGATAAGGACAGAAAATCCGCAACTTTCTTTTGATGCGCGCTCTTTCATAATAGTATTTGTCGAGGTAACAGTATTTTTAACCTCAATATCGTAAGGAGTGTCTTTCAGTTTCTCTTTTATGTATTTTTCAGAAATTCTTGAAAAAGAGAACATTTTACCCCTCCCTTTACCTTCTGTTTTTCGAGTATATTCTCTCTTTTATTAAACCCGTTTCATAACATTCAACGAGTCTTGTTAAGTCAGAAATTTTTTCTCTTATTCCTACACCTGTGTCGGTATCACGCACTCTGATTTTATCACTAGCTTTTTCAAAAACTACTGTATCTGAAATGATATCGGTATTGCTCTTTATGGCATTTTGCGCACCGCGGAATGGCTCGTGCGCTGAAATACGCATTCCGTCTGCATTATATATAAGAGTATAACCTGCAATACCAGTAGTTTTCTGATATGCATGACAAAATCCGCCGTCAATAAGAATAAGTTTTCCGTTTGCCTTTATTGGCTTCTCCCCGTTTTTGTATTGAACGGGAATATGTCCGTTTATAATGTGGGAATGCTCTCCGCCAAGCGAAAATTCCTCAAGAATTTTTTGCACGATTTCCTCATCGTCCCAGCAACGATAATACATATTTTTAGGTTCTTCCCAAGTCATCGGGTCATCTATGAAAAGTCTTTCAAAGGTTGTGATTTTCTTTCTTGCGCAAAGCGGAGAATCCTTTCCGCACCACAAAAACCACAGGAAATCCTTACCATTTTGCCTTGACTCACTGCCTTCACGTCCAAAATAGCCCTTTCGAGCCATTCTGTCGCAAAAGTCCATAAATTCCCTGCCACATTTTCCGTCTGCAATTGGAAACTTCATAAAGCTTCCGTCGTCATTGAGCGGGATGCAACCGTGGAATAACAGGTTCTTATTGAAAATTGTATATATTTCACCCTTTTCAAAAAGGAAACGGATATGGTTTTGCAGTTTCTCAGAGCGCATAAACGCGTTCTTGAGATAAGTCATCAGTTCATATTCCCCGTCTGTAAGCTTGTAGGGGTTTTGCGGATCAATCGTAGGCAAATCAGTATCCTTCAAGGGATATATTTTTCCATCAACCGCAACAGTTTTGCGCTCAAAGTCAATCTTGTCAAGCAAAAGTCTGCCCTGCATATTGTACTGGGGGTTTCTTAAGATGGTCTGTCCTTCAAGTTTGAACTGAATTATACTTATTGCCTTATGCATTCTGGCAACAAGGCGGTCATCATCATTTATATAAATATCACCTGTTGAATTACCTTTTGGCATATAATTTGAAATATCACTCTCTGCATATACATCATTAGCAAAAAGCGAAAGAGGACGAAGTGATATACCATAGCCTATTTCTACAACATCCAGATTTTTATATGTAATTGAATTATTAAGCACAGTTGCTATACACGTTCTGGAGCCTGCTGCCGCACCCATCCATAAAACATCGTGGTTTCCCCATTGGATATCAATGGAGCTTTCCTTCATAAGCTGTTCCATAATGATGTCAGCTCTTGGTCCGCGGTCAAAAATATCACCTACTATATGAAGATGATCAATAATCATACTCTTTATTGCAGCACATACTGCTACAACAAATTTATCTGCCGCGCCGACTGATATAATCGTATTTAATATATTGTCATAATAATGACCTTTATTCACTGCATCATAATCGTTATGCAAAAGCTCTTCTATTATATAGTCGTATCCGTACGCTGTACGGGAAAGGTGCTTTCTTACCTTTGAGCGAGTGTACTTGCTGCTTACAAAGCGACACACTTCAACAAGTCTGCCAAGAGTTATTTTATACCAATCTCCTTCTATTTCGGCTTCTGCAGATATCATATCAAGCTTTTCTTCGGGGTAATAGATAAGGGTGGAAAGCTCTTCCCTTTCAGTCTGCGTAAGTGTATTTTCAAAAAGAGCATCTACCTTCTTCCTTATTACGCCTGATGCATTTCTCCTTATATGCGAAAAGGCTTCGTGTTCCCCGTGCAAATCGCTCATAAAATGCTCCGTTCCTTTTGGAAGATTCAAAATCGCACTTAAATTTACAATCTCACTTATGGCAGTGCTTCTGTTTGGATATGATTTTGACAGTTCCTGCAAATACTTTTTTTCTTTTTCAGCAATCAACTGTTCTCACTCCTAAAAAATATAGTGATATATTCTATTAAAGTCTGATTAAAAATACTTTTACTTTTTAATTCTGTTTGTATACTTTTCAGGATTTATTCCAAAAATCTGTATTACTTCAAGGTTTTCAGACATTGAAATGTCTTTAGGTGTAACAAAGACACCTTTATTACTGTCTAAATCCACACCTGCACTCTTATATGCTTGCCATATAATATGTGAACAATGTGAGGATGAGGGAGGCTTTTCATCAGATTTATCTTTTTTAATAACTCCCGCTAAAAAATTGTATGGAATGTCCATTAGATTTTTCTGGGCATATTCTGCGGCTTTTTGAGCTACTTTTTCATTTTTATGCCTCAAAACAAGAAGCGTGGGGCAGCTTTTCCAATTATTAATTGAGGTCTTACACGACACCTCTCCCAAAGATATATGCTCAAGCAACACTTTGTTATCTTCATCGAGGACCATTGCACAATGCCCGTGTCGCCATCCAAAAGTGTGTGTGCTGAAGGTTATGAGTATATCTCCCTTTTTTAAATCGGCAATCGGTATTATCTCCTCTTTATTTCTCTCCTCAAGCGTTATTGGATACGCTATAAAGCTCTTCTCTATCTCCTGCTTTTGAAAATAGAGTTCATTAAGTATTTGAAGAGTTTCATAGTTTTCATTTTCCAAGAGCTTCTTCGCTATATAAGGGGAAACGCCAGTTTGCTCATATATTGTGACAAAATCTTCTGATGCAAGCTCCTTTTTCCGTATTAAATAAGAAATATTCTCTTTTTTGTATTGTGGAATATATCTTACAGTTTTACCTATATAAATATGCCATATAAAAAGGATGAGGAAAAACACCAAAGTATAAATTATTACTGTTGTTCTACGCTTTTTGGACATACTCTCTTTCCTTTTTTATCTATACTCCTCTGCAAGCTTTTCAAATGACGCAAGTGATTTTTCAATCATTTGTGTTGATACACAGTAGGAAATTCTAACATAGCCGGCATAACCAAAGCTATCTCCGGGCACCAAGAGAAGTTCATACTTCTTCGCCTTTTCACAGAAATCGCGTGAACTTTCTTCAAGTGCTTTTACAAAAAGATAGAATGCGCCGTCAGGCTGTGCTACCTTGTAGCCATATTTTGAAAGAGCATCGCAAAGGATGTCGCGGTTTTTCTTATAAACTGAAATGTCTGCAGTTTTACCAATACATTTAGGCACAAGCTTCTGAAAAAGGCTTGGTGCACATACAAATCCGAGAGATCTACCTGCTCCGCAAACTGCAAAGTAAACCTTCTGCCAGTCGTTTGCAGTATTGGGAACGAGTATGTAACCTATTCTTTCTCCTGGAAGCGAGAGAGATTTGCTAAATGAATAACAAACGATAGTGTTATTGTAATAGTTGGGTATAAAAGGCACAAAAACTCCATCTGTATAAACGAGTTCACGATAAGGTTCGTCTGCAATAATGTAGATATCCTTGCCAAACTTATTTTCTGCTTCAGAGAGTACTTCAGAAAGCTTCTTTATTGTATCTTCAGAGAAAACAACGCCTGAAGGATTATTAGGAGAATTCACTATTACAGCCTTGGTGTTTTCGTTGATTGCTGATTTTAAGGCTTCAAAATCAATCTGGAAGTCCTCTTCGCGGCATTTTACGATAACTGGAGTCATCCCTGCCTGGTTAATAAAAACTGTGTACTCGGGGAAAAACGGTGCAAGTATAATCACTTCTGCATTTTCCTCTGAAATTGCAGAAAGCGAAATCGTGAGTGATGCCGCTGCACCTACTGTCATATAGAAATTATCCCCGGTATAGTTTGTTCCAAAACTGGAATTCACATAATCTGCACAGCTTTTGCGCACATCGGGGGCTCCCTGGGCCGAAGTATATCCGTGAAGCGCTACGGGGTCAGTATTCAAAACCAAATCTGAAAGCGCCTCTTTCACACAATCGGGTGCAGGTACGCTCGGATTACCAAGACTGAAATCAAACACGTTTTCAACGCCAATTTCTGCCTTTCTCTTAAGTCCATACTCGAAAAGCTCGCGTATTTCACTGCGGCGGCTTCCAAGTTCATACATTTTTTCTGATACCATATCTATTTTCCTCCTGCTCTTACATCAGTATTAGCTTCTAACATACACCAAATATTATAAAACAATCCAATCTCAATGTCAATTTCTTTTAGTAGTAATAATGGGGAAACTACTCTCATACAATGTACCAAAACACATATATGGAGGAATTTATATGGAGCAGTACAAGATATACAACGATATTGCCGAGCGTACCCAGGGAGATATCTACATCGGCGTTGTCGGTCCTGTCAGGACAGGAAAATCAACATTTATTAAGAGGTTTATGGATTTGCTCGTGCTTCCTAATATTGAAAATGAGCATATCCGCACTCGCGCAGTTGATGAGCTTCCGCAAAGTGGCGCCGGAAGAACAATTATGACTACCGAGCCGAAGTTCATTCCAAACGAAGCAGTTAAAATCAATTTACTCGACAACGCTTCTTTTAATGTAAGAATGATTGACTGCGTCGGCTACTGCGTAAATGGCGCCCAGGGACACACCGAGGACGGACAGCCTCGTATGGTAACAACACCTTGGTTTGAAGACGATATTCCCTTTGACAAGGCAGCGGAAATCGGCACGGAAAAGGTTATCCGCGAACATAGTACAATAGGCCTTGTTATTACGACAGACGGCAGTATTTGCGATATTCCCCGCTACGAATACGTTTCTGCGGAAGAAAGAGTTGTGAGCGAGCTTAAAGAAATTGATAAGCCCTTTATAATTCTGCTTAACTCTGCGGTCCCCGAGAGCGAAAGCGCACAAAATCTCAAGGCAGAGCTTGAGAAAAAGTATTCTGTTCCTGTATTTTTGTTTTCATGCGCCGATATGAGGCTTGAAGATATAAATGGAATAATGCAGAATGTTCTTTTTGAATTTCCTCTTAAAGAGCTTGGAATAAATCTTCCCGGGTGGATTGATGCGCTTCCGCAAGAGCATTATCTTAAAGCATCAATATATGAATCTGTAAGAGGCGCTATAAAGGGCATACATAAATTAAGTCATATCAACTCTATTACACCGATTATTTCTGAAAACGAATATCTTTCAGGAGCCAGGGTTTCCGATATATCTCTTGGCAAGGGGACTGCGCTTATTCAGGCTGATGCGACAGAGGGACTTTTCTATAACATTTTAGGCGAAACGACAGGACTTCCCATCACAAACGATGAGGAGCTTGTGTCAATGCTTTGTTCCCTTTCTACAGCAAAACACGAATACGATAAAATCGCGAATGCTTTGGCGCAGGTAAAACAGACAGGCTACGGTATTGTTTCACCTGGGATTGAAGAGCTTTCTCTGCAGGAGCCTGAAATAATCCGTCAGGGCGGTCGTTATGGAGTAAGACTTCGCGCAAGCGCTCCCTCGATACATCTTATCCGCGCTGATATTGAGACAGAGGTTAATCCGATTGTCGGCAGTGAAAAGCAATCTGAAGAGCTTGTTCATTATCTTTTGAGCGAATTCGAAAATGACCCTGCAAAAATATGGGAATCAAATATCTTCGGCAAATCTCTTCACGAGCTTGTGAACGAAGGCTTACAGGGTAAACTTTCCAAGATGCCCGATGATGCACGCGGAAAGCTTCAGGAAACTCTCACAAGAATCATAAACGAAGGCTCGGGCGGCCTTATTTGCATAATATTGTAATAAAAAATCACACGGTTTAATTTACCGTGTGATTTTTCTTATAATTCTTAACCAATACTATAACGATGATCGCAAACAACGCTCCACACAAAGAGCCAAGCGTATCCGTTACAATATCTTCTATCTGTGCGCTTCTTCCTGCAACAAAGTTTTGATGCAATTCATCGGTGCAAGCATATAAGAATGAAGAAAGCACCGAATAAAAAATCGTGTTTGGATAAATTAGTGCGTACTCATTTAATAAAAGCGCTATTAAGAATCCAAGCACTGCATAAATTCCAAAATGCGCAAGAGTTCGGATTGGTCCATTCAAGGATGCTGCGATTTCCTCTATTTCACTCTGCGAAAAAGCTTCACGCACATCAAAAAGCTTTATTAAGGTTACAATAAAGCCTTCGCTCGTGTTATCGCTCTCGCGAGCAGGTTGAGACGAAAAATAGAATATCGTTCCCGCACAGGTAATCACAAGTATCCATAAAATAACTTTTTTAATCATAAAAATCTCTCCTGACAATTTTTATGATATACCTAAATGCCTTAAAAGTCAATTATTCTTCCATATGCTTTCCCAAAAAGCCTGCCGCGCTCTGGCAAAGCTTCTTCTCAACCTCGCCGACATTCATACTTTCCTTTTCGGAAACCATCATAACGCTGCCGATAGTGTCACCTTCGCTTACAATAGGCGCGACAACACCTGCAAAATATTTTTCCGAACCATCAACAACCGGGACTCCTCCCTTGTCGCCTGCTTCAATCGCAAAGATGATTTTCTTTTCAAGCATTTTCTCAATATCTTCGCTGATACGCTTTTCAACAAGCTCCTTTTTAGGTGCTCCCGAAACTGCAATTACGCTGTCCTTATCGGTAATCACAACGGGAATTCCGCTTGTCTTTGCAAGTGTTTCAGCATAGTCTGCGGCAAATTCACCAAGCTCACCGATAGGTGAATATTTCTTGAAAATCACTTCTCCATCACGCTCTGTAAAAATTTCAAGCGGGTCTCCCTCACGAATTCTCATAGTTCTTCTTATTTCTTTGGGTATAACTACACGACCAAGGTCGTCAATTCTTCTTACAATTCCTGTCGCTTTCATATAGAAAATACTCCTTTTGGTTTGATTTACAAAGCTATTTTGTGCAACTGTGGAATTTTTTATGTAAAGAAAAAATTGGATGTTTTAATAAAAGAAGCTACTCGCGCTGCGAGTGGCTTCTTTTGTTAACCTTCCTTAAGGTCTTTTATGCTATGCTTGTCGTCAATAGGCATTTCAAGGTAACTAAAAAGCTCCTGTAGGTCATCTGTAACCTTATACAAGTCCAAACAGTTTTCCTTTATGAAATTCTTTTTGATTGCGCTTTCCATTACCGTCTGCAATTCATCATAATATCCTTTTACATTATAAATTGCAATGGGCTTGTTATGTCTGCAAAGCTGCTTTGAAGTAAGTATTTCATAAAACTCCTCAAATGTACCTATTCCGCCCGGGGTTATAATAAATGCGTCTGCATTATCCTCCATTATCTGCTTTCTCTCGCGCATAGTATCAGGCTCAATAAGCTTATCACAATACTCGAATATTTGCTCAACTGACTCCTGACGGAAAAATTTAGGAATGACACCCAAAATGTAGCCTCCGCTTGCTTTAACTCCGCGAGCCGCTGCCCCCATAAGTCCGTTACCGCCTCCGCCAAACGTGAGACTGTGGCCACGCTCTGCTATCATTTTCCCCATTATTTCAACTTTTTCAATATATTCTTTATCGATTGTCGGCGATGCCGCACCGTATACACAAATTCTCATATGCGTCCCTCCTATCTTTTTAATTTTATTATAAGCATTATAAAAACATTCATTATTGATTCACTCAATCTCACTTTTTACGGCTTCTGCCAGGAATAATTTTAATCCCCTTAAACTGTCTTCTTTCTAAGCTCGTCAATACATCCTTCACACACATTTTTCTCGTGATAGATAAATATATTCTCCGCACTTCCGCAAAAAATGCACGAAGGCTTATATGCTTTCAAGGTTATTATATCCCCTTCAAGATTGATTTCAATAGGATCACGCTTTTCTATACCCAGGGTTCTTCTGAACTCGACGGGAAGAACGATTCTCCCAAGCTCATCAACTTGCCTTACAACACCTGTTGTTTTCATAAAACCACTCCTTCCAAATAATTACATTTATACTATATCAAAATTTGATTTTGAGGTCAACATATATTGTATTAATATTTTGTAAATTACGACATATTTTTCGTTTTATTCTTATTTGTACTGTTGCAATCTTTTCTCTAATATGTTATTATAGCTATATATATCTATTAATAGTATAGGAGTGAATTTTTATGTTTAACAAGGATAAAATAAAAGGATTTATTGCAGGTGTTTGCGTAGCAGTTGTTGTAAGTTCGGGTGCAGTTTTTGCTGACAGTATTTCCAAAACCGTAAATGCAATTTACAACAATATAAAAATAGTAGTAGATGGCGAGCAGATACTCCCAAAGGATGCCAATGGAAACATCGTTGAGCCGTTTATCATCGACGGAACAACCTATCTTCCCGTGCGCGCAGTTGCAAGTGCTCTTGGTAAAGAGGTCCAGTGGGATGCAAGTACTAACACCGTTTTTCTTGGTGAAAAAACTGAAAAGCTTTCTTTCAGTGTTGATACCTCTACAACTGACTCCTTCTCGGCAAAGACACTTATTAAAATTAACTCCTCTCCCATAAGTGGTGGTATGTTTAATTTCTTTGTTATACAGAATTCCGATCCGCAGTATATGAGTCAGGCTTGCGACAATTACTCTCCTTACGGAAATCTGCAGTCACTCACTATCAACTCTGTTCCCGCTGCAAAGGCACAGACAGATCAAGCTCTTATGAACATCAAAACCTTTTTCGCAGTATGCGATGATGCAAAAAAGGCAGGTTTTGACAAGAGAGAGGATGTCGTTAAGGCAATTGAAGCGGAATGGACTGCTTTTTGCGAAGCTATAGGCAGTAAAAATGACCTCTATGAGTTTGCAAGAGTAAATTCTATTTCACCTACCGACCTTGAAACACTTGCTAAAAAGTCATATTTAGCTAATTTATATTTTGATGAAATATATGAACAGAAACTAAGTGAAGACTACGACGTCAAAGCTTATGAAGACGAAGTGCGCAAGACTTATATAACTGCAAAGCATATTCTTGTAAAGGACGAAGCTCTTGCAAAGGAGATTATTCAAAAAATAAGCGAAGGTGCAGATTTCGATGCACTTATGAAGGAACACAACACTGACCCAGGCGCAACAAAGGACGGCTACACATTTACAAAAGGCGAAATGGTTCCCCAGTTTGAAGAAGCTGCATTTGCTCTTTCT
>JAZNTQ010000090.1:0-2662 GCA_045591865.1 Clostridia bacterium
GAGCAAACATCGGTTTGCTCTTTTTTATTTGCAAATATAATTGGGTTATTTTTTTGCAGTCTTACGATTTCTATACAGATGTATAAATATAGGAATTGCAAAAAGCGAGAATACCACACCAATAAGCATCGCGCACTTCATACCGAGCTGCTCACTTGTTACTCCAATCTTATCGGCATAGGAAGTCATATTAGGGCTTGCGGATATTTTATCCGTAATTGCTCCTACTATTGCAGGACCGAGAGATGCACCAAGGTCGCCGCCAGCGGCCATTAAGGCGTACATCAATACACCTCCGTGCGGAATTCGGTCAGAGACGGCAATTATACTTCCGGGCCATAGCATAGATGCGCAAAGTCCCGTAATAGCGCATGCCATAAGTCCGATTATTGCATTATTAGATACTGCGGCAACAAAATAGCATACGCTTGCACCGCAAACGCCTAATATAAGCACCTTTTCTATATTTTTTCCTCGCTTGGTATATAAGGTTCTGCCAAGTCCGAGCATCGCCGAAAACAGCGCTACACCAAACAGATCGCCATATAGCTTTGGCACTCCGATAGCCACCTCGCAATAGCCCGAACACCACTGTGCCATAGTGCACTCTATTGCACCTCCGAGGAATATACCCACGACACATATCCAAAGCGTTTTATTCCTGAATACCGATATTCCTTCTGCCTTCTCGCCTGTTTCAACATTAGGAAGCGTAGCTGATGAATAAAAGAAGAATGACGTCAGCGGTACCAAGGACATAATCGCTATGAGCCACTGCCACTGAGCTTTACCGACAAAGAAGAGGAATAACGTTCCCAAAACTATAACGAAAACTGCTCCCCATGCATAAGTGGAATGGAGCATACTCAAATCTCTCTCGGTATTATCGCTCGGAAGCGCGGCAATCACGGGATTCAACAACACCTCCGCAAGTCCGGCGGAAGCAGAAAATACTACCGTTCCTATTACAAATCCTATGTAGGCAAGCTTAGGCATAAATATCGGCCATACGGCAAATATTAGCAAACCTATAACCGCTATGAGCGGCGCGAGCTTAACCGTCATATTTATGTTAAATCGCTTTGAGAAAAGTGAAAATATGACGTCTATGGCAAGCTGTGTTGAAAAATTCAGCAAAACCAAAATTCCAAGTAACCCGTAGGATATATTATATGCTTCATGCAGGGTTACAAAAAGCAGTGGCGGAAGATTACCGACTACTGCCATTGCTACATTCATAGAGTAGCAAGCTATTTTTACTCTTTTATTATTATCCATATCAAACTAAATCGTTATTATTAATGTTTTTTTAATTCAATGGACATTATATCACTTGTAAAATCTTTTTTCAATATATTTTTAAAAAAACGGTTCTGTTTTTCTGAACTGAACCCGTAAAAACGGACATTGAAATAAAAAACCTCTTGTAGTAGAATAGAAATATCTACTGCAGGAGGTTTTTTGTATGGGAAACAAGAAAGGAAGAACAGCATATCCGGAGAATTTCAAAACATTGGTAATAGAGGCTCATCAAAGTGGCGAGAGCTATGAAAGCATAGCACGCAGATTTAAGATTAGTGCATATTCGGCAAAATCATGGTGCGGAAGCAGACCAGAGGTAAACAGGCGTAAAATTGCACCTCTGAAACGCGGACGCCCAACAAACAGACCGGAAGAGTTAGAGCAAAAAGTTAAGCGTCTTGAAATGGAAAACGAACTGTTGCGAAATTTTCTTCGAGAATTGGAAAGGAAGTGAAAGTGAGCGTAAAGTATAGAGTTATTCACCGTTTCAAAGATAAATATAACGTGCGAGATATGTGTATCTTCTTTGGAGTATCTCGCAGCGGTTACTATGCTTGGACAAAGAAAATAAATGAAGAAGATCCGGACAAGCAGATAGGCGAACTAATACGAGATTGCCAAAAGAAAACTCGGCAAACATACGGCTACCGCCGTGTTCAGATTTGGTTGTTGCGTGAATTCGGACTTGTAATGAACCATAAAGCCGTACTGCGTGTAATGAATAAGTACAATTTGCTCTCTAAATCTCGTAGAAAACGCAAATGGGTACAGAACTGTGAAAGCATACACAGATATACTAATCTACTTGAACGCAACTTCTATGCCGAGCGACCGAACCTTAAATGGTGTACGGACATTTCATACATACCCACAAAAGAGGGGTTTGTTTATCTTTCGGTAATTAAGGATTTATACGACAGTTTTGTCGTTGCGTACAAGGTCGGAACAGAAAATAACAACAATCTTGTTTACGAAACAGTTAAAGCAGCAAAAAGAGAGGTCACTGCAGAGTTGCAGCTCCACAGTGACCAAGGCTTTCAATACACTTCAGAGGGGTATTTTAAGCTAACAAAATCTTACCACATAACGCCGTCAATGTCAAGTCCGGGAACGCCATTAGATAATGCTTGTGCAGAAAATTTCTTTAGCACACTTAAATCTGAGTGGCTTCATCGATACACACCGGCGACCAAGGAGGAGGCGCGCCTCCTCCTTGGTGAATACATTCATTTCTACAATTATGAGCGTATTCAACTAAACACAAAACTGACACCGTATGAGAAACGATGACAGTTTCAAGAAATAACGAGCTTTTAACAGTAAATTAAAGCTATTCTATGAAAAGTTTTTTTATTTCGTG
>JAZNTQ010000091.1:0-8793 GCA_045591865.1 Clostridia bacterium
AAGAAAAGTTGCAGTTACAGATAAAGAAATCAAAGAAATAGATAAAAGCCTCGGCGGAACAAATGGACTCGTTTTGTATAATCTTCTTGGAAAAATACCAGGAAAGAATGCCGAGGTTAATGTAAATAAAGTTGCGGACACGATTTTTTTGCTTGACACAAAAGCAATTTGATACTATAATGTTAAGAGTGTGTCATTAAAGGATAAAATGAAAAGAGGTAGTGCTGTAATGGCAAAAAAAGTATTACTTACAAGCGAAGGTTTGAAAAAACTTCAGGATGAGCTTGACAATCTTAAGACTGTAAGAAGAAAAGAAAATACCGCAGCTCTTAAAATGGCGAAATCTTTTGGCGATTTATCTGAAAACAGCGAATATGATGAAGCTAAAAATGAGCAGGCTGAAATCGAGGCAAGAATTTCCGAGATTGAAAATATGCTCAAGAATGCCGAGGTTATTGATGAATCCGAGGTTGCTACGGATGTAGTTTCAATCGGTTCTAGAGTAACTGTGAAGGATACAGAGGATGGGGAAACAACAGAGTATCTTATCGTAGGCTCAACAGAAGCCGACCCGATGAAAGGCAAAATTTCAGACGAGTCACCCGTTGGAAATGCTCTCCTTGGTCACAAGAAAGGTGAGAAGGTTTCCGTAGAAGCTCCCATGGGAGTTATCGAATACAAAATTATGAAAATTTCTAAATAAGTCAAACTGCATTGACATCAGCGTCAATGCAGTTTCTTTTTTGTCGAAAAAAGAAAACAGTTGTAAACAAACTGTAAAAAAGAAAACAAGTTATTGAAATTAGATTTATTTACTATATAATATATTTAGTAGGTTTTATGACATAAGAAAGGATGATTTTCTATGAAAAAAAGACTAACTTCATTATTAGTCTGCATTATAATGCTGGCTTTTTTTGCATCAGAGTCGTTTGCACAAGACGCCGCAGCAGTATATACTCTCAGTCTTCAGGATGCGATAAATATGGCGCTTGAAAAAGATCCTGCATATGAAAGCGCAGATATAAAAATCACCGATGCGCAGAGGCAACTGAAAGAGGCAAGAAAAAAATATGAAGACAATAAATCAGTTCCTGTGAGGATTTCTTCAGGTATAACGGCATTCCAGCTTCAACGCGGTTTTTTTGTTGAACAAGCAGCCGTTGGCGTTGAGTCGGCAAAGCTTGAAAAAGAACAAACCATTGCATCAAATTCATACGCAATAACAAGGCAGTATTATGGTGTAAAACAAGCAGAAAGAGTGCTTGAAAGCTGTGAAGAAGCGTATGAGATTGCACTTAACAATTATAATGCAATTATGCAGCAGTACTCACTTGGACTTGTTTCTCTGCTTGATGTGAATAATGCTAAATATACCCTAAATCAAGCAAGGGCAGCCTGTGGAAAGTATAAACGAAGCCTCTCTCTTGCACAAAAAAGTCTTGCGGCGGCAATTTTTATAGAGGAAGATGATTTCATTCTTAACCTTACAGACGACATAGAGTACATAGAGTTCGAGACAAACCTTTTGGAAGATACACAAAAGGCTATGGAAACCCGCTACGACGTCTATATGTTAAAGTCCGCATTGACATTGGCGCAGAAAACGGAAAATATAGCAAGAGCATTCGGCTATGACTCTGCCACCTATTCTTCGGCACAACAGAGTATGGTCCAGAGCGAGGTAACATATAACAACACAAAAAAGCTTATAGCTATTTCTGTTAACTCAAGCTATAATGAAATTCTCGATGCTAAAGATTCACTGATGCTTGCAGAGGAAAACCTTGCTCTGCGTGAGCAGGAGTATAATATTATGCAAATTCAATTCCAGCTTGGTATGGTAACAAACATTCAACTTACGGGCGCAATGAACAGCGTTACTTCCGCAAAAATAGAACTTGAAAATGCGAAACTTACATATAAACTTGCGGTGGAAAAGTATCGCTATGAAACGACAATAGGTTTAAGACAGTAAAACAGAAAGGATATGAAAAAATGAACAGATTAAAGACTCTTTCACTTGCGCTTATCCCTGTTATTCTAATGACAGCTTGCGGAAAAAATAAAGAAACTGTATCTTCTTCCCAAAACAGCGCAGCAGTTAATGTAACAGTTGCCGAAGCAGAGAGAAGAACTATTGAAAATACAGTTACATATACGGGTGAAGTAAAGGCCTCGGAATATACGAGCGTTTCTGCAAAGGTGGGAGGACAGGCAAAGAAAGTCTACGTTAAGATAGGAGACTACGTAGAAAAAGGAGATGTCCTGCTTGAAATTGATGACACTGACTACCGCACGCAGTACAATCAGGCAAACGCAGCCTATGGAGCAGCATCCGCACAGTATAATAGCATAACGAATGGTACGGCTCAACAGACAAAAATTCAGCTTGAAACTGCTCTTAATTCTGCAAAAATAGAATATAATAATGCAAAAATTAACTATGAGAATCAGAAAATTCTTTATGAAAACGGAGCTATCAGCAAGAGCGTGTACGATAGTGCAGTTACACGTTATGAAAATGCGCAGATAAATTTAGACAGTGCTCAAGGAAACTATGACGTTACATTAGGTGTTGTGCTCGAGGAAAACAAAGCAGCTGCACAGGCAAACTTAAACAGCGCGTCAGTAGCCGTTGATTCGGCGCGAAACGCTCTTAATAATACAGTTGTGCGCGCTCCGATTTCAGGGTATATTTCAAACAGAAATGCAAATATTGGACAGTTTGTTTCCCCGGGTGTAGAAATTTTTGCAATAAAATCAACAGATGCTATCGAGGCTCAAATCAATGTGACTGAATCAGTAATCGCGCACATCACGGAAGATACAAAAGCCATCGTTAAAATTAAAACTATAGAAAAAGAGATTGAAGGCAAGGTTACAACTGTAAGCTCTACAAAAAATCCCCAAACGGGACTTTACCAGATTGGCGTAGTGATAGATAATTCCGACTCAACTATAAAAGACGGAATGTTTGCCGATGTAACACTCACATTAAATGCTTCAGAGGGTGCGCTTGTTGTTCCTTCTGATGCGATACTGGAGGATAATAACACCAGCAAGTACGTTTATCTTGCAGATAAAGATACGGCAAAGAAGACAAAAGTGAATGCAGGTATAATTACAGATGAGTATACAGAAATAATTTCAGGTCTTAAAGAAGGCGACAAAGTTATCGTTTCAGGTAAAGAATATCTGTCAGAGAAAAACAACAAAGTAAGAATTGTGAAGTAAGGAAGGCGGATATTAATGAAACTACATGAATTATCGGTAAAAAGACCGATTGCCGTTACAATGGTAATTCTTATTATGGTTGTTATAGGCGCATATTCGCTTTCAATGATTCCTATAGATGCAATGCCGGAAATGGATCTTAAAATGGCAATCGTCATGACAACATATTCAAACGTAGGTTCAGAGGAAATAGAAACCCTTATTACTGAACCTATTGAGGACGCAGTTGCATCGGTATCAGGACTTGACACAATGCAAAGCCAGTCTATGGAGGGTATGTCGCTTGTAATGGTACAGTTTACCAATAACACCGACATCGACGAGGCGGTAAACACCATCGAGAACAATATTGATATGATTTCAATGATACTTCCGGAGGATGCAAGTGAACCAACTGTCCTGAAACTCGATATGAACTCTATGGCGACAATGATGATGTCAGTGTCCTACGAGGGATACGACCTGATTCAGACCAAACAGTTTATAGAAGACAATGTTGAACATAAAATAAAATCAGCAGGTGGAGTAGCTTCCGTAAATATCAGCGGCGGACAGGACCGTGTAATCGAGATCGAAGTTTCTCCCGAAAAGCTTCACGGTTACAATATGTCATTCAGCGATATAATTACTGCTGTTGCAACCCAGAATACAAATCTCCCGGCGGGAAAAACACAGGCGAATAAAAAAGACCTTTCCGTAAGAATGATGGCAGAATTCAATAAAGTATCTGATATAGGACTTGTTCCGCTTACAACTACGCAGGGACAGGTAGTTTATATCAAAGATATCGCTTCGGTAAATGATACATATTCTGACAAAGCAACTATTTCGAGAATAAACGGAGAAAATTCAATTTCAATCTCTGTCAGCAGTGAGTCAGATGCAAATACGGTAGATGTTGTTAACGGTGTAATTGATGCGCTTGAAGAAATAAAAGCTCAGCATCCGAAATTCAGTTTCAATATTACAATGGAGCAGGCGAGCTACATAGAGGACTCAATTGCATCAGTTGCAGAAAGTGCGATGATTGGCGGTCTCCTCGCAATTATAGTGTTGTTTCTTTTTCTTGGAAACGCGAGAAATGCACTTGTAATAGGCGTTTCGATGCCGATTTCAATTGTTACAACCTTTATTGGTATGTATATGTCGGGAATGACACTCAATATTGTATCGCTAGGCGGTTTGGCGCTTGGAGTAGGAATGCTTGTAGATAATGCCGTAGTTGTTCTTGAAAATATTTTCCGAAGACGCAAAACCTATGGCGACGATGCAAAAAGCGGTGCGATGAAAGGAACAAGTGAGGTCATCGGAGCAGTTGTAGCATCTGTTCTTACAACATGCATTGTATATGTTCCTCTTTTGTTCCTTGACAATATGATGGCAATAATGTTCAAGCAACTTGCCTTTTCAATCGTATTTTCACAGACAGCTTCACTTCTTGCAACAATACTTATTGTCCCGATGCTTACTTCCAAAATAGATAATATTGAGCAGCGGAATAGCACATTTGCTTTTGTGCTCGAACCCTTTGACAAAATGATGAACTTCCTTTACGGCATATACGAAAAAACGCTTCGTTATTTGCTCGTACACAGGAAATCATTTCTTGCAGGCGTTATGGCAATTTTCGTGTTAAGTCTTATTGTTCTTTCTATAAAAGGCATGACTCTGATGCCGTTGAGCGACGAAGGAACAATTTCAATCAGTGTTGAGCTTCCTCAAGGCTCGCAACTTGAAACAACCGATAAGATTGTAAACGAGATAGAAAACAAAGTTAAGAGTTTTGAGGACATAGAAACCATTTCCAGCAGTGTTGGCTCTGGCGGTATGATGGCTGCATTAGGTAGTTCAGACGCTAATCAGGCTACAGTTACTCTTACGCTTTCGAAAGACAGAAAAACTACGACAACTGACGCAGTTCAAACGGTAAGGAATCTGCTTTCGGACGTAACAGGGGCAGAGGTGTCTATCGAAGCATCAAGTCAAAGCTTATCAATGGCGTCGGATGAGGTTAGCTTCCGCTTTACATCGAATGATGATGATGCGCTTGAGGATTACGTGCTGAAGGCTCAAAAAGTTCTTGCAGGTGTTAAAGGAGTTACAGAAACTGAGACGTCTATCAGCGACACAAAATCTGAAGTCCGTATAGAACTCGATAAAAACCTCGCAGCACGTTATGGAATTAACACAGCCTATGCAGCAAATATAGTAAACGGTATCCTAAACGGAAGCAAGGCGTCCGAATTTACCGACAGAGGCTCCGAGTATGATATAAAGGTTGTTTACCCTAAAGATTATGTAGAGAACTATGAGCAACTGAAAACATTGCAGATTAAATCTCCTGCAGGTCAGTGGGTGACTCTTTCAGACATTGCAGATATACGTATCGAACAGGGGCAAACGACCCTTACACGTATTGACCAGAAGAGAGTAGTTACTCTTTCAGGTAAAATTTATGGAAGCGATTTAGGAACTGTAACAAAAGAATTCAACAAAGCTCTTGAGTCTCAGGTAGGAGTAATAGATGGAGTTTCACAGGAATCATCCGGTGCATATGAAATGATGATTGAAGCGATGTCCTCACTCCTTACCGCAATACTTTTGGGAATTCTCCTTATGTATATGGTAATGGCGGCACAGTTTGAAAACCTTATACATCCGTTTATAATTCTATGTACACTTCCTCTTGCAATGATTGGTGTTGTTCTCGGACTTGTTGTATCAGGAACACCCCTGTCAGTTATAAGCTGCATAGGAATATTAATGCTCATAGGTATAATTGTTAATAATGCAATCGTTCTTATTGAATTCATAAATAACCAAAAACGTGAAAACCCTGATATGCCAAGAATTGAACAAGTTGTAAATGCTGGTATTGTGAGAATGCGTCCTATTCTTATGACCTCGCTTACATCTATATTAGGATTTTTGCCTATGGCACTTAATTCTGAAGGCGGAGGAGTTATGATGCAACCGCTGGCTGTTGCTCTCGTAGGAGGACTGACGGTTGGCACATTCCTTACTTTGTTTGTTATCCCTGTCGTATATTCTATAGTGGATGAAAAACTTGAAAAACGCAGAAAAAAGAAATTAGGAAATCAATGAAACCATAAAGAGCAGCTCGACACCGTAGTGCCGAGCTGCTCTTTATTTGAATGTTATAAAGTTGTAACTATCAAGTATCTGGAAAAATTTTGCAAGTCTTTCATAAAGAGGTTCACATTCTTCTCCAAATTTTTCTTTAAGCGCTTCGCCGAGAGTGAAAATATCTTTTTCTCCGTCTATAAGAGGCCATACAAAGCTTCCAGTAGCGTCAAGATGAATGTAGGAAACCCTAGGCTTGTTAAAGAATTTTTGTGCAAGACGGTTGAAGAAACCTGTGTTTTCAATCTCAAGGGTTACTTTTCCGTCTTCCGACTGTGACCATTTTATATATGAACTTCTGCACGGAACTTTTTCAAGATAGTTCTCTGATAT
Organism: Clostridia bacterium; assembly: GCA_045591865.1. Taxonomy (GTDB): domain Bacteria; phylum Bacillota; class Clostridia; order UMGS1883; family UMGS1883; genus UMGS1883. Next base: position 6,715 of record JAZNTQ010000091.1, read on the forward strand.
TATTTCTTTCTTTTTCATCGTTACTTGTTACGCTTCTTAAATACAGAAAATTTAAGAACAGAAAGAATTACAAGTGCAAACACAATAAGACTTGCGATGTTTGCTACAGGAGCTGAAAAACCAAGCTTTCCTGAAATATCAATTGCCTTATCAATTCCGAACACTGCAAAGAGTGCAAGAAGAATACCTACAATGCCTTCGCCTGCAATCATACCGCTGCAGAAGAGAATACCATCGTTAGTGATTGCAGTTTTTTCTTCTTCGGGTTTTTTAAGCTTGTCAACAAAAAGTCTGATAAGACCGCCTACCATAATACAAGCGTTAAGCTGCACGGGAAGATAAACACCAATAGCAAAAGGAAGGACAGGAATTCCCACAACCTCAACAACTATTGCGATACATACACCGATTGCAACGAGATTCCAGGGAAGGTTTGCGTCCATAACACCTTCGATAATCATCTTCATAAGGGTAGCCTGAGGAGCACCAAGCTCGGCTGAACCAAAGCCCCATGCACTGTCGAGAAGATAAAGCGTAGCACCGATTGCAAATGCAGATGCCACTACGCCGAGAACTTCAGCAACCTGCTGCTTCTTGGGAGTTGCACCGAGAAGGTAGCCTGTTTTAAGGTCCTGCGAAGTATCGCCGGAGATAGCTGCAATAATACAGATAATTGAACCGATTGCAATTGCACCCTGCATTCCGTCCACACCTGTGCTGCCTGTAGCCTTAAGAATAAGTGTTGCAAAGAGGAGCGTAGCAATTGCCATACCTGAAACGGGGTTATTGCTGCTTCCTACAAGACCAACCATTCTTGAAGAAACAGTTGCAAAGAAGAAACCAAATACAACTACGATAACCGCGCCGAGAAGAGTAACGGGAATTTGGGGAACAAGCCATACAAGAAGAGTGAGAACTGCTATTGCAGCAAGAACCAACTTCATGCTAATGTCATCTGATGTACGGTCAATCTGAATTTTAGCGCCGCCCTTCATGCCCTTGATTGCATCGCTGAATGTGCGTACAATAAGAGGAAGAGATTTAATGAGGCTTATGATACCTCCTGCAGCAAGTGCGCCTGCGCCTATATATCTAATGTAAGAACTCCAGATTGCGCTAGCCCCTCCTGCAGCAAACATTTCGCCGATAGGAGCGGTGCCGGGATAGAGAATAAGCTCTTTGCCGAAAAGCACCATCATAGGAATAAGTACCATCCAACTGAGAACGCCGCCGGCAAACATGTAAGATGAGATTCTCGGTCCGCAGATATAACCAACACTCATAACGGCGGGATAAATCTGCGTGCCGATTTCACCTGCGAAACCTTTGATACGAAGCGAAATCTCACTGGGAACAGCCTTAAGTCCGTCGATAATGAACTTGAAGATTGCAGCAAAACCCATTCCGGCAAATACGGTTGATGCGTTAGCGCCGCCTTCTTCACCAGCAAGAAGAACCTCTGCGCAAGCAGTTCCTTCGGGATAGGGAAGAATACCATGTTCCTTAACTATAAGGGCGTTACGAAGAGGCACCATAAAGAATACGCCTAAAAGTCCGCCCAAAAGAGCTATTATTGTAATTTCTGCAATACCGGGCTTGTCCATTTTACCTTCGGCTGCCCAAAGAAAAAGAGCAGGAAGAGTGAAAATTGCACCTGCGGCGAGAGATTCGCCGGCAGAACCGATAGTCTGTACGATATTGCTTTCAAGAATTGAGTTCTTTCGCATCACAACGCGAATTACACCCATTGCTATTACCGCGGCAGGGATAGAAGCAGAAACTGTCATTCCCACTCTCAGTCCGAGATATGCATTTGCCGCACCGAATACTACTGCAAGAATAATACCCATGATAACCGATGTTATTGTAAGCTCGGGAGTAACTCTGTCTGCGGGAATATAGGGTTTGAAATTGTTTTGCTTGTCCATGATATTCTCCATTCTGATTTTATTACTTTTGTTTTTCTCTTGCCACAAAGTATATTCTTTCACTTTCTCCGTCAGGCTCATTATGTGTCAGCGCATTATACACTGCTACAAACTCAAGTCCCGCCTCTGTAAGAAGTTCTTTAACCCTGCT
>JAZNTQ010000092.1:0-12107 GCA_045591865.1 Clostridia bacterium
GCTCTTAATAAGTACGATATTGCCTCTCTCGAAGAAGCAAAGAAAATTTGTGACGATAAGGGTATCGACGTATATAATCTTATTAAGGGTATTCAGCCCATCTGCTTTGAAAACGCTTGCTGGGCATATATCACAGGTACAGCTATCGCTATAAAGAAGGGCTGCACAAAGGCGGCTGACGCTGCTGAAGCTATCGGTGAAGGTCTTCAGGCATTCTGTATCCCCGGCTCTGTTGCTGACGACCGTAAGGTTGGTCTTGGTCATGGCAACCTTGCTGCTATGCTTCTGCGCGAAGAGACAAAGTGCTTTGCTTTCCTTGCAGGTCACGAGTCATTCGCTGCTGCAGAGGGTGCTATCGGTATCGCAAACAGCGCTAACAAGGTAAGAAAAGAACCTCTTCAGGTTATTCTTAACGGTCTTGGTAAGGACGCTGCACAGATTATCTCAAGAATCAACGGTTTCACATTCGTTGAAACAAAGTTTGACTATATGACAGGCAAGCTTGAAATCGTAAGCGAAAAGGCTTATTCAAACGGTCCCCGTGCAAAGGTTCGTTGCTACGGTGCAGACGATGTTCGTGAAGGTGTTGCAATCATGCATCAGGAAAAGGTTGACGTATCTATTACAGGTAACTCAACTAATCCCACACGCTTCCAGCATCCCGTTGCAGGTACATACAAGAAGGAATGTATCGAGCTTGGCAAGAAGTATTTCTCCGTTGCATCAGGTGGCGGTACAGGCCGTACACTTCATCCCGATAATATGGCAGCAGGTCCTGCTTCCTACGGTATGACAGATACAATGGGCAGAATGCATTCTGACGCACAGTTTGCAGGTTCTTCTTCAGTTCCCGCTCACGTTGAAATGATGGGACTTATCGGTGCAGGTAACAACCCCATGGTTGGTATGACAGTTGCTTGTGCAGTTGCTATCGAAGAAGCAAGCAAGTAATTCTATTATGAATGACAAAGCAGACACATCAAAGCGGTGTGTCTGCTTTTTTGTGGGTTTTTGAAATGTAACAAAAACTGCCCCGTCCCCAAACTGTTGTCCCCAAACTGTTGCAAACGATACAGGCAGTAAGGATAAAATCCTCACTGCCTTTTATTTTTGTTTTCGCGGACATATTAGAGCTTTTCAGTCATCACAATTATCATATCCCTTCATAACCAGACAACATATCATATAGTAACACTCATCACAAAGGCACTCTATCCTTTCACCCTCTTCATTAAAATGTTCTCCGTTGCCCATGAATCTCTCCCAAAATTACCTGACATCAATTCGATTTTACTTCCATCCATAAATTTCCTCACTAAAAAGTGGACTTATATCAGTCCCATTATATCACATAATAAATATACAATCAAGAAAAAGTGCTTGTTTTAGTTCTTTTTTCGGGAGGTATATTATTATGCGAGAACAAAAAATCAAACAGGATAGCATTTCAATCGGAAACAATATTAAAGCCATCAGAAAGCAAAAGAAAATTAAGCAAACTGAAATTGTCAGTAAAATGCAACTCATGGGAGTAGATATAACGAGGGAATCACTCGTTAAAATAGAGCGTGGTATTCAGCACATATATGCAACGCAGTTAAAAGCCATAAAAGAAATATTGGATACCACATATGATGAATTACTGAAATAGCAGAATTAGAAAGGTATCCGCCAAATCTGGCGGATACCTTTTTTTCTTCTTGTTTGACAATTTTAGACATATAATATATAATTATTATATGGTTTTTGAAGGGAGGGATTGTTGTGAAAAAGCTGATTATATTTCTATGCTCCTTTTTTCTTGCAGTTTTAATTATGGCGCAGATATTTAATTTATTGATTTATCACGCAAGAAGTAATGACACTATTACAGACGAGGCTTTGGGAGACGGAGCTACCGCAATATCAATAACCGCTGTCGGAGACTGCTTCTTCGGTACCGACGCTAATTCTAGTGGCTCAGGTACCTTTGAGGAAGTCTTGAGAGGAAACGGAAACGATTATTCCTACTTCTTTGAGAATGTGAAAAAGTATTTCGAGGCAGATGACTTCACAGTAATAAATTACGAGGGTTGTATTTCAGGCAGAGGGACCCGTGCGGATAAAGAATTTGCTTTCAGGACAAATCCCGACTATGTGAAAATTCTTACCGAGTCATCGGTTGAGGTTGCAAATCTTGCCAACAATCATTCAAGAGACTACGGTGAAATCGCCTTTGAGGATACGAAAAAAATCCTCACTGAAAACGAAATAATAAATTTTGAGGGCAGCGATATTGCAGTTGCCGAAAAGAATGGCATTAAGATAGGTTTTGTGGGAACAAACACACAGAGATACGGCGGAAAAGCAGAGGTTATTCAAAACATAAATCTACTTAAAGAGCGAAATGTTGATTTATTGATAGCAGTTTTCCACTGGGGCGAGGAGCGTACATACTCTCCCAACGCAGAGCAGATTGACCTTGCACACGCCGCTATTGATAATGGTGCTGACCTCGTAATCGGGCATCACCCCCACGTTCTTCAGGGAATTGAAAAATATAAGGGGAAATACATACTCTACAGTCTTGGAAACTTCTGCTTCGGCGGCAACAAAAACCCCGTCGATAAAGACAGTATGATTTTCAAGCAGGTTTTCGTACTGCGCGACGGCGAGATTCTTGATAAGGAGCATGTATCCGTTATCCCCTGCTCAATTTCATCAGTATCAACACACAATAATTATCAGCCTACTCCCCTTTCAGGCAAAGAATTTACCAGAGTAAAGAAAAAGCTGATCAAAATTTCATCGAAATTTCCAGGAATAGAGAATATTAACTTTATTGAAAAAAAATAGTTATTGCCTTGGCCACAGCCTTGCAATAACTATTTTTTTATAAGCTTTCTTACAACTAATATAAAAATAATTGGATAAATTATGTTTATTAGTAAGCCTGCCCGCAGCGAATTTTCGCCAAAAACACTCATAGATGCAATTTGTCCTGTAATAAAAGGTCCTGCGGAGCATCCGATATCACCGAAAATTGCTACAGCACTGAACATTGCCCCGCTTCCGTCTGGAATTTTTCTTGAGGCAAGCTCAACCGTTCCCGGCCAGAGAGTGCTGATTGCAAAACCGCAAAGAGAGCATCCTGCAAGCGAAATATACGGATTTTTTGAAAGAGCTGCCGTCAAATAGCACAAAAGGCACAAAACGCAGCAAGCTGTTGAATAAATTTTGAAATTCAAACGTTTTTCATAAATGCCGTATATCAGCCTTCCTATTCCCATAAACAATGCAAAAAGGCACGGTCCAAAAAGGTCACCGAGCGTTTTGTCGATTCCCAATGCATTCTGTGCAAAGGTTGATTCCCACTGTGCCATAGCAAGCTCGCTACCACCTGCACATATCATAAGGATAAGAACGCCTATAAATGATTTGTTTGTAAAAAGTGATGACACCCTCACTCTTTTCTTTTCGGGTGGCGGCGGAGAAACGGGTGTTTTCAGAAATATAATTCCGTTTACGAGAGGAAGTATCGCCCACAACCACGCTATTAATTTCCACGAGGTTTCTCCGAGGATTTTCAGTGCTAACGTAGTTAAAAGAACTACCGACAACTGCCCCCACGAATAAAAAGAATGTGTAAGCACGAAGTTTCCGCCGCATTCTTCGGGAAGTCCTGCTACAATGGGATTTATAACCACTTCGATAAGACCTGCACCGATAGAATAGAGTATAACACCGATGCACAATCCAAGATAAGGTGTTATAATTTCCGGCAAAATCGTAATTAATATAAAACCGGATGTACAGCAAAGCTGTGATATTACGGCTGACTTTCTGTATCCGATTTTATCAAGAAAGAATACCGAAAATACATCAACACATAACTGCGTGAGGAAATTTACCGCTACAAGCGTTCCGATAAGCGCATAGCTGAGATGGTATATGTTCTGAAACATAACAAACAGAAGCGGCAAAAAGTTAATCGCTATTGCTTGAATGACATATCCCAAATAGCAACATTTTTGTGTAGTTTTATACGTCATTTGTATCACCTATATGTTTGGGCTGTGACAATTCTGGTCACAGCCCACTAAGTTTTTACGCAGTTTCTTCTGTTTCTTCCTGAACTTTCTTTTTCTTTTTTATAAGTTGAGGAGCTGCCGTACCTTCAAAAACTTCCTTTGTAAATACAGCTTTTTTGATATCCTTGTCGGAGGGGATTTCATACATCGCATCGGATAAAATTTCCTCCACTATTGCACGGAGTCCGCGCGCTCCCGTATCACGCTCAATTGCTTTTTTAGCAATAAATGAGAGTGCATCCTCTTTTATTTCAAGCTCTACCCCGTCCATTTCAAAAAGCTTTGCGTACTGTTTTACGAGTGCATTTCTAGGCTCTGTAAGAATTGTTTTGAGTGCTTCTTCGTCAAGCTGGTCAAGTGTTACCACAACGGGAACACGACCTACAAATTCAGGAATGAGACCGAATTTTAAGAGGTCCTGCGGTTCAACGTGCTTAAAGCTCTCACCCACATCACGCTTCGTTTTGCTCTTTACCTCTGCACCAAAGCCTACGCCTTGCTTACCTACGCGCTTTTCAATAATTTTGTCAAGTCCTGAAAATGCGCCTCCGCATATAAAGAGAATATTTGTTGTATCAATCTGCAAAAGCTCCTGATGAGGATGCTTTCTTCCACCCTGCGGAGGAACTGATGCAACCGTACCCTCAAGTATTTTGAGAAGTGCCTGCTGAACACCTTCACCGCTTACATCACGGGTGATTGATACATTTTCACTCTTTTTGGTGATTTTGTCTATTTCGTCGATATAGATAATTCCGCGTTCTGCCTTTTTAATATCGTAGTCTGCCGCCTGAATAAGCTTGAGAAGAATATTCTCAACGTCCTCACCAACATATCCTGCTTCGGTAAGGCTTGTTGCATCAGCAATAGCAAAGGGCACCTTGAGCACTTTTGCAAGAGTCTGCGCAAGAAGGGTTTTCCCGCTGCCTGTAGGTCCAACCATAAGAATATTGCTTTTCTGAAGCTCTACACCATGTGTGTCAATCTTTGAATTTATACGTTTATAATGATTGTAAACTGCTACAGCAAGGCTCTTTTTAGCCTTTTCCTGACCGATTACATAGTCATCAAGTATTTTCTTTATTTCCTTTGGAGCAGGAGCATCTTCAAAGCTCACATTGCTTTGAAGAAAGTCATCCTTTTCTTCAGGAAGATCGTATTCAGCGTCCATTATTTCAATGCAGACGTCGATACATTCATCGCAAATATATACACCAGGACCTGAAACAAGCCTGTTTACCTCTTCTTGAGTTTTTCCGCAAAAGGAACATTTAATCTGATTTTCGTCGTTTTTCTGCAATATAATCAATCCTTCCTATCAGAAGATAAATAAAGTTTATGGCTACGCTCCAGCGTAGCCATAAGCATAAATAGTTAAAATTTATCTTGCAGTAATGATTTTGTCAATCAAGCCATAGTCAAGCGCTTCCTGCGCGGACATAAAGTTGTCGCGCTCGGTATCGCGCACGATTTCCTCAAGAGGACGGCCTGTATTCTCGCTAAGGATATGGTTAAGCTTATCCTTCATTCTGATAATTCTGTCAGCGTGAATCTTGATATCAGTTGCCTGACCCTGCATTCCGCCGAGAGGCTGATGAATCATAATTTCACTGTTAGGAAGTGCAAGGCGCTTACCCTTAGCTCCTGCGGATAGAAGGAATGCACCCATACTTGCCGCCATACCAACACATATTGTTGATACATCACATTTGATATAATTCATCGTGTCATAAATTGCCATACCAGCAGTAATGCTACCACCGGGGCTATTGATGTAAAGCATAATATCTTTGTCTGGATCTTCGCTTTCTAGAAAAAGCATCTGTGCAACGATAATACTTGCGGTCTGATCGTTCACTTCGTCGCCAAAGAATATTATTCTGTCTTTAAGAAGTCTTGAGAAAATATCGTATGACCTTTCTCCCTGACCTGTCTGTTCAATTACATATGGAACCAAGCTCATTTTGCATCCTCCTTATTCATTTTTTGTTATCTTTTGATTAGAAATTACTCTGCGTCTTTCTTGGTTGTCTTCTTTGTTGTTGTCTTCTTTTCTGCAGTTGCAGCAGGCTTCTTTGTTGTAGTAGTTTTCTTTGCAGCAGGCTTCTTCTCTGCAGTTTCAGTCTTCTTTGTTGTGGTCTTCTTGGGAGCTGCCTTCTTTTCTTCTGCTGCTTCTTCCTTCTTTGGAGCTGCCTTCTTTGCAGGAGCTTTCTTTGCCTTGCCTGCCTTTGCTGCATCAACGATTATAGAAACTGTCTTCTGTGTCTTAAGGTCTGCCTTAAGTGCTTCAAGGTTTGCACCCATAAGCTCCTTAACCTTTTCTACTTCCATACCGTACATATCAGCCATCTTCTTGAATTCAGCATCAATATCTTCGTCAGTAACCTCAACATTTTCTGCCTTTGCAATTTCAGCAAGTACAAGCTGACCCTTAACAGTCTTTTCAGCTGTCTCCTTGAGCTGCTCTCGGAGTGCTTCCATTGTCATACCTGTGTACATAAGGTACTGTTCAAGAGGCATACCCTGGCTTTGAAGTCTGTAAGAAATGTCCTGAATCTGATTTTCAATCTGGCTATTTACCATACATTCGGGGATTTCAACTGTTGCATTTTCAACAGCGATATCTATAACAGCATCTTCAAACTTACGCTGTGCTTCTGCTTCCTTCTTCTCTTCAAGATTCTTCTTGCAATCTGCACGAAGTTCATCAAGAGTATCAAATTCGCTTACGTCCTTTGCAAATTCGTCATCAAGCTCGGGAAGATTCTTCTTCTCTACTGAATGAACCTTACACTTGAATATTGCTGCCTTGCCCTTAAGATCTTCAGCGTGGTATTCTTCGGGGAAAGTTACATTTACATCAAAGTCCTCACCGATAGTTTTGCCTGCAATCTGCTCTTCGAAACCAGGGATGAAGCTATTTGAACCGAGAACGAGGCTGTAGTGCTCGCCCTTGCCACCTTCAAAAGCTACTTCATCAACAAAGCCTTCAAAGTCAAGGTCAACCTTGTCACCCATTGCAATGCTGCCTTCTGTTACTGTTTCGATGCTTGCAGCATTTTCCTGAAGCTTCTTGATTTCTGCTTCTACTTCTTCATCACTTGCAGTATTGACATCTTTTTCAGCAGTTAAACCCTTGTATTCACCAAGAGTAACTTCAGGACGAACTGTAACGAGTGCGCTGAACACAAAGTTTTCGCCCTTTTCAAGCTTAACGATGTCGATTTCAGGCATTTCAACAGGCTCAATACCGCTTTCCTCTACTGCTTTATCATATGCACCGGGCACTGCAAAGTTAATTGCATCATCATAAAAAATTGCCTCAGTGTAGTATTTTTCAATAATTCTTCTGGGTGCTTTACCCTTTCTGAAGCCGGGAATGTTAATCTGCTTAACATTCTTCTTGTAGCTTCTTTCCATTGCTTCTTCAAACTGCGCGCTGTCGATTTCGATTTCGAGATACATTCTCTTGTCTTCGCGCTGCTCAACCTTTAATACCTTCATACCTGTCTCCTCCTATTGTTAAAGACCTTAAAAATTATATATTTATAAAGTTTATATCAAAATACATTTATATCATATTTTGGTTATTTTTGCAAGTGTTTTTTCAATATTTTCCATCAAATTATACGTATTGGGGCGAATTTGAGGTAATCCGCTGAAACAAGAGTGCATTTGGGAGAGGAAACAATATAATCATCTGCCCTTTTTCCGTGCAGATGCCCAAAAACGCACCGCTCCACATTATAGCGGTTTATAACCTCCATATACTTGCTGTCGGGCGGAAAATGAAGCGCTGCAATAATCGTGTCAGAAAGGGTGCTAGCTTCCTTAAGCGATGCTTCAAGACGCATAAGCTCGCGGCGGTAAATCTTCTCGTCCTCTTTTTTAAAAGAGTTATCATTGGGCGAAATCCAGCCCTTTGCTCCACATACTGCAACACCGCCACACAAAATGGCATTGTTTTGCATAAAGGTTACGCTTTTAATATCGTTTGCCGAAAGAAACTCATTCATTTTCGTAAGCGTTTCCCACCAGTAGTCGTGATTACCCTTGGAAAGAAGCTTTTTGCCGGGCAATGCCTCAATAAATTTAAAGTCATTAAGTGCCTCTGAAAGATATGTCGCCCAGCTGAAATCACCATTTATTATTACAAAATCTTCTTCCCCTACAAGTCTTTTCCATTCATATTCAATTTTCTCAACATAATTGTCCCATCTGTAGCCGAAAATGTCCATTGGCTTATTTATTCCAAGCGGCAGATGAAGGTCACTAAGTGCAAAAATTGCCATAATCTTCTCCGAATATAAATAGTTTATTTACACAAAATACGCTTGTAAGCTTTGCATTAAAATTGGTCTATGACCTTTTTTAATACATTGTTTTACAATTTAAGTCAGGAGTGATAGAGATGTCTTGCAAAAACTCAGACAGACCCTTAGGCGGCGTAAAATGCGTTGTCGAGAACTGTGTTCACCACAACACTGATAACGAATGTATGGCAGAACACATCTATGTTGGCGGTCCAAACGCCAAGAAGGTTTCAGAAACAGGTTGTGAAACCTTTTGCCAGAGAGAATGCTGTAACTAACAGTATTCTTTAATGCACCAGAGGGTGCGATTTAGAAATTCATAAAGCGAAGGCATTTTGAATTTCCACTGATAAAGGCTACTGCAATCATACTATTACCATTACAAGGGAACAGCCCGCACTGTGTATATTTTAAGTTAATGGTAATAGTTGACGCAGTAGCCTTTTTTAATTTTTAATAAACTCGTTTATGACAGCTTTCATCTGATTTTTGTCACAAACCATTTCAAAGCGCACTTCTTTTTCTTCAAGTTCTGAAAGAGAAGAAGGCACGCGAAGCTCGTAATCCTCGGCAAGTTTCAAAAGAAGCCTGAACTCATCAAGGTCGGCGGTGTCTGTATCTTCACCGAGTGCGGAAAGTACTGCGGCATTGAACTTGAAGGGGCTTGCTGTTGATGCAATAATTGTTTTTGTGTTATCCCCTGTTTCTTTTACGTAATCGTTATGAACGCTTACTGCAACTGCTGTATGCGTATCTGTTACATAACTGAATTTTTCGTAAGTCTCCTTAATTGCCATAGCAGAGCTTTCCTCATCTGCCCATCCGCCAAAGAAGCTTTCGGAAATCTTTTCCTTGATTTCATCGCTTACCGTGTAGCATCCGTCTTTCTTGAGCTTATCCATATAATCTTTTACAAGCTTTGCATTACCGTCTGAAATCATATACAGAAGTCTTTCAAGATTTGATGAGATAAGAATATCCATTGAAGGAGATGTTGTGGTATAGAAATCACGGTTTCTGTCATATACGCCTGTTCTTATAAAATCGGTAAGAACCTTATTTTTGTTTGATGCACAGATGAGCTTCTTAATCGGAAGTCCCATTTTCTTTGCATAATATGCGGCGAGAATATTACCGAAGTTACCTGTGGGAACACAGATATTAACCTCATCTCCCACTTTGATTTCGTCTCCCTTTACCATATCGCAATATGCAGAAAAATAGTAAACAATCTGCGGTACAAGTCTTCCCCAGTTGATAGAATTAGCTGAAGAAAGAGAAATATTTACTTTATCAAGCTCATTTGCATATTCGTTGTCGGTAAATATTTCCTTTACACCGTTCTGCGCATCGTCAAAGTTACCATTTACTGCACTTACAAATACATTGTTACCCTCCTGGGTACACATCTGGAGACGCTGAATCTGGCTCACGCCATCATCGGGATAAAATACAACGATTTTTGTTCCATTAACATTTTTAAATCCTTCAAGAGCCGCCTTACCTGTGTCACCGCTTGTTGCAACGAGGATTAAAATTTCCTTTTCAATTCCAAGCTTTTTAACAGATGTTGTGAGAAGGTGCGGAAGAATCTGAAGTGCCATATCCTTGAATGCACAAGTAGGTCCGTGCCAAAGCTCAAGAACATACTGAAAGTCGTTGAGCTTATAAACGGGAGCAATAGAGTTTGTTTCAAACTTTTCCTTTGTATAGGCAGAAGTTATACATTTTTCAAGCTCTTCCTCGGTAAAATCAGTGAGAAATCTACCCAAAACTTCCTTTGCGCGCTCGGTGTATGTCATATCAGCCATATATTCTATATTGCTGATAGAAATCTGGGGAATGCTCTCGGGAATAAAGAGGCCACCCTCGTATGAAAGACCCTTTGCAATAGCCTCGGAGCTTTTCACACTTACATTATTATCACGTGTACTTTTGTAATTCATAATATTAACTCCCTACTTCACAACGATATTTACAAGCTTTCCGGGGACTGTAATAACCTTAACCACGCTCTGTGTTCCGACAAGCTCTTTAACCTCACTGTTTTCCATAGCCGCTTTCTCCATATCTTCGCGGCTTATATTAGCGTCAACAACCATCTTTGCCTTTACTCTGCCGTTAATCTGCACAACGATTTCAACAGTAGAATCAATGCAAAGTGCTTCGTCATACTCTACCCAGCTACCCTCCGAAAGAATTCCTCCAAAGAGTTCATGATAAAGCTCTTCAGTCATATGAGGAGCGAAGGGATTGAGGAGTGTGAGAAGTGTCTTATATTCAGCCTTGTTCACACTGCCTACCTCGTAAATCTTGTTTACAAGAGTCATAAGCGCTGCAATAGCTGTATTAAACTTCATACTTTCTATATCGTTTGAAACCTTTTTGATAGTCTTGTGCATACTGCTTGTAAGAGCATCGCTGTAGGTATCACCTTCAACAAGCTTTGTATGAAGCTCCCAAACGCGGTCAAGAAATCTCTTACAGCCTTTCATGCTGCTTTCGTTCCAGGGAGCTGCCTGCTCATAGTCACCCATGAAAAGTACGTATGAGCGGAGTACATCAGCACCGTAAAGGTCAACAACGTCGTTGGGGTCAACAACATTACCCTTACTCTTACTCATCTTGTCCCCATCAGGTCCAAGGATAAGTCCCTGTGCAGTTCTCTTTGCATAAGGCTCACTTGTGGGAACAAGGCCTAAATCATAAAGGAACTTGTGCCAGAAGCGTGAATAAATCATATGGCGTGTTACATGCTCCATACCACCGTTGTACCAGTCAACATTCATCCAGTATGAAAGAGCTTCTTTTGAAGCAAATTCTTCGGTGTTGTTGGGGTCGCAGTAGCGAAGGAAGTACCATGATGAACCTGCCCACTGGGGCATAGTATCAGTCTCTCTTCTTGCCTTTTCGCCACACTTGGGACAAGTGCAGTTAACAAAGGATTCAATCTTGGCAAGAGGACTTTCGCCGTCTGAGCCGGGTTCAAAATTGTCAACGGGAGGAAGTCTTAAGGGAAGCTCCTCGTAAGGAACGGGTACTATACCACATTTTTCACAATGAACAATCGGAATAGGCTCGCCCCAGTATCTCTGGCGGTTGAATGCCCAATCCTTCATCTTGTACTGAATGCCCTTTTCACCGCAACCTTTTTCAGCAAGAATCTCGAGCATTTTTACTATTGCTTCCTGCTTTGTCTTGATTCCGTTAAGAGCACCGGAGTTAATCATTTCACCGTCGCCTGTGTAGGCTTCTTTTTCAATGTCTCCGCCCTTTATAACTTCGATAATGTCAATACCGAATTTCTTTGCAAAGTCGTAGTCTCGTGTATCGTGTGCGGGAACAGCCATAATTGCGCCTGTACCATAGCCCATCATTACATAGTCGGAAATATAAATCGGGATTTCCTTTTCTGTGATGGGATTGATTGCAGTAAGACCATCTATTCTTACACCTGTCTTATCCTTAACAAGCTGGGTTCTTTCAAACTCGCTCTTCTTTGCACATTCTTTCTTGTATTCTTCAAGCTCACTATAGTTAGCTATAGAATCCTTGTATTTTTCAATTATGGGATGCTCGGGAGCAATAACCATAAAGGTAACTCCAAAGAGAGTGTCGGGACGGGTAGTGTAAATACGAAGCTCCTCGTCGGTGCCCTTTACCTTGAAGTTTACGAAAGCACCTGTGGAGTTACCTATCCAGTTAACCTGCTGTTGCTTTATCT
>JAZNTQ010000093.1:0-28533 GCA_045591865.1 Clostridia bacterium
ATTTAACTTTATATATTGGCCATCATATCTAATCGCACTTATACTGTCAATCATCTGGAATTTCACTCTTAACAGACAGTATACATTTAAGTCAGCAGCAAATGTCCCGATTGCGATGATGAAGCTCTTCGGGTTTTACGCAGTTTTCACTCCGCTTTCCACATGGCTCGGACATTTAGCGGAAAAAGCAAGCATCAACGACTACATAATCCTCGCAGTCACTATGCTTTCAAATTTCGTGCTGGAATTTTTATTCTGTAAGCTTGTAATATATAAAAATCAGGAAAACACACTTACGAATGAAAGAAACTAAATTATTCAGTCTTTGTATCACATGAAATGTCAAAAAGGCAAAGCATATTGTGTAAGGCAGATTTACAAACAGATGAAAAGGGGGAATCCCAAATGGATAGCATAAGAATAGAGGAAGAGATAAGATATTGTACATCCTGTGGTGCAGCGAATAAGAAAAATGCTATAGAATGTGAAGAATGCAGTAATAAGGTTGTTGAAAAGCATAGCCCTTTTGCAACATTTTTGATGAAGAGAATCAAAAGTGAGGTCTTAGATGGCGGAAAAGAAAAGCTTTTTGGGATAATAAAAGACTTTTTGCTGCAGCATCTCTATGGCGTTGTTTTGACGATAACGATGGTTGCGACGGGAACGACACTTATCACAAACTCCACGCCATACATAAAAAAAGTCGATGTCTTTCCCACAAACGAGGTCAGCCAGCCATTAGCTCAACCTGATGAGGAGCCTCAGGAACTAACAGAAGACCAGGAGTGGTATGTAGATATGGCATATTACGCCCTCAGCAGTTACACACTGCACAGGGATGCTACGGTTTATGCTTTTGAGGATTTATCTATTCCGTCCGACACACTTCCCATTAGCGAGCTTTATGCCGAGAATAATGTTGAGGGATACAGCTTTAAGGGTAAACATGAGCTTTTGACTAAAAGTATACCTATCGGGATATATGATGAGCAAGGAGCACAGTATTTGAAAGAGGGCTTTGAACAGGACTCTTTCAAATTTGGTGAAAAAGTCGAATCTGATATAGGAAAGAAACTGCATCAGGAAGGCTTTGATGTAATGGAATGTATCTATTATATAGCTCTTTCAAAGGAGAAAACTCCGAGTGACGAAACTCCGCCTAATCCCGTGGAAAGAGAAAGATTCCGTATGACCTTTGTATCTCATGGAGATAATGTTTATATTGCCGAAGATGTATTTATGGATAGAATAAAAGGCGATACGTACGACCTTTATATGAAATATGGTCCGAATGGCTATACAGAGTGAATGGAGGATGGGTAAATATGATATGTGAAAAATGTTCATCACAACTTCATTACGGTGATAAATTCTGTAATATATGCGGAGAAAAAATAGATAAATCTGCTTATGAGGCAGATTATAATAAAACTGTGTGGGGAATTATTGACAAGGGCACAGATTGGTATGAAACTATTTTCTTAAAGAAAATCACAGGCAACTGGATATTCAAAGTTCTTTTGCTTTTGATAATAGCCGCATGGGGCTTTTTAGATGCCTATACAGATTTTACAAGTATTAAAATACTGGAAAGCGAAAGCTACAGTATAGAGTATAATAAAAGGCTCGATGAGTATTACATAAGAACTTCCGAGGAAGAGATTAACATTAATCTTTACATTCCAGGATATACCGATAATATTAAAGTAAAGGAATTCACGGCAGATGAGGTTACAGAAGAAAAGGATATGACTCCCGAGGAATATAAAGATATACCGATAACCGTTAAAAAGAATTCCTTTGAATACTTAACTGTTGATTCAATAAAGAATGATAAAATCAGTGATAATATAAAAATCTATGTAATGGATTAACACGGAAATACATCCGAAAAATATTATAAAAGAGGTGAGAAAATGGACGCAAGAGGGAAAAACAGTTTAATAGGACGAAGTAGAAACTACTCTGCGTCTGTTTTCACAGAGTAGCACTCTCCGTCCCTCATATAATCAAGGAAAGAGGGATAATTATGGCAGAAAACAAAAAAGAGCTTCTTGGTGAAGTGGTAGTACACCTTATTGAAAGCAAGAAATATGCATCCCTGAGGGAGGCTATGGAAACCATGCACGCGGCAGATATCGCGGCGGTACTGGAAGAATGTAAAAAGGAGCATATTCCGCTTGTATTCAGGCTTCTTCCAAAGGAGCTTGCGGCAGAAACCTTTGCCCAGATGGAAGAGGATCGTCAGGCACTTCTTATTCAGAGCTTCAGCGACAGTGAGCTCAAAGCCGTAATAGACGAGCTTTATGTCGACGACGCGGTTGACCTTGTAGAGGAAATGCCTGCTAATATGGTAAAAAGAATACTCCGTCAGACGAACCCTGAAAAAAGGAAACTTATAAATGAAATCTTAAAATACCCCGAGGACAGTGCAGGAAGTATTATGACCACCGAGTATGTGCGTCTTCGCCCTGATATGACCGTAAATGACGCCATAAATCATATCAGGAAAACCGGTATTGACAAGGAAACTATCAACACCTGTTATGTAACGGATAAAAACAGAAAGCTCCTTGGTATCGTAACAATCCGCTCGCTGCTTCTTGCAAGTGAAAGTGCAGTTATTCAGGATATTATGACGGAGGAAGCAATCTCTGCACTTACAACAGAGGACAGAGAAAAGGTATCTCTCGACTTTGTGAAGTACGACTTTTCCGCAATGCCCGTAGTTGACGAAGAAAACCGACTTGTAGGTATCGTTACGATTGACGACGTAGTTGATGTATTGCAGGAGGAAACAACTGAAGATATCGAAAAAATGGGTGCTATTATGCCCCTTGAAAAGCCGTATCTCAAAACGGGTGTGCTTGAAATTTTCAAAAGCCGTATCCCGTGGCTTTTCATACTTATGATTTCTGCAGCATTCACGGGAATGATAATCACAAGATTTGAAAACGCACTATCTGCCCAGATTGCGCTCGTTGCCTCAATCCCGATGCTTATGGGTACAGGTGGTAACTGCGGAAGCCAGGCTTCTGTTACAGTGATACGCGGACTTTCAATCGGTGAAATAGAATTTTCAGATATTTTCCGTATTATATGGAAAGAGCTTCGCGTTGCAATTCTGTGCGGAATAGCACTTGCAATAGTAAATATGGCAAAGCTTATTTTGTTTGACAACCTTTCTGTAATGGTGGCGCTTGTAATATGTATCACGCTTTTACTTGATGTTATCGTTGCAAAAATTGTGGGATGTACGCTTCCCCTTATAGCCGATAAAATAGGCTTTGACCCTGCAGTAATGGCAAGTCCGTTTATCACAACAATTGTGGATGCAATTTCACTTCTCATCTATTTTGAAATAGCCGCACTTATTTTGTAAGGTGATTTTATGAACGAGGTTATAGCAGAAAAACTTAATAAGATTCCGCAAAAACCCGGTGTATACACTATGAAGGATGCCTCGGGCAGAATCATATATGTGGGAAAGGCGAAAAGCCTGCGCGCACGCGTAAGACAGTACTTTCAAAAAAGCGCAAACCACAGCGTAAAGACCTCTGTTATGGTCTCGAAAACACATGACCTTGACTATATCATATGCGACAGTGAGATGGAAGCACTCGTCCTTGAATCAAATCTTATCAAGGAAAACAAGCCTCGATATAACATTCTCTTAAAGGACGACAAGCACTATCCGTATATTAAAATCACAATAAATGAAGAGTATCCGAGAATGCTTTATGTCCGCAAAATTGAAAACGACGGAGCAAGATATTTCGGACCTTACCCGAGCGGATATTCAATAAAGGAAACGATGGAGCTTCTTAAAAATATATTTATGCTTCCGCACTGCAAAAAACAGTTTCCGCGTGACCTTAAAAAAGAGCGCCCCTGCCTCTACTACAGAATGGGGCGTTGCAGCGGGATCTGCGAGGGGAATGTGTCTCCCGAAGAATACAAAAATATTTTCAAAAATATAATTCGGTTTCTTGAGGGCAAGGATGAAGAGGTGCTTTTAAGCCTTGAGGAAGAAATGCGCGAAGCATCACAAAACCTTGAATTTGAACGTGCGGCACTTCTCCGTGACCGAATCGCATCAGTAAAAAGACTCGGCGAGACGCAAAAGGTTATAACCGAAAGCGGTGGAGACATAGATGTCGTCGCGGTGGCGTCGGCAGATTCGCTCTCCTCGGCAGAGGTCTTTTATATACGCGGCGGAAGACTCATCGGGCGCGACAGCTTTGACTTATCAGACGCAGTAAATCACGACGAGGAGGCTCTTCTTGCAGAATTTCTGCCCCGTTTTTACAGTCGCGACAATTTTATCCCCGAAATGGTTTTACTCTCGCATAATGTCGAGGATATAAAATCGCTTGAAGAATATTTATCCCAAAAAAGAGGGAAGAGGAGCTATATCAAAGTACCCGTGCGTGGAGATAATAAGAAAACTGTAGATATGGCGTACAATAATGCGCTTAAGAATATAGAAAACTATAAAACGAGCAAGGTCAAAGAAAAACTTATACAGGCATCCGTCACCGAGCTTGCAGCACTTTTGAAGCTCGATGTAATTCCCGACCGTATAGAGTCCTACGATATATCTCACATAGCAGGAAGCGACAGCGTTGCATCAATGGTCGTTTTTGAGAATGGTAAGCCAAGCAAAAAGGAATACCGCCGTTTCAAAATCAAAACCGTAGAGGGCGCGAATGATACCGCATCCCTGCGCGAGGTGATTTATCGCAGATTTACCCACGAACTCCGTGAGAGTGACGGAAAATTCTCACTCCTTCCCGACCTTATACTGCTCGACGGCGGAAAAGGACAATTAAGCACAATCCGTGCACTCTTTGATGAAATTGGGGCAGATGTCCCCGTTTTCGGCATGGTAAAGGATGATAAGCACCGCACCCGTGCACTTTTGGGTGAAGACGGGGAAGTCTACCTAAATCCCGTAAGCTCGGTGTATAACCTTGTGGCAAATATTCAGGAGGAGGTGCACCGATTTGCGATTGAATATCATCGCAGTCTTCACCGCAAGAACACCATCGAAAGTGAGCTTGAAAAAATTGATGGAATAGGCAAGCAAAAGAGAATTGCGCTATTAAAACACTTTAAGAGCATCGCAAAAATAAAAATCGCAAGCAAAGATGAGCTTGCTAAGGTGAAGGGAATAGGGCAGAAGGACGCCAAAAACATATACGAATACTTTAACAAAAAGGGGCTGTAGCAAAATGAATTGCATTTTGCTGCAGCCCCTTTGGGGTGGACGAAAAATGGTGCAGATTGGACAAACTGAGCCAACAAAGCCCATATCAGGGGCTTTGTTGGGTTACCCGAAGGCGTACGTGGGTACGTCGAGAGGCGAAGCTTGTTCAAAACGCAAGGCATTTTATAATAGAAATTCGTCAAACAACGAATTTCTTCCTTAAGTTTTTCCTTGTTTTTGCTTTTCAGATACAAACAAAAGGCTTTGTTGCGCGTTTCTTTTTGCCTTGCGTGGTGTGCGCATTTTGCTACACCCCTTCTATATCCCCAAATCGTTATTTATTACATTTGCGCTGATAACCGAATCGCTTCCGTATTTTTCGCGGATTTTATCAAGCGTTTTTTCAAGATTTTCCCGTTTTGGATTTTTCTCCTCATCAAAAAAGCTTATTTGCTGTGCGATGTCTTCTGGCACTATTCCACTACCGGTAACCGTAAGCATACGAATTGGCTTTTTCATATTCCAGTTATGACGCATGATCTCCATCGCCTTATCAGCTATATCCCTTGCGAGATTAGTGGGCGAGGATAGCTTTTCCTGTCTCTGAATTGAAATCAAATCAGGGTCCTTAATCGTCACTTGAACGACACTGCATTTTACCCCTTTCCGCCTCATCCTTACTGCAATACTTTCGCTGAGGTGTGATATTCCGCACAGGATATCCTTTTCACCGCATAAATCTCTCTTAAATGTCATACCGTTGCCGACCGACTTTACCTCGTCGTGCGAATGAGGGTCAACGGGAGAGTCGTCCTCGCCACGCGCATATTTATAAATCATTTCCCCCGATTTGCCGAGAAGCCTTTTAAGTTTTTCTCCGTCACTTTCGGCAAGGTCGCCTATAGTTTTTATGTTAAGTTTAGAGAGTGATTCTCTGGTTTTCTTACCCACAAAAAGCAAATCTCCGACGGGCAGAGGATACACGATATCTCTAAAATTTTCTCTTGAAATCACGGTTGTTGCGTCGGGTTTTTTATAGTCACTACCTAATTTAGCAAATACCTTGTTAAACGATACGCCGACAGAAATTGTAATGCCTACTTCCTCGCGTATTCTTCTGCGAAGAGTATCTGCAATTTCCTCGCCGCTCCCGAAAAGCCTTTGCGAGCCTGTAACGTCGAGCCAGCTTTCGTCAATGCCGAATTTTTCCACTAAATCCGTATACTCTAAATAAATTTCATTAACCCTTTCGCTGTACTTCTCGTACAAATCGTGATGAGGAGGTACTATCACAAGCTCGGGGCACTTTCTTTTAGCAGAATATATGGTCTCTGCAGTTTGTATATTGTATTCCTTTGCAAGCTCATTTTTTGCAAGAATTATTCCGTGCCTCGCTTCAACACTTCCGCCCACCGCCATCGGTACATCGGCAAGCTCGGGATTAAGTGCGCACTCTACCGAAGCGAAAAATGAATTGCAGTCACAATGCAGTATTACTCTGCCCAAAAGATTCACCCCCCCTGTTATTAAAAGTGTACCACATAAAAGCAAAATTATCAAGCATCAAAACCCTATGAAATCTTGACTATTGCACTAAAATAGTGTAGAATATATTATGTATGGTTATGTGCGTAGAAAGGCAGGTGCAGCAGGTGAATTCAATGGCGTATATTATGGTTGTATTAGGAATACTTCTTGCCAAGGGAATAGGCTTTTTCCGTGATATCGTATTTGCATCCGTCTTTGGTGCGAGCGTATATACTGATATATATTTTCAGATTTTCGGACTTGTTAATCTTATCTTCACAGGCATAGGTGTTGCTCTTTCAACTCTTGTAATCAAAAATCTCAACAAAGCGGAAAACGCCGAGGAATCACAAAAACGTGCCTACGTATCCTCATTTATTGGGAAAACAACGCTTATAACAATCATAGCTACTGCAATCCTTTATGTTTTCTCCGCACCCGTTGTAAAACTTCTTCTTCCGGGTGTAGAAGGCGCAGACTTTTTCCTTGCAGTAAAGCTTATGTATATAATGCTTCCGTCCCTTTGGTTTGTGCTTATTGCATATATCATTTCGGGAGTACTGCAGAACAATAAGGTTTTTTTCATCA
Organism: Clostridia bacterium; assembly: GCA_045591865.1. GTDB lineage: Bacteria > Bacillota > Clostridia > UMGS1883 > UMGS1883 > UMGS1883. The sequence goes on from JAZNTQ010000093.1 coordinate 7,325, forward strand.
GCTCAATAATGAGCCTTCCGTTCAATGTGGTTATCATATGCTCACTCTTTGTTCCCAATGTGGATATTGTCACGGTTGGTATAGTAACTACAATCGGTTGGTTTTTGCACATTGTAATTCAGCTTCCGTCATTCTATAAAAAGGGCTACCGCTTCTTTGTGAAGCAGGAGAAAAAGGCATCATTAAGCGGAAAGAACAGTGAAATACTATGGATTTTCATTTCCAATATGATGTTTCAGGTTTCGTTTATGATAGATAAAGCATTTGTGAGCGGGGAAAGCGGCGTAGCTTCCACGATAAACTACGCATCAAATCTTTTTATCACAATTGCAAGCGTTTTTGTTGTTGCTATGAGTAACGTGGTCTTCCCGTCAATCAGCAAAAACTACGAAGAGGGAAATATAGATTACGTAAAAAGATTGCTGCAGAATATGATAATTATTATGCTTTCAATCTTTGTTCCTTTTATTCTGGTTACAAGTTGTTTTGGTGAAAATGTCATTTCGCTTCTTTACGAGCGCGGCGAGTTCACAAGTGAGCTTGCAAAGACTACAGGCGTGCTCTTTGCAATATATACGCTTGGTGCATTTGGCTATGTGTGTCAGGAGCTTTTCAATAAGATACTCTATCTTGACGGGCGCTATTCCTACACTGTTGTCGGCACGCTTGCAGTAATACTTATTAAGCCCATTATCAATATGTTTGTATCTCCGTACGGCGTTGTTGCAATAGCATCAACAACAACTGTTCTTTTCACGCTCTATGCAGTAAATATTGCTCTTGCGATAAAAAAGGTCACGGGAAATTATATAGATAAGGAATTTTTGAAAAATGTTTCAAAAATAGTGCTTTCGGGAATGTGTGCACTCCTTATATTCTTTGTGATGAAGGCACTATCTCCCGAATTTACGCGTGACAAGATAATGTTTGTTATTCCTCTTATACTTTGCGGCGCAGTATATTGTGCCGCACTCTGGAAGACGGGAATTGTAAAAATAATCCTCAAATCAGGAGGTAGTAGAAATGAATAAAAAGAATATTATAATCCGCATAGTAATAATGCTTCTTCTTGTGGCGCTGGTGCTTCCTGCATTTGCACAGAGAGTAAAAAACGAAGCAAAAAATAATGACGTTGTATTTGCTCTCAATTACAATAATGCAAAAATGCTCCTTAGCGAGGAAGAGCTTTCAGAGACTCTCAAGGAAAACAAAAAGATGGGTATGAAAACTCTCTTTGTCGGAGAGGAGAGCGTTAACTCACTTATAAATTCAGGCTTTGTAACAGGCATAAGATATAACGTGCTCTCTCATAAATATGATGATGAATCAGAAGCTATATTAAAGCAGTTTGAAGGCAATAAGAAAATCCACAACGACAGCTATGTTCTCATATCAAAGCGTCCCGAGGCAAAGGAATATCTTTCAAAGTGGGTCAGTGCCAAGTACACAAAGGATGAATATTCAAAGAAAGAGACCCCTCTCGGTGCAGACGTGTATATACTCTACGAGGGTATAAACGACGCCTGGAAGGTTACAACAGGCTTTGATGACAATAAAGTGCGCGAGGCTCACGAGGCTGGATTTGATATAGCTCTTTCAATGATGCTCGGCGCATTCTCAAACACAGAATATATTGACCATATAGAAAAGCTTATCGACACCTATAATGTAAGATTCCTCAATCTCAAAGAGGATTCAGACAATACTGATAAGTCACCCATCGCAAAGAAAAATTACGAAAAAATCTGCAAAATCATAAAAGATAAAGGTATCTATCTTATAGTGACAGAAAATCAGGACCAGCTTTCAAACCAGAAGCCTATCGGCTATGCTGAAATCACGAAAGCGGCAGGCGGGAAGGTGCTTCGCAGCTACGAAACAGTAGACTTTGATATGCCTCCGCTTGTGGACACAAGATATCATCAGATTATAAATTCTGTTGTTGACAGAAATATACGCTTTGTAGTAGTGAATCAGCTTACAAGTGGTACAGATTCCTTTAAGGAAAAGAGTGATAAAACAAATCTTGCCACAAAAATGGCAATGGAAAAGCTTTCAAAAATCGGCTATAACACAAATGAGTACGACACCGTCTATGATTATAACGTGCAAAGACGCCTGACTTCTTTGGTGGCAATGCTTATTATGATTTATATGGGAATTACCCTTCTTGAGCTTCTTTTCTGGAAAAGGCTTAAAAAGATTGAGATACTTGCTATTGTCGGTGCACTTTTAAGTGTGCCATTCTCGCTCAAAGCACCAGAGGGTATAATCCTTCTTTACCCCACGCTCTTTGCGGCACTGGCTCCCTGCTTTGCATTCACAGTTACAATGGCATATGTCAAGGAGGCAAAAAAGAGGCTTTCATTTATCTGGCTTATTCTTACAACAGTAGCAGTTTCGCTTATAACGCTTTCTGTGTGCGGCATAGTACAGTCGGCACTTCTTTCGGGACTTGACTACTATATAAACTCGCTCATTTTCAGAGGCATCAAAATATCACTCATTCTGCCCATTCTCTACAGCATAGTGGCATATGGAATAATGTTTACCGACGAAAATGAAAATATAGTTGTAAAGACTGTTAATATGCTCAATCGTGAAATAAAGGTATATTGGATGATTATTGCAGCAGTATTAGGCGGCGTTGCGGCGATTTATCTTATCCGCAGCGGTAACGTAACTAAAATATCAGCAATGGAATCCTTTATGCGTAATACCATAACGGAGATTATGGCGGCACGTCCCCGCACAAAAGAATTTTTGGTGGGCTGGCCCTGCCTTATGCTTTTTGTTTACTATATCAAAAACACAAAGAGTCCGCTTTTTAGCTGGTGCTTCTGTGTAGGAAGCTCAATCCTTTTCGCATCGGTGATAAATAGCTTCTGCCACGTATTCACATCTGCAGAAATTATTTACACGAGAGTTATAAATGCTCTTTTGATTGCGGTAGTAATCAGTGCAGTAGCACTTGTAATGAATTCTGTAATACTTAAAATTGCAGACTATATGAAAAAGAAATATTTTTAAGCACACGGGAGCCGAACCCTGTATGCCTTAAATTTATAAAATTTGCACACTTTTCACTTGTCGTCCTCGAAAGGCGCCAGCCTATCTTCGTCCTCCGCATAAAAATTGCACTAAATTTTATGCATTTAAGGTCGAAGAGTTTTAAGACAGATAATTTTCGGTTAAGGCAAGTAAAATCTCGTAGGAAATACGAGGGTATTTTCAAGAGATTTTCCGTAGCATCAACCCAAATTATCATCTTAAAACCATACTGGGTTCGATTCCCGTGTGCTTACACCAAAGGTGATAAAATTGGCTAATTACCTGACAACTCAAAAGGCGTTTCGCACTCTGCTTTCAAGTGCCAGAGAGGGCAGTTTTTCTCAGGCGTATATATTTGAGGGTGTAAAGGGCGTAGGAAAGTATACCGCGGCACGGATTTTTGCAAATGCCATTCATTGTACGGGAAAAGTAAAGCCCTGCGGTGAATGTCCCGACTGCAAAAAGCACGCGGCTTCTACGCATAGTGACCTTATCGTAATCGGTGGAGAAGATACCATAACGGTTGATGATATCCGCGCTATGAATGAGGAGCTTTATATAAGACCCGCCCTTTCCGACAAGAAAATCTGTATCATCCGCAATGCTGACAATATGAATGACGGCGCGCAGAACGCACTTTTAAAATCATTTGAAGAACCACCGTCATACGCGGTGATAATACTTCTTTCGGAAAACGAAAAGAATCTGCTTCAGACAATACGCTCACGCGGAAATAAGATAGTGTTTGAGCCTTTCTCCGAAAAGGAGATAAATGAGTATATGATGAGACAGTACCCATTAAAAAAGGACTTGCTTGCGTTCGTTGCGCTCTATAGCGGAGGAGTTATCGGCAGAGCAATAGCGATATGCGAGGACGAGGAATTTTTTATCACAAGAAAAAATATGTTTGAGGCAGTAGTAGGACTTGCAGATAACAGATTGTCAGTTCTTAAAATAGCAGACCTTTTTGGAGTAAAGAGTAAGGGAAGCTATACAAACTGTGATTTGTATTTTGATTTATTCACAAGCTTTATGCGTGACGCTATGGCGATAAAGGTAGGCGGTCGCGTTATAAATCAGGATATGCTGGCGCTTATCGAGACCTTTTCTTCAAAAGTTCCCCTGTCGTCAGTAATAAGTATAATAGAAAGAGCAGCACTTACCCGTTCACAGCTTAATAAGTCGATGAATTATGAACTGTGGATTACAAATATGCTGATAAATTGTTGGGAGGATATCCATGGTAAAGGTAGTAGGAGTTAAATTTAAGGAGCTTGGAAAGGCGTATTACTTCGCGCCAGGAGAGCTTGAATTAAAGCTTGGCGACGCAGTAATTGTTGAAACCTCAAGAGGTCTTGAGTACGGAACAGTTTCAATTTCCGTGCGCGAGGTGGAGGAGAGTGAAATCGTATCTCCCCTTAAAGAGGTGGTGCGCGTTGCTACAAGCTCTGATAAAGAACAGGTACAAAAAAATAAGAAAAAGGAAAAGGAAGCATTTGCTATCTGTGAGGAAAAGATTGCCGCACACAAGCTCGATATGAAGCTTGTAGACGTTGAATACACCTTTGATGCAAATAAAATTCTCTTTTACTTTACTGCAGAGGGAAGAGTCGATTTCCGTGAGCTTGTAAAAGACCTTGCATCAGTTTTCAGAACGAGAATTGAGCTTCGCCAGATAGGTATCCGCGACGAAGCAAAAATGCTAGGAGGAATAGGTATCTGCGGAAGAGGCCTTTGCTGCAGCACTTATCTTGATGGATTCCATCCCGTGTCAATAAAGATGGCAAAGGAGCAGGGGCTTTCGCTTAATCCTACCAAAATCTCAGGCAACTGCGGAAGACTTATGTGTTGCCTTAAGTATGAGCAGAATTGCTATGATGAATTTTCGAAAATCGCCCCCTCTGTTGGCGCAGTGGTTTCTACCCCTTACGGAAAGGGTATTGTCCAGAGCACGACTATTCTAAAGGGAATTGCCAAAGTCAAGCTTGACGGTGAAGGTGAAGCAAGGGTAGAGGAGTTTAATTTTACCGACCTTAAAATACTTAAAAATAATCAAAAACACAACGAAAATTCTGAAGACCTCAAAGAACTTAAAAAGCTGGAGGAAAACTGATGAAAATCGTGCTTCTTGACGCAGGTACTATGGGCGAGGATATGGAGTTTTCCGCAATAGAGAGCCTTGGCGAGTGTGTCATATATCATAATACTGCAAAAGACGACATCCCCGAGAGGATAAAGGATGCCGATGTAGTTGTAATCAATAAGATTATTTTAGATGCGGATGTATTATCTTTTGCAAAGAATTTAAAATTAATATGTGTGTTTGCAGTTGGTTATAATAACATTGATATAGATTACTGCAAAGAGCATAATATCCGTGTCAGAAATGTTCCCGGCTATTGCACGGAAAGTGTGTGCCAGCATACCTTTGCGCTTCTTTTTGCGCTTATTGAGAATATTCGTTATTACGACGATTTTGTAAAAAGCGGAGCATACTCAAAAAGCGGTCTTGCGAACCATCTTGGAAAACCGTTTTTCGAGATTGCAGGTAAGAAATGGGGTATTATAGGTATGGGCGCAATCGGAAGAGCTGTGGCAAAGTGCGCATCTTCCTTTGGTGCAGAGGTTTCATATTCAAGCATAAGCGGAGTAAGTCGCGAGGAAGATTGTGAAAATGTGCCTCTTGAAAAGCTTCTTAAAGAGTCTGATATATTGACAATCCACGCACCTCTCAACGAGAAAACAACGGGACTTATCGGCAAAAAAGAGCTTTCTATGATGAAGGAAACTGCTTTTATAGTAAATGTTGGAAGAGGCGCAATAATTGATGAAAAAGCTCTTATCGAGGCAGTCGATAAAGGTGTTATCGCTGGCGCTGCTCTTGATGTGTACTCTGTTGAGCCTCCTACAGAGAATGCGCCCGTGCTATCTTCAAAAAAACAAGAAAAAATTATATATTCGCCTCATATTGCATGGGCATCGGTGGAGGCAAGAAGAAGATGTATTTCTATGACGGCGGAAAATATAAAAGCGTTTATCGGCGGAAAAGATTGTCGGGATGTATGGAGCTAAAAATGAAATATAATATTAAAAAGTTTACGGCAGGTATAGCTATGCTTGCCGTAGTTATTTTTTCTTTGTCATATGCAGCATTTGCCTCATATGATGTAAAAATTTTAATTAACGGAGAGAAGCTTGAAACTTCACAAAACCCCCTCATACTGGATGGAACAACGCTTGTGCCCCTGCGCGACGTTTTTGAGGGACTGGGCGCCGTAGTTTCATGGGATAACGAATCTCGCGTCGCTACGGGCGAGTATGAAGGCACTGTTATAAGCGTGCATCCCGATACAGCGGTGATGCTTAAAAACGGCGAGAAAATGACTCTTGCTCACGCCCCCGTAATTATTAACGACAGAATTTTAATCCCTTTGCGCGCCGTTGCCGAAAGCTTTGGCTATAGCGTTATGTGGCGCGGAAGCGACTACACGGTGAGTATAAGCACAGATGCTCTTATGGAAGTTTTTTTCCTCGACTGCGGACAAGCGGACTCTATTTTCATAAAGCTTCCAGACGGGAAGTGTATGCTAGTGGATGCAGGAGAAAAATCATTTGGGAAAGAGCTTGAGGCCTTTATAAAAGAAAAAGGATTTAATCATATCGACTATGTTCTTGCAACGCATCCACACAGTGACCATATAGGCGGAATGGAGCATATAATAAATAACTTTTCTATAGGAACATTTTATATGCCCGAGATTACGCACAATACGAAAACCTTTGAGGGAATGCTTGATGCACTCCTCGAAAACGGATGTAATTGTGAATACGTATCGCAGGGAAGTATTATAGCAGATTTGCCCTGCAGTATAGAGGTCCTTTCGCCGCAAAAACGCAGTTACGTTAAAATGAATAACTATTCCGCGGTAATAAAGATTTCCTATAAGGGTGTGTCGGCAGTTCTTTCGGGAGATGCAGAAGTCGATTCGGAAGAAGAGATTATAGCAAGCGGCGTGGATATATCTGCAGATGTTCTGAAAATAGGTCATCATGGAAGCTCCACTTCAACAAGTGCGGAGTATCTTGATAAAGTAACCCCATCTGATGCAGTAATTTCCCTAGGAGAGAATAACCGTTATTCTTTCCCCGATGAAATTGTGATTAACCGCCTACAGAAAAGAGAAATAAATATTTACCGCACGGATATTATGGGAACCGTCCATATGGCTACCGACGGATATGTTTATATTATAGAGAGTGAAAAATAATGGAAAATTTAATAGTATCATTCAAAGTGGTAGCACCGCTTCTTATACTGATGCTCCTCGGCACAATTTTGCTGAGGGTACATATTTTTGACAGTGCTACAGTAAAAAAGATGAACGCCGCAATTTTCAAGGTGTTCCTGCCTGCACTTATATTTAATAATATATATAACTCATCTATAGATGATATAAAAGATATAAAGACCGCGCTTTACATAGCTGCAGTGCTTATAGTGGCATATATCTTATCTATAATCTATGTGTACTTTACTGAAAAGGAAAATTCAAAGCGCGGAGTTATAGTGCAGGGAATATGCCGAAGCAACTTTGTTATCTTCGGACTTCCTCTTTGTATGTCAATCTGCGGAGACGGAGTAATGGGAAAGGTTGCAGTTGCAGTTGCGATAGTTGTTCCCGTGCTCAATATTTTTGCAGTTATCGCTCTCGAACTTTTCAGAGGCGGTAAACCAAGCCCGAAAAAGATTTTGAAGGGAATTATAACTAATCCGCTTATTATTGTGTCCTTAGTTGGTATTTTGGTGCTTGTGTCGGGAATCAAGCTTCCTGCTATAATAAGCACTTCTATAAGCGATGTGGCAAAGATAGGCACTCCCCTTGCGCTTATTCTTTTAGGCGCATCGATAAATTTCGGCACAGTAAAAGGAAACCTCAAACAGCTTATTACTGCAATTGCGGGAAAACTTATCGTGCTTCCTTTTTTCGGATTTTTAATTGCCGCACTTTTAGGAATGCGCGGCAGCGATATGGCGCTTCTTATAGCTGCATTTGCTTCTCCCACGGCGGTGTCCTCATATCCTATGGCTCTCCAGATGGATGGCGACGGAGATTTGGCGGCGCAAATTGTAGCTTTTGGAACTGCAATCTGCATAGTAACAGTTTTTATGTGGGTTTTCATTCTCAAGCAATTAGGGTTAATATAATTAAAAAAGGAATGCACAAAAGTGCATTCCTTTTTTAATTGAGTAATCCTGTAAGCCGAGTTCTGTCTTTGAAAACGGTCATCTATCTACGCCATATATCTCTATATGGCTCCAGCCGTCCTTCGGATTATAGGCCGGACAAGCCAATCCAGTCGACGTTGCTTCGGATGGGGTTTACATGGCACAAAGCGTTACCGCAATGTCGGTGGGCTCTTACCCCGCCTTTCCACCCTTACCAGCCAAAGGCTGGCGGTTTATTTCTGTTGCACTTTCCTTAGAGTCGCCTCCACCGGGATTTCTCCGGCATCCTGTCCTGCGAAGCTCGGACTTTCCTCATCAGTATAAATACTGCCGCGACCGTTCAGATTACTCAAAAGCCGAGGGCTTCCCCTCGGCTTGTCATTTTATCATATAATCTTGTCAGTGTCAAGGAGGGGAGAAACCTCCGCCTTGCTTACGATCAATTCGATGTTTCTGCCAAACGCCTTCAGAAGAACTTCTTTAATAATATATGGCGCAATCTTTTCACTGTCGAAATGGCGCATCTCGATAAAATCAGTTTTGTCACTAATCTTAAGTGCGCTCATTTCGTGGTGCTTGAGGTCACCTGTAATATAAACATCCGCCTCAAGCGACTTTGCTATATCAACAAGCTCTCCGCCGCCACCGCCGTTGCAGATTGCCACAGTCTTGATTTCTTTATCGCTTGTGAAAGTGGAGAAAAGCTTTCCTATTCCAAATTCCTTCTTGATTTTATCGCAAAGTATTTTTGCAGTAGTGCCTCTCTCCGCCTTGCAGAGTCTTCCCAGATTGCCTTCAAGATTTGAAATCGGGGATAGGTCAAGCATCTGGCAAACGGTATCGGTAAGACCACCCGGCGCGCTGTCAAGATTTGTATGCGCGGAGTATATGGAGATACCATTTTCAATTGCGCTTATAAGCATTTCGCCTGCATCGGTATCGTCATTTATGCTTTTTATGGGATTAAATATAACGGGGTGATGAGTGATAATAAGCTCTGCACCCTTTTCTGCCGCTTCACGGACAACTTTCTTGTTGGAGTCAAGGCATAAAAGAACCTTTGAAATCTCTTTATCGCGTCTTCCTACAAGAAGCCCGATGTTATCAAAATCCTCCGCATATTCAGGCGGAAACTTATTTTCAATCAAAGTTGTTATTTCGGAAAGCTTAACCATTTTGCTCCTCCTTGAGAAGTTTTTCGTATTCATCCTTAAGATAAAGAAAATGCTCTTTCTTTTCGCTTTTACTATCTTTCATATTCTTAAGAATAGTATCTATCTCATAAAGTCTGTAGCGCACATAATCGTAGAAAAGGGGAGGCCTTTTCGCGATTAAAACAGGGCCTATTTCTTTCTCCGCATCAGTGAGATTTTTGCCCTCTCCGCGCATAGCAAAAATTGCAGTGTACATCTTTCTATCTTCTCGGCACACAGCTTCATCGCAAATCACATATCCGTTTTTTATTAGGTATTCGCGCAGAAAACTATGCCCTGTCTGCATCTGCAGTACAAAATACTTGCACCCTTTTTCGCTTGCAAGAATTTCGGCAATGGTTTCCCCGCCCATTCCTGCTATGATTGCGCACTCTGCCTCGCCTTCTGAAATTTTTTCAAAACCGTTTGAAAGGCGTGTTTCCACCTTGCCTTCGACTTCAAAAAGAGAGATGTTTTTCTCCGCCTGCATAAGAGGACCTTTCTTGATGTCCGCTGCGATAACTTTTTGCGCAATTCCTTTTTTCGCCAGATAAATTGCCACATATGCGTGGTCTGTGCCTATATCGCATACTGAGGCGCACTCTGGCACAAGGGAAGCAATCATACGAAGTCGGGGAGTTAAGGACTTTTCAATGTTTAACATAGTTTTTAACAAAGGTCAGCAACAACCTTATTGATAACCTTTCCGTCAGCCTTGCCCTTAAGCTCTGCCATAACGGTCTTCATTATCATACCCTTATTCTTTGTAGCGATTACATCGGCATATTTTTCAAGAAGAAGCGCCCTGATTTCATCTTCACCCATCTGCGCAGGTGCGTACTCCTTGATGATTTCATAGTTAGTGGTATATTCGGCAATAAGGTCTTCTCTTTCTGCGGGACAGGTATCAAGCTGCTCCTTTGCGCTTTTAAGCTCCTTAAGGATTACCATATCGGTAATTTCCTCTGTAATGTTGTCGCGTGTGCCATTATCAATAGCATACTTTTTTACTGCCGCGATAAGAGAAGAAATCACATTTTTTCTCACTTTTTCTCCTGATTTCATAGCAGAAATCATATCCTTTTGCAATTGCTGGAGTGTCATTTTCTATCAATCCTTTCAATTTGGCATAAGACCACTGTCTGCCATACTTACAAATTTTTCTGTAGATACTGAAATAATATGGTCGATGACCTCAATGTCCATTCCTTCAAGCAGAGTGCAAAGCTGGGCGGTAAGCACCCTATCGTTTTCAGAAGCATATGCACCCGAGGACGGATGATTATGCGCTAAAATAACTGCTGAAGCATTATGCTTTAGTGCACAGGCCACGACCTTACGGGGATGCACATTTGCCTGCGACACAGTGCCCTCGTCAAGAACTTCAAAGGCGAGCACGCGGCGCTGTGTATCAAGGCATAATACCCCAAAAACCTCGCGCTTTTCACACCCTATCATACTGCAGACAAACTGCCCTGCATCCTGTGATGTTCTTATATATTTCTTTTCCCTTGCGGAAAGCGAGGCGTAATACTGGGCAAGGGCGGGAATCATCTTAATGAGAGTAGCAGTATGCTTTTTAATTCCCTTTACCTCGCAAAGCTGCTCGATAGAGGCGTTAAAGACTGCGCTTGGAGTCAGAAACTTATCAAGGAGCATATGCGCGATCGGGTTCACATCACCTTGGGGGATTGCATAGTAAAGCACCATTTCAAGTACCTCGTAATCGGTGAATGCGCCAAGTCCCTCTTTTATGAATTTGTCTTTCATTCTGTCCCTATGCTTTTTGTGAAGCTCGGGAGTAATGTTGTCATGCATAAAAACTCTTCCTTTGTAATAAGTGCATTGAGCGCATCCAAAAGAGCATTTGCTGAAATGCCCGTGGGAATTTCAAGCTTTTTGCACAGAGAAGCACGCGCGGCGGCACTTTGTGCGCCGCCGTACAAGCCTGCATCGTATAAATCTGTTTTGGTGATTTTTTCGCCGCAATCTTCCTCGCTTGTATATGAGAGAAGTATTTCGCGCAGAGTTTCCTCCGTCATTCCCTCAACGCCGAGCTTACCCTCTTTAGACGCCACGGATTTTCTTTTTTCTTTGCCGAATATTTCAGGAATGTAAGCCTGCTTTATATTCCCTTCCTGGACGAAGGATTTTATATGATTTCGTATCATAAACCCTGCTCTGTCAGAATCGGTAAGAATCAGTATGCCGCGCGTCTTTGCAAGTTTTATGAGAAAATTGCGTTTTTCCTTGTCTTTAAAAATACGAAACCCCTCGGTTGTGAATATGGGAGAGGAGCAGATACGCTCAAGGCACATCTTATCGTATTTCCCTTCGACAATAATTGCTTCCTTTATATTTATCATTAGTTTATTTCAATAAGACCATAGTTTCCGTCCTTGCGGCGGTAAACAATATCTGTTGTATTTGTCTGTGCATTTCTGAATACGAAGAAGGAATGTCCCAGAAGATTCATCTGCAAAACTGCTTCTTCGGCGCTCATCGGTTTAACCTGATGAGTCTTTGTCTTAACAATTTTTATTTCATCCTCATCTTCAATAGGCTCCAAAGCAAAATCAAATTCCTTTGAAGCGCCCTCGCGGAGCTTTTTTAAAAGGCGTGTTTTATTCTTTCTTATCTGGCGTGTAATAGAATCAACAATATCGTCTGCGGCATTATATAATTCCTCGTTACGCTCTTCTGCGCGGTAAATCATATCTGCCGTGCGTATTGTAACCTCGACAATCATCTTGTCCTTCTGCTCGCTTACCACAATATCTGCGGCAGCATCTTCGCTGAAGAATTTGCCCAGCTTGTCTATCTTTTTAATGAGCATTTCCTTCTTTTCATTTCCGAGTTCAAGCTTTCTCAAATAGATGTTAGTCTTCATATATGCCCCTCCTTAAAATGCTATTAGATGCCGAAAAAGAGGTATTGGTTTTACCGACTTTGTCGGCGTCCTTTGAAGAGATTTCCTCTTCTTTCCTTTATTATACTATAAAACATTGCGTTAGTAAACAAATTTTTGAAAAAATATGTACAGAAAGTATATTTAGTGATAAAAAAACACAAGATATTGTGCTTTTTAATGTTAATTTTATGTTACAAAAAGAGGTGAAATACCCAGAAAACCGCTATATATAGGCAAAAATCGGCATTTTCGCAAAAATATTAAAAAACACCAATATATTGTTATTTGGTATTGACAATGCAACTATATGTTGTTATAATTAAAATACACGATTTTAAAGATAAATGTTTTGGAGGGGAAACTATGAAGATAATTAAAAGAAGCGGTGCTGAAGTAACATTTGACCCTGAAAAAATTGTTGTCGCTGTTACAAAAGCAAACGAAAGCGTTGTTCCCAGCAGCAGAATGAGTGAAATCCAGATTAAGCGTATTGCAGAGGATGTTGAGAGTGCTGCAGCAAATATGAACCGTTCCTTAAGCGTGGAAGAAATTCAGGATATGGTCGAGGACCAGATTATGAATCAGCGCGCTTTTGATGTAGCACGCAGATATATTACATATCGTTATAACCGCGCACTTGTTCGTAAGTCAAACACAACCGATGAGCAGATTTTAAGCCTTATTGAGTGTAATAACGAAGAGGTTAAGCAGGAAAACTCAAATAAGAATCCTACTGTGAACAGCGTTCAGCGTGACTATATGGCAGGCGAGGTGAGTAAGGATATCACAAAGAGAATTCTTCTTCCTCCCGATATCGTTGCCGCACACGAGCAGGGCATTATTCATTTCCACGATGCGGACTATTTTGCACAGCATATGCACAACTGTGACCTTGTAAATCTTGAAGATATGCTTCAGAATGGTACAGTAATAAGCGGAACTATGATTGAAAAGCCTCATAGCTTCTCAACCGCTTGTAATATTTCCACACAGATTATTGCGCAGGTTGCATCCTGTCAGTACGGTGGTCAGAGTATTTCTCTTACACATCTTGCACCATTTGTTGATATCAGCCGCCAGAAGATTCGTAAGCAGGTTGAGGAAGAGATGGAGCTTCTTGGCGAAAATTATTCTGAAGAAAAGATTGCACAGATTGCCGAAAAGAGACTTCGCGAAGAAGTTAAAAACGGCGTACAGATGATTCAGTACCAGGTTGTAACTCTTATGACAACTAACGGTCAGGCTCCCTTCGTAACAGTATTTATGTATCTCAACGAAGCAAAGAACGAGCAGGAAAAAGCCGACCTTGCACTTATCATCGAAGAAACTCTCCGTCAGCGCTATAAAGGCGTGAAGAACGAAAAGGGTATCTGGATTACTCCTGCATTCCCCAAGCTTATCTATGTTCTTGAAGAGGATAACATTCACGAGGACAGTAAATACTATTATCTTACCGAGCTTGCAGCAAAATGTACTGCAAAGCGTATGGTTCCCGACTATATTTCCGAGAAGATTATGCTTCAGAACAAGATTGATAAAAATGGTGAAGGTCATTGCTACACCTGTATGGGTTGCCGCAGCTTCCTCACTCCTTTTGTTGATGAAGATGGAAATCCCAAATATTACGGAAGATTCAATCAGGGCGTTGTAACGGTTAACCTTGTTGATATCGGCCTTTCCGCAGGCGGAGATATTGAAAAGTTCTGGGAGATTTTCGATGAGAGAATGGATATCTGCCACAGGGCACTTCAGGCTCGCCACGAGAGACTCACAGGCACAATTTCAGATGCAGCTCCGATTCTCTGGCAGCATGGCGCTCTCTTAAGACTCCCCAAGGGCGAAAAGATTGATAAGTATCTCCACGGAGGATATTCAACTCTTTCTCTTGGTTATGCAGGTCTCTGGGAGTGTGTATATAGCCTCAATGGTAAGAAGCTTACCGAGCCTGCAGGTGAGGCACTCGGTCTTGAAATTATGAAGAAGCTCAATGAATATACTGCTAAATGGAAAGCAGAGGAAAACATTGACTATTCACTTTACGGTACTCCTCTTGAAAGCACAACTTATAAGTTTGCGAAAAATCTCCAGAAGAGATTTGGTATCGTTAAGGGTGTAACAGATAAGAACTACATCACAAATAGCTACCACGTGCACGTTACCGAGGATATTGATGCGTTTGACAAGCTTGCTCTTGAAGCAAAGTTCCAGGCACTTTCTCCCGGTGGTGCAATCAGCTATGTAGAAGTTCCCAATATGCAGAATAACCTTGAGGCTGTAATTTCAGTAATGAAGTTTATCTATGACAACATTATGTATGCAGAACTCAATACAAAGAGTGACTACTGTCACGAATGCGGTTTTGACGGCGAAATCGAGGTTAAGGAAGACGAGCACGGAAAACTTGTATGGCATTGTCCTTCTTGTGGCAACACAGACCAGACAAAGCTTAATGTAGCGCGTCGAACCTGCGGATATATCGGAACGCAGTTCTGGAATCAGGGAAGAACACAAGAGATTAAAGAACGTGTACTTCACCTGTAAGTCTCGCACCAAAAGTTTTACTTCGTAAAAGCATTCGGTGCGAAAGAAGGGCTTTCGCTCGCGCACCGCTCACCGCGGTAGCCCTTTATAGGTGTCAAAACCGAGGTTCACGCCCTCTGTTTTGACGGGTTTGATGTTAAGGGAGCACCCTTAACAATCCCCTTGCATACTTAAATATAATTAGGGTACGATATTTTCGTACCCTAATTTAGAGAGATGAATTTTAATGAACTACGCTACTATTAAAAAATTTGATATCGCGAATGGTCCGGGAGTAAGAGTATCGCTCTTTGTAAGCGGATGCAGGCATCACTGCAAAAACTGCTTTAATAAAGAGGCATGGGATTTTAACTACGGAGCACCACTTACAGAGGCAGTTGAAAAGGAAATCCTTGACGCGTGTCAGGCGGGGCATATAACAGGACTTTCCCTTTTGGGCGGAGAGCCTTTTGAAAAGGAAAACCGCGCAGGACTCATAGAACTTCTGAGAAAGTTCCGCGAAAGATATCCCGAAAAAACCGTCTGGTGCTATACGGGGTTTGTACTTGATGAGGAGCTTTTGAAAGAAGGCGATAGTGATACACTCGAGCTTCTGTCACTGATTGACGTTCTTGTTGATGGACGCTTTGTGGAGAAACTTAAAGACCTCTCTCTTTTATTCCGTGGCTCATCAAATCAGCGCATAATAGATGTTCCCAAAACTCTTGAAAAGGGCGAGGTAGTGCCCCTGCCAGGCAAATGGGAGCGAACAATGGGCAGCGGCGATATATATGAAGTATAAGGAGAAATAAAATGGAAAAATACAGTGTAAGAATTAAAAAGCTTGACGAAAAGGCAATCATCCCGACCTACGGCAGTGAGTTTGCCGCAGGAGCAGACCTTTATGCGTGTCTTAACGAGGCACTCACAATCAATCCCCACGAAACAATCCTCGTGCACACAGGTGTTGCAATGGAAATTCCCACAGGCTTTGCAGGTCTTATCTATGCCAGAAGCGGTATTGCGTCTAAGCGCGGGCTTGCCCCTGCCAATAAGGTTGGAGTAGTAGATAGTGACTACCGCGGAGAAATTATGGTAGCACTTCATAACCACAGTAACACACCACAGACAATCGAGAGCGGCGAGCGTATTGCACAACTAGTGATAGCACCTTACGTTGTAGCAGATTTCGTTCTTTCAGACGAGCTTGACGATACGGACAGAGGAAGCGGAGGCTTTGGTTCCACAGGTAAAAAGTAATAAGAAAAATAAAAAGGATGCCATGGGCATCCTTTTTTGTTATCATAGTTTTTCAAAGTCGCTTGCTGGATGTTTACATAAAGGACAAATAAAATCCTCGGGAAGAGGCTCGCCCTCGTAAACATATCCGCAAATTTTACAAACATAGCCCTTTTTCTTTTCCTCGGGCTTTGGCTTTATATTCTTGAAATAGTAATCATACGTCACCGAGGGCTTGTCAGTAAGAATTTTCGCTTCGGTAACTTCGCCGATGAGCATAATGTGTGTGTCGCAATCAACTGTATTTACCACTTTTGCACTTATAAAGGCGTTGGTATAATCAGTAATGTAGTAAACACCATTATTTGCCCTCTTCTTGTTTTCGAATACTCCGAATTTGTCTTCAGTTCTGCCACTCTTAAAACCGAAATTTTCAAACACGGAGAAAGGCGTGCTTTCGGAAAGAATACTTACATTAAACACACCGCTTTTCTGTATCATTTCAAGGGTATAGTTATTCTTATTAACTGCAACTGCAATCTGTAGCGGTGTATCAGTCACCTGCATAGCAGTATTGATTATACAACCGTTATCCTTTTCTCCATCACGCGTGGAAAGTACAAATAATCCGTAAGTAAGTTTGAATAATGCTTCTTTCTGCATATAAACATCTCCTTTATGAAATTTTACCGCCACCAACTACAACATCGCCGTCATAGAGCACAACCGACTGACCTTTTGTGATGGCTCTTTGAGGCTCGTCAAAATCGACGCGGATTGTATTTTCGTCAAGCTGAACTGCAGTTGCGCTCTGCTCAACATGGCGGTAGCGCACTTTTGCTTTGACTTTCATAGGTGTATATAAATCCTTCACACTTATAAGGTTTATGTCAGTTGCAGTAAGAGATTTTGTAAAAAGTCCCTCGTGATCGCAAAGCACAACCTCATTTTTATCTGTGTCAAGCTCGCATACATACATCGGTGCAGGGAGTGCAAGACCAAGCCCCTTCCTCTGCCCAACTGTATATTTAATAATTCCCCTATGTGTGCCGAGGATGTTGCCCTCGCGGTCAACGAAATTTCCGTCGGGATAATCTCTGCCTGTGTATCTTTTAATAAAGTCGGTATAATCTTCGTTTTTAACAAAGCATATGTCCTGACTTTCTTTTTTATGAGCGTTTACAAAACCGTTTTCTTCGGCAATTTTTCGTGCCTCATCCTTGGTCATATCGCCAAGGGGGAATATTATTTTAGATAGCTGCTCCTGCGAAAGCGAATAAAGGACATAACTCTGGTCCTTTGACAAATCCTTTGCCCTTTTAAGAATATATCTGCCACTTTTTTCGTCAAACTCTACACGAGCATAGTGCCCCGTTGCAATATGCGAGCAACCGAGCTTTTTTGCCTCTTCAAAAAGCTTCTCAAACTTCAAGTAGCGGTTACATTCTATGCAGGGGTTAGGTGTTGCGCCCGTCTCATACGCGTGCACAAAATTATCCACGACTTTTTCTGCAAAATGCTCCGAAAAGTCGTAAACGAAGTGCTCCATAGAAAGACTTTCGGCTACTCCTCGTGCGTCCTCAATATCTTCTTTACTGCAGCACGCGTGTTCCTCATCGAGAGTAATTCCGCCTCCTCCTAAAAGCTTCATCGTGGCACTTACGGCAGGAATACCCTTTTCTTTTATTAAAAATGCGGCAACGGCACTGTCAACACCGCCGCTCATCGCAACAAGGCATTTTTGTTCTTTTTTCACATTACCAACCGCCGTAACAACCCTGTAGCCCGCTTTTTCAACCTTTTTTTCAAGGAGAGCGCGGCTTTCTGCCGCTTCCTCTCCTGTTGCAATTTTATTTTCATAAAGGTCGTATAGCTTCCTGAATTTTTTAGGAGATAGGTTAGGCATCACAACATTTGCCCCTGCTTTAAGTCCCATTTCACGCCCTTCAGGGTGTAATGTGCCGAGTGCCGTAGTTGCAGGGATAAGCGCATATGGGAACATATGGCGTAAAATCGCAATAAGCCTTACGGTAAGTGTTACATCTCCGCTTTCATACTCGGCAAATGGGGTTTCCTTGTGTACTATATAAGGACCTATTCCTATCATATCGGGCTGAAGTTCCCGCAAAAACTCAAGGTCGGAAATAATATTGTCAAGCGTCTGGAAGGGAGAACCTACCATAAATCCGCTCCCCACCTGATACCCGATTTTCTTAAGGTCAAAAAGGCATTTTTTTCTGCTATCCAGCGTCATTTCATTGGGGTGGAGCTTATTATAATGCTCACTCTCTGCCGTCTCGTGACGCAGAAGAAATCTGTTTGCCCCTGACTCGAAATAGGAAAGGTAACTTTCATAAGATTTTTCTCCGATTGAAAGAGTTATTGCACAGTCGGGATAATTTTCACGGATAGCACTTACAATATCGCAAATCCTCTCGTCGGTAAAATAAGGGTCTTCACCGCCCTGAAGCACAAATGTGCGAAAACCAAGCGCATATCCCTCTTCGCAACACCCAAGTATTTCGTCCTTTGTAAGTCTGTAGCGCAGCGCATTTTTGTTGTCACAGCGTATTCCACAGTAATAGCAGTTGTTTTTGCAGTAGTTTGTAAACTCTATAAGACCACGGATATATACATCTTTACCATATATGCTCTGCCTTATTTCATCGGCAGAAGAAATAAGAAGGGAATCATATTTATCGCTTGAAAGAAGCTCTCGGAATTCGTCTTTTGAAAGCATACAGTCTTCTTTAAGCTTTGCCACTAAATTATGCACAAAACCCCTCCTTTTAGTATTTTTTACATCTAATTATATTTTATACTACATAAAAATGCTTGTCAAGTTGGAGTAACAAAAACTGACCTTCAAACCTGAAGGTCAGTTACATTTATATTTCGCTTATTTCTCCTGTTTCGATGTCAATAATGCACGGTACGGAGTTTCTGCCTGTTATCTCGTTAAAATCTGTGTAGTAGACAGTTTTGATACTGTCGCTTTCGATTGTGAACAGAGGCCCATTCTTTTGGAAATATCCAAAAAAGCCTTCAGGCTTTATTTCAGTTTCCCCGTTTTTGATGGTAAGATTTGTGCCTGCGGGACCTACAAGTCTCTGTGAATCAGTGCTCATCATAATAGAAAGTTTATCTTTGATATAGTATGTATCGTTTGGAACAATCGTATAGGAAATTACTTCATCAGTGACGGATTTTTCAGAATCTCCGTTAAGGGTTGTGAAAAAATTATCTACTCTTACTTCAAGCCCTCTTTCCGTATCAAAAGTAATTGTTCCCCCAAGCACCTCTGTCACAAACTGCCACGAAAGGGGAATGTATACCATATCGTTGTTGAAAAGGATTGGATAATCCGAAAGACTGGCAAGATTTTTTCCGTCAATAAGTGTTTTACTTGTTTCTTCATTTATCTGATAGTGATATGTGAAAGTATCGGGATTTTTTGTTTCCTTCAGATGATGAACCTGATATGTTACAGAGTCAATTCTGACAGTGCTTTCATCAATTTTTGTCTCGGTTGTATTAGTTATTTCTCCTCTGAAAAACTGTTTGGGTAAATCAGGATTTCCCTTTGCATATTCGTGACTGCAGGTTTCCACATTCCATGTGGGAATAAGATTAAGAATTATTGCATTATTATATGTGAGAGGAAAATAAGTCACGCCATTATGCACAAAAAGAGGATAGGTTTCGTATTCGTTGTAATTATACTCCTGCTCGTTGACAGTTACACTGAAGGTCGGGAGAGTTACAATTTTTGATTCATAAGGAGTATAGGCAGAAGTTGAAAGACTAAAAGAAAATACCGCGAAACAAAAAATAAGCGTAGTGAATATCTTTTTCATAATATCATCTCCTGAATGTTTGAGTTAATTCTATTGTAAAATGTTTGGGTAAAATTGTCAAGCATCCTGCGGCACAGTTTGGCACAGTTTGGGGACGGGGCACTTTTTGTGCAACAACTGAACACAAAAAAACAGGAGTGGGGTTTACCACTCCTGTTTTTTTATAAGAACTAATTATTAGTCAAGCTCCTTAATTCTAGCCTGTGCAGCTGCAAGACGTGCAATCGGCACACGGAAGGGAGAACATGATACATAATCAAGACCAATCTGGTGGCAGAACTCAACTGATACGGGGTCACCGCCGTGCTCACCGCAGATACCGCAGTGCATTTCGGGACGAACCTTCTTACCAAGTTCAACTGCCATTTCCATAAGCTTACCAACACCTGTCTGGTCAAGCTTTGCAAAGGGATCGTTTTCGAAAATCTTTGCATCATAGTAAGCATCAAGGAACTTACCTGCGTCATCACGAGAGAAGCCGTAAGTCATCTGTGTAAGGTCGTTTGTACCGAAGCAGAAGAACTGTGCTTCCTTCGCAATATCGTCAGCTGTAAGAGCTGCTCTGGGGATTTCGATCATTGTACCAACTTCGTACTTAAGCTCTACGCCAGCTGCTGCAATTTCCTCGTCAGCAGTAGCTACAACGTCGTTCTTAACATACTTGAGTTCCTTAATGTCGCCAACAAGGGGAATCATAATTTCGGGAACGATGTTCCAGTCGGGATGAGCCTTCTTCACGTTGATAGCAGCGCGAATAACAGCCTTTGTCTGCATCTTTGCAATTTCAGGATATGTTACTGTAAGACGGCAGCCACGGTGACCCATCATGGGGTTAAACTCATGAAGAGATGCGATGATTGCCTTGATGTCGGAAACGCTCTTACCCTGTGCATCTGCAAGAGCCTTAATGTCAGCTTCTTCTGTGGGAACGAATTCATGAAGCGGAGGATCAAGGAAACGAATAGTAACAGGATTTCCTTCAAGAGCCTCGTAAAGAGCTTCAAAGTCTCCCTGCTGATAGGGAAGAATCTTTTCGAGAGCAGCTTCTCTTTCTTCAACCTTATCTGCACAAATCATTTCGCGGAAAGCAGCGATTCTTTCAGCCTCAAAGAACATATGCTCTGTACGGCAGAGACCGATACCTTCAGCACCAAGCTCGCGAGCCTTTTTAGCATCAGCGGGTGTGTCGGCATTTGTTCTAACCTTAAGAG
>JAZNTQ010000094.1:0-3620 GCA_045591865.1 Clostridia bacterium
TATGTGTTGGCATCCTTGGTTATTTTTGTCGGGGCAGGGCTTAGCGCAGACCTTCTCTGGAGTGTTGCCGATATCACAATGGGTATTATGGCACTAATCAATATTCCCGTAATGCTGATTTTAGGTAAGTATGTATTCAAAGCGCTTAAAGACTATGAAAAGAAAGAAAAAGCTGGTGTAGAAATTACTTTTAGAACAGCAGATATTGATTTGCCTCACGAGGTAGATTGCTGGAAATGATTTATATGCAAAGGATGTGTTTAAATGATATATGTAATGCAAATAGTGAACACGCACGGAATCCGAGGTGAAGTAAAGGCACTTCACTATACAGACGGAGAAGCCTTTTTCAAAAAGGTAAAAACCGTGTATAAAGAGGACGGAGAAGCAGTTAAAATCCTCTCATGGAAATTTCACAAAGGCTCTGTGATTTTGAAACTTGATGGTGTTGATGAAGTTAATGACGCCGAAAAACTTAAATTCATAAAGCTCTACGCCAAAAAAGAAGACCTTCCCAAGCTGCCCAAGGGAGAATATTATTTCTTTGAACTAATCGGTCTTACTGCCATTCTTGAGGGCGGTGAAGAGCTTGGAAAAGTTACCGACGTTATTGAAAACAACGCATCAAATCTTCTGGAAATCACAAAGGAGGACGGGGAAAAGGTGCTCATTCCCAATATACCCGTGTTCGTTGCAAAAACTGATATCAAAGAAGGCAAAATCCATATTACCCCGATTGAAGGACTGATATAAATGAAATTCAGCGTACTTACTCTTTTTCCTGAAATGCTCGGAGCTCTTGGAGAGAGCATAATCGGTAGAGCAACCCAAAAAGGAATTATTGAAACTGAATATATAAATATACGTGACTACTCGACGGACAAACACCGCCGTGTAGACGATTATCCCTACGGCGCAGGCGGCGGAATGGTTATGCAGCCCCAGCCTATCTATGATGCCTATAAAGCAGTAGCAGGTGAGAACAGACCTCACGTAATCTATATGTCTCCGCAGGGCAAAACTCTCACACAGGAAAAAGCAAAAGAGCTTTCAAGCCACAAACATATAGTTATTCTGTGCGGACATTATGAGGGAGTTGACGAACGTATTATCGAGGAAATCGTAGACGAAGAAATCTCAATCGGTGACTATGTGTTAACCGGAGGAGAGCTTCCTGCAATGGTGCTTATTGATTGCGTAAGCCGAATGATTGAAGGTGTGCTTGACAGTCAGGAAACTGCAAGCGTGGAAAGTCACTATAATGGACTCCTCGAATATCCGCAATATACAAGACCGCCAGAGTTTATGGGACGAGAGGTGCCTGAAATACTCCTTAGCGGTCACCACGCAAATATAGAAAAGTGGCGTAGGGAGCAGAGCATTTTAAGAACTCTCAAAAAGCGCCCCGAGCTTATAGAAAAAGCCCCGCTCACCGATAAGGAACGCGAGTGGATTGAGAAAGGATGTAAGTAAAATGAACGTACGCGAAGCTATAGAAAAAAGACGCACAATAAGAAAGTTTACGCAGAGAAAAATCGACGTAGCAGAACTCCACGAGCTTATTGACTGCGCTCGTCTTGCGGCATATGGCGCCAATCTTCAGCCGCTTAAATTCAGAACTGTTACCCAGGAGAGCGAGCTTTCTGCTATATTTCCCTACATAAAATGGGCAGGGTATCTTCCTGACGGAGCACCCCGAGAGAACGAAAAACCCACAGCATATATTGCAATACTCGGAGATAGTGATATAAAGAAAAACGAAGCCTTTGAAACTGATGCAGGCGCAGCAGTAACCACAATGATTCTTCGTGCAACAGAGCTTGAGCTGGCAACGTGCTGGCTTGGTGCCATTAACAGAGAAGAAATATCAAAAGCTCTGAATATCCCCGAAAAGCTTAAGCTTTTGTATCTTCTTGCAGTAGGCGAGGGCGCGCAGGAAAGTGTTATATGCGATATGAATGACGCAGATGTAAAATATTTCCTTGATGAAAATGATATTCTCAATGTTCCAAAACGCTCGCTTGAAGAAATTATAATAGAGGACTGATATTATGATGCAGGAATTTTCACGTACTGCTATGCTTATTGGCGAAGAAGCACTCAAGAAGCTCGCCTCATCACGCGTTGCGATATTTGGCGTTGGCGGAGTAGGGGGCTATGTTATTGAGGCACTTGCACGCAGTGGCGTAGGAGAATTTGATTTAATCGATAACGATACAGTAAATATCACCAATATTAACAGACAGATAATTGCCACGCACGATACAATAGGTAGAGATAAGGTAGAGGTTGCGAGGGAAAGAATTTTAAGCATCAATCCCTCTGCACAGGTCAATACCTACAAGGTTTTTTATCTGCCAGAAAACGCAGATAAATTTGATTTTTCGCAGTACGACTATATTGTTGACGCGGTAGATACCGTCACCGCAAAAATCGATATTATCGTAAATGCAAAAGAAAAAGGTGTACCCGTAATAAGCTCAATGGGAACAGGTAACAAGCTTGACCCCACACAGTTTATGGTGGCAGATATCTATGAAACAAGCGTCTGCCCGCTTGCAAGGGTGATGCGCCGTGAACTTAAAAAGAGAGGCATCAATTCTCTCAAAGTTCTATATTCAAAAGAGGAACCAAAAACACAAGACACAGAAGAACGAACTCCCTCAAGTATAGCTTTTGTCCCGTCGGTAGCAGGTCTTATAATTGCAGGAGAGGTAATCAAGGATTTAATAAGATAATTAAAAATTCCCGAAAGAACTTTCTTTCGGGAATTTTTTTTTCATTATCCTTGATATTCTGCTAAAAAAACATTGAAATGTATAAAAAACTGTGTTAAAATTTATAGAATAAAGCCAAGAAGAATTTTCCTTTTGGTGCAAGATTTGGCGTTTGGTAATATAATACTAGTATCAAATGTCAATCGGAGGTCAAAAATGATATATAACAATGTTTTAGAAGCGATAGGAAGCACCCCCATAATCCGTCTTTCGCGTATGACAGATAGTGACAGTGCTCAAATCCTTGTGAAATTTGAGGGGCTTAATGTAGGCGGCTCAATCAAAACCCGCACTGCATTCAATATGATACTGGAAGCAGAAAAAGAGGGTAAAATAAATAAAGATACAATTATAGTTGAGCCGACAAGCGGAAACCAGGGTATAGGACTTGCTCTCGTGGGCGCTGTAAGAGGATATAAAACGCTCATCATTATGCCTGACTCGGTAAGCGAGGAGCGCAGAAAGCTTGTAAAGCAGTATGGTGCGGATGTTATGCTTATCCACGATGCAGGAAATATCGGCGACTGTATTGAGGAGTGCTTGCAGACAGCACTTCGTATGCAGAGAGAAAACCCTAATGTCTTCGTTCCGCAGCAGTTTGAAAACCCGGCAAACCTTGCCGTTCAACGTAATGTTACGGGAAGAGAAATATTAGAAGCGGTAGATGGCCCTATTCATGGATTTTGCAGCGGTATTGGTACGGGTGGCACAATCACAGGCATCGGCGAAGCTCTTAAGGAGAAAAATCCCGATATCACAATATGGGCAGTAGAGCCTGAACATGCGGCAATCCTTTCAGGCGGCTCTATCGGTACACATTTGCAGATGGGTATTGGTGATGGG
>JAZNTQ010000095.1:0-4511 GCA_045591865.1 Clostridia bacterium
CAGTACTTGCAGGTAACATCCTCGTTCGTCAGAGAGGCACTAAAATTCATCCCGGTATCAATGCAGGTATTGGTAGCGATGATACCTTATATGCTCTTGTTGTCGGAAAAGGTAAGTTCGAGCGTAAGGGCAAGGATAAGAAGCAGGTAAGTGTATATCCTGCGTAAATCAAAAGATAAAGGCTCGGATTAAGTTCCGAGCCTTTTTATTTATTACATAGCCATTGGAGCATTATCCGAACCTGCACCAAATGGCTGAAAATAGGATTTTTCTTCGTTATCGGTCTTAAAATACACAAAGTATTTCTTCGCCCTGCTGCCTTGAAAAATCTCGATTTTGAGCCATTTGGGGTTCAAAGAATTTTTTGCTAACTATTTTTCGGTGCAACAAGGCAAAAACGAAGCCCATACTGTCGTATGGGCAAGGATTTTAACACAGTAGCAACGAAAAAGCGGACGCAAAAAACAGAGTTCGGATAATACTTCAATGGCTAAAGAAAGCGAGGTAAAAGCATGTTTGTAGATAAGGCAAATATAACAGTTAAGGCAGGAAATGGCGGTAACGGTCTTGTTTCTTTCCACAGAGAAAAATATGTACCTGACGGCGGTCCCGACGGTGGTGACGGCGGCAAAGGCGGAAATATTGTATTTAAAGCAGATAAAACACTTTCTACCCTGATTGATTTTGCTCACAAAAAGGTTTTTACCGCGCGTAACGGAGAAGACGGGAAAGCTCGTCGTTCTTCAGGCAGGAAAGGGGAAGACCTTTACATCAATGTTCCCGTTGGAACAGTAATAAGAGATGCTAAAAGTAATCGCGTTATGAAGGATATGTCCTGCGATGGCGAGGAATTTATAGCGGCACAAGGCGGCAACGGCGGCTGGGGTAATGTTCATTTTGCATCTGCCACACGCCAGACCCCCAAGTTCGCCAAAGACGGTCTTAAAGGTCAGGAAAGGGAGCTTGCTCTTGAGCTTAAGCTTCTCGCAGACGTTGGTCTTGCAGGCTTTCCAAATGTCGGAAAGTCCACCCTCTTATCGGCAGTGAGTGCCGCGCGTCCCAAGATTGCAAACTACCATTTCACAACTCTTGAGCCTAACTTGGGCGTTGTAAAAATGGGCGAGGGAAAAAGCTTTGTTATGGCTGATATTCCTGGTCTTATTGAGGGTGC
The DNA here is from genome assembly GCA_045591865.1 of Clostridia bacterium. Classification (GTDB taxonomy): domain Bacteria; phylum Bacillota; class Clostridia; order UMGS1883; family UMGS1883; genus UMGS1883. Next base: position 1,172 of record JAZNTQ010000095.1, read on the forward strand.
ACACGAGGGGATAGGCCTCGGTCACGAGTTTTTGCGTCATATTGAAAGAACGCGACTTATTGTGCACATTGTAGACGTTTCGGGAATTGAAGGAAGAAATCCCATTGAGGATTTTGAAAAAATAAATGAAGAGCTTTCGCTTTACAGCGAGTCTCTTGCGACTCGTCCGCAGATTGTTGCGGCAAATAAAATAGATATCATTACAGACGTAGAAGCGTATGAAAACTTCAAAAAGTATATTGCGGATAAGGGTATAAGGCTTTTTGAAATCAGTGCAGCATCGCATCAGGGAACAAAAGAGCTTATAAACTATGTTTCCGCTATTTTGGATACGCTAGAGCCTGTTGAAATATATGAAGCAGACTTTGTCGAGGAAGATTTCTCTGAAGACCCCTTTGAGGTTCGTAAGGAAGACGATACCTATGTTGTCGAAGGTCCTTATATTGAAAAGCTTCTTCGCCACTGCAATTTTGAAGATGCTGAAAGTATGCAATACTTCCAGCTTGCGCTCCGCAGAAAGGGTATCATAGAAGCACTTGAAAACGCAGGCTGCGGCGAGGGAGACCCCGTCCGTATGTATGAGCTTGAGTTTGACTATACAGAATAAAAGGAAGAAATATTATGATAACGACAAAACAGCGCGCATATCTGCGCGGACTTGCAAATAAGGAAAAAGCCATTTTCCAGATTGGAAAAGGTGGTATCACAGAAGAAATTCTTACAGAGCTTGATATAGTTCTTGAAAAACGCGAACTTATAAAGATAACTGTGCTTGAAACATCGTTTATGTCAACTCGCGGTGCCTGTGAAGCAGTATGCGAGGAAATCGGTGCAGAGCCTGTTCAGTGCATTGGCAACAAATTTGTCATTTACCGTATGGCAAGAGCGAAAGACAACCGTAAAATAGAACTTCCCAAGTGAGATGAAATAAAATGAGAATTGGATTATTCGGCGGAGCATTTAACCCCGTTCACAACGGACATATGGCAGTAGCACGTGCTGCTATAAAGTCGGCAAAGCTCGACCTTTTGATTTTTATCCCTACTGGAAATGCACCACATAAAAAAGAAACGGCTGTTTCTCGTGAGGACCGCTATAATATGCTCATAGAGGCAACCTCTAATGAGGAAAAAATGACTGTGAGCGACTACGAAATAAAGCGCGAAGAGGTAAATTACAGCGCCGATACAGTAGACTATTTTAAGTCTGTTTATCCTGAGGACGAGCTATTTTTTATAGTAGGTGATGACTCCTATAATCAGCTTGACTCGTGGTATCAGCCAAATCGAATTTTGGAGAATTCAACTCTTCTTGTTTTCCCGCGTGAAGGAGCAAATGTAATGCCTCCTGCACAGATGGTTGATATGCAAAAGGTGGAGGTATCCTCAAGCGATATCCGCGAAAAAATAAAGATGGGAAAAGATTGCAGAAATTTATTGCCAAAAACAGTTTTTGATTATATAATAGAAGGGAATTTATACGGAGCGAGGGGTTCCAATTGACAGAAAACGAAATGCTTCAAAAACTTCAGAAAACGCAAAAGGAGAGACGCTTTAAGCATACTCTGGGAGTTATCTCGGAGGCGGAGCGTCTTGCGCCATTATTTGGAGTGAGTGTAGAAAAGGCAAGAATTACCGCTCTTTTACACGATTGTGCAAAAAACCTCGATGAAAAAAGCGGACAAGAGTTCGATAAAATCTGCGCAAAATACGGAGTGACGCTTGACGAACTGGCGAAAAAGGAGCACGCTCTTATTCACGCGTATTTAGGTGCGGCAGTAGCCTTTAAGGATTACGGAATTGAAGATCACGAGATTTTGGAGGCAATATACTATCACACTACCGCAAGAGCTAATATGACGCCTCTTGAAAAGCTCATATATATAGCGGATATGACAGAGCCTAACCGTACGCTCGAGCAGTCAAAGGAAATCCGCAGACTTGTAGAAATTGATGTTGAAGAAGCGCTTATTTATGCAATAGGCTGTTCGATAAAGCATGTAATTAAAAAGGGGACGCTTATACATCCCGATTCAATACATGCGCTTAACTACCTTATAGAACACAGGAGGGAAAAGGCTTGACAGAAGTAGAGAAAGTGCACGCACTTGTAAAAATACTTGATGCTAAAAAAGGACGAAACATAATCGCTCTCGACCTTAAGGGGGCAACAATAATCGCAGATTATTTTGTGATATGTACTGCAGGCTCTCCTGCACAGATGCACGCCCTATACGAAGCGGCGTGTGAAGAAATGGCAAAGCTTGATACTCCTCCCGTGAAGAGCGAGGGGATGAAAAATCCCGATTGGGCACTTGTAGACTTTGGTGGAGTGATGCTTCACATTTTCAGCACACAGATGCGCGACTTTTATGGTCTCGACAATCTATGGGCAGAGGCAGACAAGATAGAAATAGATACAATAGATGAAGTTTGATACTTTCAGAAAGGGAATGAAATATCATGGAATATAATTTTAAGCAGATTGAAGAAAAATGGCAGAAATACTGGGAAGATAATAATTCCTTTAAGGCAGAAAACAATTCAGAAAAGCCCAAGTTTTATGCTCTTGTAGAGTTTCCTTATCCTTCAGGCAGCGGTATGCACGTAGGTCACATCAAGGCATACAGCGGTCTTGAAGTAGTTTCAAGAAAGAGACGTCTTGAGGGATATAATGTGCTTTTCCCCATAGGATTTGACGCATACGGTCTTCCTACCGAAAACACAGCTATAAAGACAGGCGTTCATCCCAGAGAGGTAACTGACAGAAATATCGTTAAATTCACAAGTCAGCTCAAGCGTGTAGGATTTTCTTTTGACTGGTCAAGAGTAGTTGATACAACAGATGAGAACTACTACAAGTGGACACAGTGGATTTTCCTCAAAATGTTTGAAAAGGGACTTGTTTTCCGTGATAAAACTCTCGTAAACTACTGCCCCAGCTGTAAGGTTGTCCTTTCAAATGAGGATTCACAGGGCGGTAAGTGCGATATCTGCCACAGTGATATCGTGCAGAAGACAAAAGAGGTTTGGTATCTCCGTATCACCGAGTATGCCGACAAGCTTCTTGAAGGCCTTGAGGAAGTTGATTACCTTCCCAATATTGTACTTCAGCAGAAAAACTGGATTGGTAAGTCCGAGGGTGCATTTGTTGACTTCTCAATCAGAGAAAATGACGAAAAGCTCCGTGTTTACACAACCCGTCCCGATACACTTTACGGTGTAACATTTATGGTTATTGCTCCCGAGCATCCCATTATTGAAAAATATCAGGCTTCTATCGCAAACTTTGACGAGCTTGAGGCTTACAAGAAGGAATGTGCGAAGAAGAGCGAGTTTGA
>JAZNTQ010000096.1:0-28552 GCA_045591865.1 Clostridia bacterium
CCGTGCGAAGCTTTTTTATTTTTTGACCAAAATTCAACATATTCATTCCTTCTTTCATAGTTTGATAGAAAGATCGTAGCTACTCTTTCTGATCACATTATAGCAGCAAATATGCAAAAATAAAATATAGCAAACCGTTAATTCAACTACAAACGTATTTATACACTACCTTCGAAAGCAACCAGTCGCGTTTAACTCGTATTCATTATACCATATTTTTGCAAAAAATCGAATAAAGAGATAGAAATATTTATGGGATCACCTAATGGGGAAACATACCAACCTTACAACAAGCGCCGTGAGTAACCGTTGGGTAGCTCTCGGCACTTTTGCAATATCGCAGCGTAATACAATATACGACAATACTTTACAAAATGTGGGATTTGTGATATAATTGTAATTAATTAAAAGCTAAATAAAAAAGCTACTAAGAAATAAAACTATCTGCTAAAAACAGAATGCGGTAAGTAACTGAATAGAAAAAGATTACTCAAATATAAAGTCTGCTGATATAACAAAGGAGATTATATGAATAGTTTTAAGTTTCACTCTGTAGGACAAGGTTTATTCTATACGGGTTCTTTGGCTCATAAAACGTATAATTTTGTGTACGATTGTGGTACGAAAAGCAAAAACCACTATTTATCTTCTGCAATAGATTCATATATAAAAGAAATACAAGACGATACAATAGATAAGCCCAAAATTGAATTTGTTGTAATATCTCATTTACACAAAGATCACTTTAGCGGATTGTTCGAGTTGGCTCAAAAAACAAATATACGCAAGGTGTATTTGCCATATTTGGGAAATGATAAAAACCTTATTTCATTGATTTTAGCGTACATAATTTTGGGGAACAATCCAAAGAAATCGATTAATCAAACAGCATACTCACTGTTCTACTTTATGTGCGGATTGTATGGTGTTGAAAACAATCATAATTTCCCTCGGTTAGAAGGAGTATTTTTAGGGGGGAATGAAGTAGAGGATGAAAATAACGAGTTTGCCTATTCAAGGTATATCGATTATCTATATGTTGAATCCCGAAGATATTGGAAATTTGTTTTTATCAATCGCGGTATAAGTAGATATAAACTACAACAACTTAACAAAAAAATGTACCGTCTTTTATCTGACTATACAGTAAAAAATATTGTTGAATTAATATCAAAAGAAAAGGGAGCTGAGAAAATAGCACAAATTTATGGTGAAGTTTTTTCGCCTGAAATAAAGAGCAATTCTAATTTTTTGAATATGACATCAACAGTGTTATTGCACTATCCGCTTTATAGTTCACCTAATGGATTTTTTGCAGACAGTAAAGAGATTACTAAATGTGCACAAAAAAGAGTGAATACACGCTACTTCAGCTATCGGTATCCGTGTGAATATAACTGTTATCAGTTTGAAAGGATTTGGAATCCATCGACCATACTTGCCGGTGATGTTTTGATTGATAATACAATGGAAAATCTTATACTATCAAACATGAATCAAACAGGAAGCGCCTCTCATGAAATCTGTGGAGTTTTGCAAGTTCCGCATCACGGTTCAAAAGATAATTGGATTGCATGGTCTAAAACATCTATTGATTCACAAGTCCATGTTATCTCCTTTGGCTTGGGTAATAATCATCGGCATCCTCATTCTGATACAATAGAAAAACTTGTTTCATTCCAAAAGAATATTCAACTTGTTAATCAAATACAGGATTTTATATATTATATAGATTGAAATTGAAGGAGAAACTTATGTCGGAAATTATAGATCGCTACTACTCTATGCCAGAGGTGTGTAAATATCTTGGCATTAGTAGAGATACGGCTCTACGCTGGATAGCGACAAAGAATATGCCTGCCCATAAGATCGGGAAGAATTGGAAATTTAAGATTTCTGAAATAGATAAATGGGTAAACAATGGACAAGCGGAGGATTAAAGATGTTTAGCAATTATTTATGTAGTGCGGGAATTTGTTGCGAATTGAAAAATGAATCTATTCTGTGCTTTGTTAATGAAATATCTGTTGGAGATATTATAAGTTTTTTATCACTGGTTGCAGTGATAGTTGGTGGCTGTTTTGGCTATTATCAGTGGCAAAAATCAATTAAAATAAAAAGAGCCGAATATCTAAATGAGCTAACAGAAAAGATCCGTACTGATCCTGATATAAGTGAAGTAGTTTATATTTTAGATTATAATCAAAAGTGGTATGACGATTCATTTCACCAAAGCGGCGAATTCGAGAGAAAAGTGGATAAAACCTTGTCCTATTTTTCTTACATATGTTATCTATTCGAAAACAAACTAATCACGAAAAACGAATTTGCATTTTTCAAATATGAAATAGATAGAATTTTGGTTAATTATAGCACCATTAGGTATTTTTATAACATTTATCATTTTTCAAACAAACATGGAAACCCCATGACGTTTAAATTTCTATTTAATTACGGAGAAAAAGAAAAGATATTTGATAGCGATTTTTATAATGCAAGAAGTAATCAATATCCGCATTATTTGAATTTTTAAGGAGAATTTATGCACATACCAAGTGACCGAGTATACAATAAAATGCGTGCCGAAGCAGCATCCATATGGTATGTACCGGCAAATAACGGTGAAGATATAGCTGTTCTTATTAAAGCTCCGACGCCAACGTTAAAAGCGATAATTTCGGGATGTTCGATTAAACTATTATTTGGCAAAAAGGACTCTTATTTATGTGCGGGGGTTCAAGTTGAGGATGTGCCAGATATACCTCTTCTGCTTTCTGGAGCGCAGATAGTTTCGGAAGAACACGAAGCATTGTTTGAATTGTTGCTCCGAAAAGAAACTCCGATATTTCTCTTTAATGAGATGGATATATGTGTTGCATCTTCAACAATCAGCATTTCGGAAAAAGAGGCGTCATTGCTATGTGAATTTTTGGGAGAGCAAACTTCTTTATATGTTGGCGAATTTAATAGCGATGTTTCGTTCGCTGTTGATTGCTTCGTTGTTTCAATAGATAAAACACAAGTATATCCAAATGCATACAACATTCCAATTTTTGAAATCACGCCCAAGATTGGCGAATGGACATCCAATGATATTTATTTCTTAGGCAACGATTCAAGTTGTAGTATAAATATATCAAGCCGGATGGAAGGTGTAACATTTGAAAACACTATTTGGGGGGCTTTAGAATCTGTTTTTCCAAATACTTTGTATAAAAGTCCACAAATACAATATGGTGAAAAAACTCGTGAATTCACAGATGTATTTGCATACCACGAATATGGCAGCTTTTTGATTGAAGCGAAAGATTTATCTGTTATTCAAGCTGGATATAACAGAAACGAAGCAAAACGTCTTTCTGGTATACAAAAGCAGGTGACGAAAGCCATTAAGCAACTGGTTGGCGCCGCAAATGGATTTCAACAAGAGCGCAGCTTGCTTGATATCAAAGGGAACAAAATAGATGTTGATAGAAGTATTCCACCTCACTGTATTATACTAATAACAGAATTGATGGTTTGCGGAGATTGGGATGAAATTACGCAGCAGATGCTTGACGCAATGCAGCAAACGGGAGCTTTTTTTCATCTCCTTGATTTGAGAGAATTCATTGTTTTGTTAAAACAAAGTTCGGGAGATCCCAAACTTGTTGACTATAACCTGATGGAACGATACAAGCTTTTCATAGAAAAGAAAAGTGTATTTATCCGAGGAATATAGGTTGCTAAAAACGCCTCAGGCATATTTTTGTCTGAGGCGTTTTTCAAGTCATACAAAATCGTAGCAATATAATCTATAGTATTTAGTTCCCATTCGAATAATTATAGTAAAAAACAAATCCGAACCAATTTCGATTTACGAAATAGTTCGGATTTGTTACGTTTGGTGACCCGTACGGGAATCGAACCCATGTTTCAGCCTTGAGAGGGCCGTGTCTTAGCCGCTTGACCAACGGGCCGTTTGCCAAATGCTTATGTATTATATCATAAGTTTTTTTAATTTGCAATAGTTTTTTGAAAAAAATTTCTATATTTTATTTTGCTTTTTGAAAACCCGCGCAAAAAAGGGAGCTTGACGTAAATTACGCGCTCCCGTTTTTATTTATGCAAGGTCTTGTGCATTTACTTTAATTCGACGTTGATTTTTTGACTCACCGTGAAAATCCTTACAGTGTGTGGCATCATTTTGAGCTTCAAGACGTCACCAAGTGCGATATTTTCCTTTGCCCAACAATCGCGCAATTGAGTTGTTTCTCCGCTGATTGAAAGCTCAATTTCGTTTTCGCCGAGGTTCAGCATCATATAAGCAAGCTCGCCCGTTTCAAGCACCTTTTCGTACACGTCCACGCGTGTTTTTTCATTTTTCACGCTCAAAACAGGCACGGGACGGTAGTATTTGGTATCTTGGTTTATAGCAATAATCTCCTCGTTTGAATAAATATCAAGCTCAAAATCGCTCGGGCTTTCAAGCTTCGAGCTAATCTGTATGGGTGAATTCAAAAATGCGCGAATAGAGTATTGCATTATTTTCTCATCCTCACTCAAAACGTTGTGAAGCACCCACAAGCCGCATTGACCGAAATCAAGCATATCAAGGTCGAAAAAGTGTCCCTTGTTAAGATATCTTGAAAACGGCTCGTAGGAATCGTAAACCGCCAAAAGGTTGGGGTAGTTTGCAAGCGTATCGGAATTACATCTATACGAATTGCAGTATTTTGACCAATACTCAACGTATTCCTTTAACGCATTTACAGTTACACAAAAGCCGAAATCGCGACTCAGCTTTGACAGCTCCACCCTCATAAGCTCGGCATTTATAGGGTCGGTCGGTGCCCAATCGTATTTTAAGTAGTCAAACCCCCACGCCTCCCATTGACGTGCGTTGTTTCCTTCCTTGTGAACAACACCAATGCCGCCGTTTGTCGAAGCAAAGCGGTGGTCCGCCACGCCAACTGTACAACCGGGGATTGAAGCAAGCTCATCGGGACAACCCCAAGCGGTAAGCATAGGTGTTGAGTAAATTCCGCATTTTAAGCCGAGGGAGTGGATGAAATCCGTCATTTTTTTCATATCGGGGAACTTCGCGTTTGGCATAACCGCATCAAATTCACCGCCATATTCACCCTGCCAGCCGGAGTCTGTATTTATGTACGAATATCCGTATTCGCAAAGTCCCAAATCAACAAATCTTTGCGCCACTCTTTCAATGTCCTCTTGCTTAACGTGATGCGAAAAGGCATTCCAGCTTGTAAAGCCGAGCAGAGGAGTCAGCAATACGCCCCCCTCTTTGATTTCAAGTGTGATTTCCTTCTCGATTTTGCCAAGCTCGTTTTCACAAACGATAGTGATTTTATACTCGCCCTCATTTTCAACCGTGCCCGTGATTATATTTTCCTTGAGCGTGAGCGTGCTCGGCAAATTTCGCACCGAGTATTTCATAGGGCGCTTGCCTGTTACGGGAATTCTGAATATTATCGATTTTTTAGGTGATGCGCCAAAAAGTGAAGCGCAATTTATCTTAGGCGCGCCCTCAAATGGCGTAGCCCTTGCAATTTTTGTGTAGCTCATTATGCGTGATAACCCTTTTCCTTTTGAACTTTAATTCTCCTTATCACCTCGGAGATTTTCACCTCGCCAAATGCGGCAACCGTGCTCTTTATCGTGTCGTTCAGCGGCTCGTACCAGCGCGCGGGAATATTTTCAATTCCAAGTGCCGCGCCGACAATTGAGCCAACCGTGCCCGAGTTACAGTCCGTGTCAATGCCGCACATTGTCGCAACTGTGATGCTCTTTGTGTAGTCAAGCTCGCCGGCGAGAATGCCAAGCGTCACCATTGCCATATTGTTTAGCGTTGCGGCAAACGGCAAATGACCGTATTTTTCGTAAATCTTGTCGCAAACGTCTATCCAATCGTGGCTTTCTTCCCACCACTTGCACACAAGCGTTACCGTTTCGTAAAGACGTGATTTTTTCGGAATTGCGGCAAGACCTGACTTTATAATTAAATCAACGCTCGGATTCTTTGACATCGCGCCCGCAATTGCACCTGCCACAAACATACCGCCGTAAATTCCGTTTTTCGTCAAGCTGAACGCGCAATCTCTATGCGCATCGTGCGCCGCCGCCTTTATATCGCTTGGGTGAATATATCCCCAAAAATCGGTGCGTATCTGACCGTCAATGCATTCGCGCCAAGGATTGAGCTTGTATGGAATTTCGTTAATTTGCTCATCTATGTCCCTCGTGTCGTCAAGCGAAACCATATTAAAATATGCTTGGCGTGAGGCGCACCAGCACCAATGATATGAAATATTGTCAAGCCAGTTCCAGCCCACGTCCGCGCTCTTAAAGCCATCGGGATGCGTTTCCGCCAAGCATAGCGCAAGCAGAGTATAGTTAATATCGTCATCGGGCTGTGCAAATTTTACGTTACCCTTTGTTGAATAAATGCAGTCCTCGCGCAATCGCTTGTCAAGCTTCGCCGAGTAAGCGGACACGTAGTCGTTAAGCGGATATTCCGAAACGCTTTCAAGATATTCCTTTATCTGAAGGCGGTTCAGTCCCATCTCAAGCGGCTTGCCAAGTATAACAGCGGCGCATCTGCCGAGAAAAGCACCATTTAAGCGGCTGTCGTATTCCTCGCTTGAAAGCGGCACAAGCACGGGCGCTTCATCTGCGCGCGAAATAATCCCCTCAAAATCATTCGGCTCATCGTATGGATAGTCAGCTTTTATCGGTGTTTCTCTCACCTTGATTAAATTATAGTAAGCACGCTTCCAAAACTCTCTGTCGTCCCCCTCGTTGTACGAGTCGCATTCGTTTGGAAACGGCAAAAACCCCTCGGCATCGGGGCTTGGCTGCACGCACGCATCAACGTCGTAGCCCTCGTCCCTTAAGCAGTCGTATTCTTCCTTGTAAAGCGTTTTGTAATTTGCATATCCGGGCATAGTTTCTCTCCTTTTAGCCAAAAAGTACCCATTCTAATGGGTATTTTTTGAGTAATAAATATAACTATATTTTATCACTGTTTCACCGAATAGTCAAGAAAAAAGCCAATATTCAAAATCAAACTAATCACTTGACTAATTTCCCCCTCGGTGGTATAATCTCATTGTAATCGACAAAATTCGCACGTTAAAGGAGAAAATTATGTACGAGCTTATGCAGCTTACCGCTTGGGGAATGGAAAAGCCAAAGGCATACGGCGCATTCCACCTGACATTTATGATTGGCGGACTTTTTCTTTGTGTTCTTTTTGCGTTCCTGCTTCGCAAAGCAAGCGACAAGGCAAATAAAATTATCATATTCTCGTGCGGCGCATTCCTTGCCGTGTGCGAGGTTTACAAGCAGCTATTTTATACCTTTTATATCGGTGAGGGCAGCTACCAATGGTGGATTTTCCCGTTCCAGCTTTGCTCTGTGCCAATGTATCTTTGCTTGATAGTTCCGTTTATCAAAAGCAAGCGAGTGAGCGAGTGGATTTATACCTTCTTAGCTACCTACAATCTCCTTGGCGGCTTTATAGCACTCTTTGAGCCGAGCGGCCTTTCACACGAGTACGTTACCTTGACACTCCACGCATTTATCTGGCACATTTTGCTCGTCTTTATCGGCTTTTATATCATCGCCAGCGGCAGGGCAGGCAAAAAAATCAGCGATTTTGTAATGGCGTTTGCAATTCTTTTGTTCCTGTCCTCGGTTGCCGAGTGGATAAACACGGATTTACGTATGTACGATATAAAAATGTTCTATATAAGCCCGTATCACGGGACCCCTCTTGCCGTTTTCAAATCAATAGAGGCGAAAACGAATTGGCTTGTAAATATGGTTTTATACATTTTTGCTATGACTGCGGGCGCATTCGTTTTCTTCCTCGTTGGACTTTTGGTTAACAAGATTAAACATATAAAGCAACCTAAAAAAGCATAAAACAAAGCACCGAGCAATAGCGTGATACTCTTAGCGGAGTATCACGCTAAACTATGATTGCCCCTTACAGGCAAGTTATGATATGCTTCGCATAGTTATGATTGGCTTCGCCAAGTTATAGGTTAGATGGGCAATCATATCATAACATTTGCGTAGCAAATTTATAACGGCGAGCATAGCGTGCCTCATAACTCTAAACTTAAACCAACAATCGGTGCTTAAATTTTGCTTGACAAGCAAAAAAATATATGTTACAATATACGCGTAATAAACACTATGACAAAGAGGAGTAGCGTTTTTGCTTGCCTAAAGAGAGCCGCTGGAGGGTGCGAAGCGGTGGGGGCGTGCGCGAAGGTAGCTTTCGAGTGGTGACGGTGAAGGGATACTGCGTAGCCGCCAACGATTTTCCGCGTTAAGGAACGAGAGTGCGCACCAACGGTGCGAATTCAGGTGGTACCGCGCTTATGCGTCCTGATGTGATTTCACATCGGGACTTTTTTAATTTCAATACCAAAAAATTAAGGTAGGGGACGGCGCCCTCGACGTCCCGAAAAAAGGAGAAAATATGAAGGAATTAAACAAGACATACGCTCCGCAGGAGTTTGAGGAGCGCATTTACAAAAATTGGTGCGACAACAAATATTTCACACCAATAATCGACAAAACAAAGCCAAGCTACACAATTGTTATTCCGCCACCGAACATCACGGGTCAGCTCCATATGGGACACGCTCTTGACAATACCTTGCAGGATATTTTAATCCGCTATAAGCGTATGAGCGGCTTTAGTACCCTTTGGCTCCCGGGCACCGACCACGCGTCAATTGCCACCGAGGCAAAGATTGTTGAAGCAATGCGTAAGGAAGGCATTTCCAAGGACGATATCGGAAGAGAGGGCTTTTTAAAGCGCGCTTGGGAATGGAAGGAGCAATACGGCGGACGTATTATTTCTCAGCTCAAAAAGCTCGGCTCATCCTGTGACTGGTCACGTGAGCGCTTCACGCTTGATGAGGGCTGCTCTGACGCGGTTAAGGAGGTGTTTGTTCGCCTTTACAATAAGGGACTTATCTACCGCGGCGAGAGAATTATCAACTGGTGTCCGCATTGCTTAACCTCAATTTCCGACGCAGAGGTTGAATACGAGGATCAAGCAGGACATTTCTGGCACATTAAGTATCCCTTCAAGGACGGCTCGGGCTATCTTGAGTTTGCAACCACCCGTCCCGAAACAATGCTCGGCGATACTGCCGTTGCGGTTAACCCAAATGACGAGCGCTATAAGGATATGATCGGCAAAACACTTGTAATTCCGCTTGTAGGACGCGAAATCCCCGTTGTTGCCGATGAATACGTTGAGATGGACTTCGGCACGGGCGTTGTTAAAATCACCCCCGCGCACGACCCGAATGACTTTGAGGTTGGCAAACGCCATAACCTGCCAATAATTAACGTTATGACACCCGATGCAAAGATCACCGAGGACTACCCAAAATATGCAGGTATGGATCGCTACGAGGCAAGAAAAGCAATAGTTGATGACCTAAAAGAGCAGGGCTACCTTATCAAGGTAGAGGACTACTCACACAATGTTGGCACCTGCTACCGTTGCGGCACAACTGTTGAGCCGCGCGTTTCTCTCCAATGGTTCGTAAAAATGGAGGAGCTTGCAAAGCCCGCAATCAAGGCAGTGCGCGAAAAGGAAATCAAGTTTGTGCCCGAACGCTTTGAAAAGAATTACTTCTACTGGATGGAAAACATCCGTGACTGGTGTATTTCACGTCAGCTCTGGTGGGGACACAGAATTCCTGCGTTCTACTGCGATGACTGCGACGAAATTGTGGTAACAAAGGAATCAAGCGCCGTTTGCCCTAAGTGCGGCAAGCAAATGCGCCAAGATCCCGACACGCTCGACACTTGGTTTAGTTCAGCCCTTTGGCCATTCTCCACACTCGGTTGGCCAAACAAGACAGAGGACCTTGAATATTTCTACCCGACAAACACGCTCGTGACAGGCTACGATATCATCACCTTCTGGGTGTCGAGAATGATATTTAGCGGACTTGAATATATGAAAGAAAAGCCGTTTGACACCGTGCTTATTCACGGTCTTGTGCGTGACGCACAGGGCAGAAAGATGTCAAAATCTCTCGGCAACGGCATTGACCCGCTTCTCATTATTGAAAAATACGGTGCGGACGCACTTCGCTTTGCGCTTGCAAGCGGCAACTCCCCGGGAAACGATATGCGCTTTAGCGACGAAAAGATTGAAAGCGCACGTAACTTTGCAAACAAGCTTTGGAACGCGGCACGCTTCGTTATGATGAACCTTGATATTGAAAAGGTTGAAATGCCAAAGGCGGACGAGCTTGCACTTCAAGATAAATGGGTGCTTTCACGCTTAAATAAGCTCATTTCACGCGTTAGAGCCTCGCTTGACTCCTACGAGCTTGGAATTGCTCTCGGTGAGATTTACGACTTTATTTGGGACGTGTTCTGTGACTGGTATATTGAGCTTTCAAAGACAACACTTTCAAACAAGGACAGCGAAAAGAATAAGGTTTCACAAAACGTAATAGTTTACGTGCTTGAAGCAATCTTGAAGCTCCTTCATCCATTTATGCCGTTTATTACAGAGGAAATTTACAGCTCCTTGCCACACTTTGAGGATAAGGAAAGCATTATGATTTCAACCTATCCCGAGGTAAAGGACGAGCTTGATTTCTCCAAAGATGAGGAAAAAATGGAGCGCGTTATCGGTGCTATTCGCGAAATCCGCGTGCGCAGAAACGAAATGAACGTGCCGCCGTCAAGAAAAGCAAAGGTTTATATCGTAACCAAGTATAACGATTCCTTCAATGAGGACACCGCGCAGTTCTTTGAGCGCTTGGCAAGTGCCTCCGAGGTTGAAATTGTTGATGATTATTCAAGCGAGGGCGCAGTTCAGATAATCACCCACGCGGCAACAATCTACATTCCGATGGCGGAAATGATTGATACCGAAAAGGAAAAGGCGCGCCTAAACGGCGACCTTGCCAAGGTAAACTTAGAGATTGAACGCCTTGTAAAGAAGCTTTCTAACCCCGAATTCACCGCAAAAGCACCCGAAAAGGTTGTCAACGGCGAAAAGGAAAAGCTCGCAAAATACGAAGCGCAAAAGCAGGGTATTTTGGATGCCTTGAACGCGCTTTAAGCTTAATCTAATAAAGAAAAGCACCTCGGTCGAGGTGCTTTTTGTTGTATAACGAAAACCACGCGATAGTCGCGTGGTTCCCAAAAGGTTAACCGGTGAGGAAAAATCCTCCGTATGTGATATAATTAGAGCGACCTGCCAGTCAAATCTAAAAAACATACGGAGGATTTATCTATGAAAAAAGACGCCATAGACACAAATAGTTTAGCACATACGAAATGGAATTGCAAGTATCATATCGTGTTCGCTCCAAAATACAGGAGGAAAGTGTTTTTCGCAGAAAAACGGTTAGAAATAAGAGAGATAATGCGAAAATTATGCCAATGGAAAGGTGTGGATATAGTAGAGGGAGAAGTGTGTCCCGACCATATACATATGCTAGTGAGCATCCCGCCCAAAATGAGCGTTTCGGGGTTTATGGGATATCTCAAAGGAAAAAGTGCATTGTTGATATTTCAGAAATGGGGAAACATGAAATTTGCATACCGAAACCGAGAATTTTGGTGCAAGGGATATTACGTAGATACTGTGGGTAAAAATACGAAGGCGATAAAAGAATATATAGCAGATCAATTGCAAAAAGACAAAGAAAGTGATCAGTTGGCAATGTTCGACCCACAGGACCCATTTATGGGTAGTAAGTAGCAAACGCATGGCTGGCAGGCCAATTCTCAACGCACTTGTGCGTAGCTAGTAGTGTTTAGGGCTGTGCCCGAAAATGAAATACCACCCGCTTTGCGGGTGGATATTTATTGTTAGCTATTAGTTGAAAACCGTCGTGTTTTATGATATAATATAAACTGATGTTATAGATATGGAGAATTGTATGATGTTATATGCCTGTGATGCTTGCAGATTCTTGTTTGAGTCTAATGAGGAAAATGTAATTCAATGCCCTGATTGTGGCAAGAAAAAAGTTCGTGTTGCTAGCACAGATGAAATAAAGGAATTTGAAAGCCGAGTTTTGGAGGAAGATGATTAATGATTCTCAAACAGCATGGGAAAACTTAACCCCAGAAGAGAAGAAAAAACAACTATTCTTGAAACAGAAACAAACGCTGGACTTATTCCTTGAACGTAATGCAATTTCAAAGGCGCAGTGTGATAAGAGTCTTGGGGATTCATTGAAAAGTTGGAAGAATACATACATTACTACAACAATGAAAGAATTTCAATGAAATTAAAAGGAATGAGCCCTGTGCAATACAGAACTCATTCACAATCAATTTAATATTTAATCTTGTCTAAACTTTTGGGTTCACTTCAAGATGCCCTGTATGGCTCATAAAACATCTACCATCGTTATTGACGCATGCAGGGATCTTTATAAATGTGAGCATGATGTTGGTAAACATGAGTTGTTTATTGGAAGTGTTTTTCAAAAAGATTTCCCGAATCTAAATAGCACAACAGATTGCATAATACCATTAAAAACGAAATTTAATAGGTGCTATGAGTGTGAAGTTCTTCCCAAATGTATGGGTGGATGTGATGCAGTTCGTCGCGACAGGGAATTGCCATGTGGGATGATTAAACAAATAGTGGAATATTATATTTTGCAACATATAAATAATGATGAAGCATAGTTTTGAAAGGTAATTGAGTTATTGATAGTGAAAAACCAACTCCCCAAAATCTATTTTTGCTTGAAGTTTTAATGAGAGCTCATACCCAGGGCACTTTCCCGGGTGCGGGTATAATCTCAGTTTAATCAACAACCTATACAAAAACACTTGCTTACCTATTTGATATGCAAGTGTTTTTTGATTATCACTATTAAACCATCCGCAAATTAATAGGATCCTCCTTTCCAATATTTGATAGCTACAAAAATTATCAGGCTGGTTTTCAGAGAAAAGTTCAAGTTGTAGCAATGTGGAACAAATCAATGAGAATTTTTTAATTCTAATATTTTCATATATAAGATTGAAATGTTCATACTTTTGTGGTATAATAAATGATAAATAAAAATATTGGTGAGCTGTGTATGATTTGTGCACTTTAACAACCCCAAAAGAATTTTTTTAAAACAACATACACATAGGAGATAACACAAAACATATTGAAAATTGTCAATGGCCACTGAGGTGTTGGTTGAAAGTTAAAAGGAGCCTTTATGAATAATACATCGTTTTTTGATAGTTATGAGTCTTCTGTGCGCTCATATTGCCGCATGTTCCCGTCGGTCTTTAGCTCGGCGAAGGGATCTTTGATGTTCGATGAAAAGGGATCGGCCTATATTGACTTTTTTTGTGGTGCGGGAGCATTGAATTTTGGGCACAACAATGAGTACATAAAAGACGCTGTGATTGAGTATATGAAATCTGACGGGATTATTCATGGATTGGATATGTATACTTGTGCTAAGCGAAACTTCATTGATACATTTGTAAATCGAATATTGCTACCTAGAAACTTAAACTACAAAATTATGTTTTGTGGTCCCACGGGGACTAATGCTATAGAAGCATCATTAAAATTGGCACGGAAGTATACTGGTCGCACCAAAGTATGGGCCTTTATGGGTGGTTTTCACGGAATGACATTGGGCGCCTTATCGTTAACCACAGAAAAGAGCGCAAGAGATTGTGCCGGCGTTGAACTGAGTAATTGTACACACATTCCCAGCCCATATATGTTTCCGAATTTAGATGTGATTGCTTATATGCAATGTTTGCTAGATGATGATCATTCTGGAATTGACAAGCCAGCAGCTTTGATTATGGAAACAGTTCAAGCCGAAGGTGGAGTTTACCCCTTTTCTAATGATTTTATCAAAGCATGCAGAGATTTTTGCACTCAAAACGATATTTTGTTTATTATTGATGATATTCAAGTGGGGTGCGCACGGACTGGTTCTTTTTTCTCTTTTGAGAGAGCCAATATACAACCTGATATGGTTGTATTGTCAAAGTCTATAGGTGGAATGGGGATGCCAATGTCTCTTGTTCTAATCTCGCCCGAAAAAGATGTTTGGAATCCCGCGGAACATAACGGAACATTTCGTGGGAATCAGTTGGGATTTGTTGCAGGAACTGCAGCGTTGGAGTATTTGTTGAATGAAAATCTTGAAGAAGAATGCAGGCGTAAAGCGAAAATTATTGAGTCCTATATTGCCAATGAGATTCTTCCATTAGATAATCGTCTTTCTACCCGGGGTGTTGGCATGATATGGGGCGTTGATTGTTCAAATCTCGGCGGGGAAACATTCAGCAAATTAATATGTGACATTTGCTTTGAGCATAAGTTAATTGTTGAACGGGTTGGACGTAATAATACTGTAATAAAAATTATGCCAGCACTAGTCATTGAAGACGACATTCTTTTGAGGGGTTTGTCTATTTTGAAAAAATCCATTCAAAATGCATTAATAACAAACTAATATATTTGAATGTCTACTGAAGTAAGAGATATATTAAGAGAGGAGAAACGAGATGAAGATAGCGCTTATAGTTCCGAACTATATGTGTTCGCGAACATTTCTTCAGCCTCCTGTTGAGCTATATACTGCTGCTGCATTACTTGAAAATAGAGGGTTTTCTGTTCAAGTTTGCGATTTCCGTGTATTGAGTAAAACCGCTGATGAAGCAGCATGGTTTATTGATAATGATGTTGATCTCATTGTTGTTTCGGTATCGCCGTATGATATGACACAGATGTATCATATGGATTATAGATATCGTTATGTTGAGCATTTTACAAGGATTGTAAAACAACGCTTCAGAAGTGCCTATGTATTTGCTGAAGGGGCTCAATGCACATTGAAACCTGAGACTTTTCTGAGAAATACAGGTGCAGATGGTGTCATACTTTGGGAAATTGAGAGAACATTATGTGAGCTAGCGAAGACAATCGAATTAGAAGGAAATATTGAGAATATCCCTAACCTTGTTTTACGCAAATCTGGTGATTGTTTCAAGAAAACCAAGTTTGACGAAACTTATGCCCATCCTGATGTTGAATATTTTGATCTGATTCCCAAATGGGAGCTTGCGGATTTTTCTGGTTACTTTGGTTATGATTTGGGAAAAACCAAGCATGCTAAAGTTGATTGTTGGGGGGTAGTTCTTGGCTCGCGCGGTTGCGCCTTCCATTGCACATTTTGTTTTAATTTTTATAAAAACCGAACACGCTATCGTTCAGTAAAAAGTATATCGAAAGAGATGGCATTGCTGTACAGTCTAGGACTGAAGCGCGTGTTTTTCTTAGACATGACTTTTTCTCAAAATCGCAAGTGGGCAATTGAGTTATGTCAAGAATTAATTGCCTCTAACAACAAGTTGCAATGGCTTTGTCAAACAAGATGCGATTGCGTAGATAGGGAGTTGTTGAGTTTGATGAGGCAAGCCGGATGCTGTGGTGTCGAGTTCGGAATTGAAACATATGACGATGAGAATTTATCTAAACTCAACAAGCAAATAGATACGAACACCGTGGCTGATGCAATCAATCAATGCAAGGAATTAGGGTTGCCAACTAGTGCATTTTTGATGGTTGGAACGCCATATGAGTCCGAAATAAGCATTAAACATACTATCAATATGTTAAAAGCACATAATATTTCTTTCATTCCAATTATTTATACTCCTAGAATAGGTTCACAACTTGGGGATGAAATAGCTTCAAAATATGATGCAAAAACCTGGACTGACTTATTACAACTTAGGGGAAAACTCTCCAACAATTACCAAATAATGAATTTAATTAAAGATCATTCTGTCTTAAAAGGAGAAAGTATGGGTACCGTAATGACTGATTTTAATAATACTGATTTAAAGAATACAACTTCACATCACCGTTCTCAGTTTGCCAAATCGCCAAAAATAACAATCAATGACGAATTGTCGGATTATGTTAGAAGTGGTGATGTGAAAAGACTTGACGACGATAAACCCTTTGTTTCTTTTCCTATAGTAACTGCATGTCCGTTCTCTTGTATTTACTGCGGACAAGGTGGCGAAAATACGATTAGCCCAGTTTCAACTATGTCGCTTGAAACTATTATGGATATTTTCATTCATCTTAAGCGTGCAGGAATTCAAAAAGTCAGGCTTACTGGCGGAGAGCCTTTGTGTCATCCTCAAATTGGTGATATTATTCGCTTTTTGTCGGAGGCCGGATTTTATGTTTTAGTAAATACCAACGGTCTGCTTGTCGAAGATAAAATCGACTCTCTAATGAGGACTGCATCTAATATACATTTTGCTGTGAGTTTAGATACACTAGATTCTGAAAAATTTGACAAAATATCTCGCACCTCGGGTAACTATGAAAAAGTTATGAGGGGAATAAAAATTTTGAAGGATTTAGGATACCTTATGCGTATTAATATGGTGGTCGGTTCGTTCAATCTTGATGAGGTTGATGATATGATCAATTTCTGCAAGGATACTGGATGCGATCTAAAATTGCAAGAGGTTGCTTCTGTGCCGTATCCGCATACTGAATGGAATGACATTCATGCGGATCTTAGCTGCTTTGAGGAAACATTGGCGGCAAGAGCAAGTCGTATTCTTGTCCATAATTATGCACGATCTTTTGGTATCCCAGTTAAAATATTTGATATAAATGGTGTTATGGTAACTTTGAAATCAATGAATGTTGGTTCGCGTTACGATACCAATGGTATTTGCAAGGATTGTCCACATTTATTATGTCATGAAGGTCTATACGATATATACGTTCTGGCGGATGGTTCAATAGCAACTTGCCGTTGGTGTCGGTTTGGTAGCCTTGACACGTTTGGCGAGGACTTGGATAAAGCAATAAAGGCATTTCAGAACGCAGAATATATTGGTCAGCACACTCTTGAAAGAATGAATCGTCACGAAAATGATAATGGAGGAGTTCACCGTTTATGAACACACTTCAAGAAAGACCATTATTTTTCGATCCAGTATCAGGAGAATTACGGTTTGATATTCCTTATAATTCTTGTGACAATATACCTGGAAGTATAAAGTGGCCCATGGAGGTACAACGCGAAAACAAAAAATATGGTTTTAAGAATCTTACGCTTACTTTGACTACCAAATGTAATCTTGCATGCGATTACTGTTGGCAATGCCACGATGATATTGCGGATATGAAAACAGAAACAATTGATCGTTGGTTGGATTTTTTTCTCGATAATACGAACAATGCTCCAAACAAAATTCTCTATTATGGAGGAGAGCCATTACTGAGAATGGATTTGATAGAGTATGCTTCTAAAAAAATGAAAAAAATATGTCATGAACGTGGAATGTCACCTGTTAAACAACATATTTTTACTAACGCAACTTTGCTTACCGATGCCAATTTGGATATCTTGCAGCGAGAAGGGGTTTATTTAATCCTTTCTATTGACGGTAATCCACATGTGAATGCTATCCACAGGCATACCATTCAAAAAAAGTCGGCAACGGAACAGATAATTCAAGGAATAGGCAGACTTCGCGAGCGCAACATGAAGTTTGGCGTTTGCTGTACGTTAAGCGAAGTTGACTTTGATATTGATTCAACTATCAAGTACATTTTAGATGAACTTTGCCCGGCATCTATTGAGTTAAATCTTAGACATGATTCTGCTTTTTGTTCGCAAGCAAAAAAATATGAGGGGAAGAAATTAAACTCATTTTGCAGTGCCTGGGAATTAATAAGAAAATATGATGTTGCTAATATTGACTTGCGTAAGCGTGTTTCAGCAATAGCAAGGCACGTTCCACTCCAAAACAGTTCGAGTGGTTCAAAAAATAAGCTCTCTGTTATGACAACTGGAATGATTAGTTCATTTAATGGCGCAATATCTTATCCCGAACTTCAGATTAACCCAACAGGTGAATGGATCGAGGCTTTTAGATCAAGGTGGAGTCGAAATGTATTGACGGCAGAAAAGTGCAAAAACTGTCAAGCTGCTTATATCTGTGGGCAAGGAAGTGCATTTTCGTCATATTTGCAGTATGGTGACTTCGAACATACTCCGGCGTTACACTGCGAGTATTGTAGAACAATGCTAGATTATATCATAGATACGATTAAGCTGGAATTGCTAAGTAAAAAGGATATTCCATATGGATATATTGTTACTTGCGATGACATTAGCGGCATTTTTAGCGGATTGTTTGACAAGTATGAATCTGCAGAATAAGACAAAGATGATTCAAAAGTATTGAATCTTAGTTGTTTAAGTATTTGATTAGCGGAGGACAATTGTGTATTAATGGTATCAGGAAGTTTAAATTATATATTAAATCAAATGGAACTTTTTTTAAGCGAGTATCCTCCGCCTTTGGATATCGCAATAAAAATCAATCTTCAATCCCCACCCTTGCCACTAGCACCCAGAACAGATGCATCATTTCTAGAGCAAATAATAGATCGTCTTTTGTCAAAAGGCTATTCTGTCACATTGGTTGAAGGAGCCGACGGTCATTTAAGAGAAAACATCTCCGCAGTTGGTCTTGGAAAATATTTGGACACTCCTCGTGTAAAATGTATTGATTTAGATACGGAAGATGACGTACTGTTGATTGAACGAGGTCATCGCCAATATCCAATCCCAAGAGTTTTACTGCGTTCAAAGTTGAGATTTGCTGTGCCTTGTGCAACAAAAAGACATGGATATTTATTTTCCTGTAATGTAAAAACATTTGTTGGTATTTTGCCGCGATCAATGTGCAAAAATGGAACATCATCTCTCTTTTCGCGACCAATGATCCATGAAGATCTTGAAGTTACGGTTTCGGATCTTTATGGAGTTGTTATGGAAACCGTGCCGTTTCAATTCTATCTTAACGGAGGCAATACAATTTCAGAGTTTTCGGATATCAAAACGCTTCCAAGATATTATTGTTCAAATGATCCAATAGAACTTGATGAACATATTGCCAATATTTTGCAAGCAGAAATACCACCGTATCTTGTAAGATTGAAGAAATTAGTGAAAAACAGATAGGAATGGATATTTAATGAACGATTTTCACATTACACTAAAATGCAAACAGATTGGATCGGCAGAATGTAGCTTTGATGATCTACATTACTGCTTCTCACGTCAATATGAAAGAGACTCGTTTTTCTGTCAACAACAGGGGGCATTACTTTTATTTATTGGTGTTTGCCATAATAAGAGTGATATAATTGGAAGTGGTGACAAAAAGGAATGGCAAGATATACTGCTTCAAAGTTTCAGAAAAGATAGCAAAAAGGTTCTGGAAGAGATTGATGGATGCTTTTGTGGATTGTTTTATGACTCAAAAGCTGGTGAACTGTTACTCTTTTCGGATCACCTATCGACGTTACCAATTTACTATTATAGAAACAACGATTATTTTATTGCGGACACGGATATATTTCGATTAGTACATAAATTGCATGAGTTGGGAATTCGTATTAACCTATCTGAATTCGGTGCTTACTCTATGTTAGCATATAGCTTTATGCTAGGCAATAATACACTTTTGTCTGATGTTTATAAGGTTTGTCCTGCTTCGCTGTATTCATTTAAATTAAACCAAACTCAAAAATATTTTGAATATTATTCCGAAGAGAAAGACATGGTATCTACTCCCCAAACTATTGCAGAAGGAATAGATTTCTTGTTTTCACATGCAGTGACAGACTCGATGTCCGTGGACGGTGGTGGTCAGCATCTGTTTACTCTCAGTGGTGGATTGGACTCAAGAATGTATTTGCTTTATGCGTTGCACCTTGGCTATAAGGACATTACGACTCTCAACTATTCTCAAACATTTTATCGAGAGGAAGTAATTGCTAAAAGAATCGCTGCAGATTGTGGATGTGCGCATATTTTTTTTAGTCTAGATAATGGTCATTACCTATCAAATATTGACGAGGGCATTCGAGCTACCCAAGGAATGACTACTTATCGCCCTATTCTTTCTGCACGCATGGTTTGGAATCAATTAAATATGAATCGATATAATGTTGTGCATACCGGATTGTTGGGAGATGCAATAATAGGAGGGTATTGCATTGATAAATGTAATACAGATGATCGGTTTCATTCTGAGACAGACCTAGCTGTCCAACTTAATGTTAAAAATAAAACTATCCTAAGGGCACCTTATGCGAAAGAGTTTGATTCGCTATTTAATCAAATTTTGGATTGGATTCCAACTTCAAAATTGACTTCGCTCGGTTCGGAAAAGTTTGTGTTAGACAATCGTTATATAAATGGATTAATGCAGAGCTCTCTCGGAACCAGAGATATTTCTGTATTGGTTTCACCTTATACCTCAAAAAAAATGATGAAGTATATATTTTCGTTTCCTTCATCGTTGCGCTTAAATCATGATCTCTATTTCGAGTGGATGAACAAATACATGCCCATTGCAACAAAATATACATGGGAAAACACGGGACTTAGACCTATGTATGGCAAGATTCCATTAAAACCGCATTCAGCAGTTGCTTCATTCGCAAAAAAAATGGAAGATAAATTCCATTTTTCAAGACCCGAGAGTTCAAGAAATCCTTACAACTTTTGGATGAAAAATAATGAAAATATCCAGCAAGAGATTTATGATTATTGTGTGCATAAACTCTTTTTATTAGAAAAATATCCTGAATTGCTTGACATATCGCGAAGAATTCTGAAGTATAATAATATTTATCTATTAATACGTCTTGCAACATTATTGGGTTTTTTATATATGTGTTTTCTTGGAGGCGAGAGTGCAGTCGATGGAGGAAAACAATATGGT
Source organism: Clostridia bacterium (assembly GCA_045591865.1). Classification (GTDB taxonomy): domain Bacteria; phylum Bacillota; class Clostridia; order UMGS1883; family UMGS1883; genus UMGS1883. The sequence goes on from JAZNTQ010000096.1 coordinate 20,827, forward strand.
CAACAAAATCGAAAGATATAGAAAGCTAGCAAAAGATAGCAAGTTTATTTGTATGTTTAGCGGCGGAAAAGATTCGGGTTTGGCTTTGGCAGAAGTGCTAGGGCAAGGTCAACCGCTTGCGTTGATTCATATTTTGGATGAAAATGAAAGCTTGTATCATAAACAGTCTCTTGAAGTTATTCAAGCACAGAGTAAAGCGATGAATATTCCCTTAATATTGATGCCTTACAAATGGTGGCGTGATTGGGAGAGAGCTTCAACTGATTTGGCCCCGTTCTTGGAGAGTGGTGCCAATAGTATTGTTTTTGGGGATATTCGATTGAAATATATATTTCTCGGAGATATTCCTTTGTGCGAAAAAAACGGTTTTACTCCTTGTTTGCCTGTTGGCGGTGTTGCGTACGATGATTTGGTGAGTATGATTGAAAAGCACGGCCTTGTTAGTATAATTACAAAAATCAATCATCCGTGTATATCAAAAGATTTGCTTGGAAAGCCATTTACAAGAGATGTATACAACTATCTAAAGGAGTTGAATGTTGATCCATTTGGTGAATTGGACGAGTTTCATACAACATTGGTAGATGCCGATTTTTTTGTTGAGCCATTAAGATATCACTTGGTTCCAAGAGGAGAAAACATGGTTTCTGTAATAATAGACACCTGTCCGGATTGATATACATTGATTTTTATTTTGTCAGAAAGGAGAAAACACGAATATGAAAGATGAGCAGCTGGTTTGTTTGATTGACGAGAGTCATCTTTCTGAACATGAGGTGCTTAAAAGAGTTAAACTTGGTAAGTTGATTCTCGAAAACTTTCCTAAAGAAGTTTTCGAAGATCTCTCGGTGTGGCAGCCTGCTGTTGGATGTCTCAATAGTTGTAGCTTTTGTTCTCAAGAAGCTGGTACAGAGCTAAGAATGATTGATGGCGAATCGGTTCGTACAATTGCTGGCGCTTTTCGGTATGCAGTTCATTATTGGAGTATGCCGTTTATCACACATCATCGAAAGTACAAACCGGGAATCATATTTCCTTATTTGGATAATGATATAGGCTCTTATCCATATTTAATAGATTATCTAGCCGCCGCAGAATCATTAAATTTGAAGGTTAGGACATCAACTATTGGTTGGTCGAGAAAAAATGTTATGTTAAATGCTATGCACAAAAGCGTAGTCGAAAAACACCGCCATGTGTTAGCAGGAGTTAGGTTTTCCTTAACTTGTTATTCGTCCGCGTGGGTTAGCAATAGAACTGAATTTATTGAAGATTTCATAAACGCAATTAGAATATATCGTCCAATGTTAGGACTCGATGGAGATCATGGAGCATGTATAGATATAGATTTTAAACCGGATATTGTTTCGTGTTGTGTGAATGAGGTTCAAAAGGGTGAATTTCAAGAGATTTCCGGCGGGGCATATCATCTGGTCACACGAAGAGCTAAAGAAGCGCAAGATTCCATAGTAGAAGCTTGCGTGATTATCGGTGACATCCAAATGTTGGACTTAACAAAAGTGGTAACAGGTGGGGATGAGGAGAAACTTAGAAAGCATGGCATACACGTAATACACGGACATGCTGTTGAATACAAAAATGAAGACGGAATATATTATGCTTTTTATCCAAATGCTTCTCGTGACGTAACAGACGGTATTTTCTTCTTTCCTACAAGTGAAAAACGCAAGGGAGGTGTGTTTGTTGCGTGCTGGCCTTTGCGTGAATTTGAAGATTATATCACTACGAACAAATTTGTTGTTTCAACATATGACGATATTCAAAGATTGTGTCAAGAATATGTGCTATCATTAGCTCATCTTCCGCAACGACAAAAGTATCTTGCAAAATCGTTTGTCCCTTTTCTTTCCGCCCTCTGTTATATTTTACAATCTGTAGACGTTCCGGTTAATTCACTGTTTGATCGTTCTATAGTGCGCGACAGGGGAATGATACGAAATTCTGGGAGGGCATATTATGAATTTCGAAATATTGCATCGGCACCAAACATTATGGTTGTACCCGATCCCGTTCTTACTCAGCCTATTATTGATAAAGTCTGGCGAATCTTTCCGTCCAAAATTTTCGTTGAAACGCATGCCGTTAAGGGAATTGGTAAAAAGAGCCTAATATCAGATTGGTCGGACATTTCTATTGAAAATTGTACATATGATGAAATCTACTTGATAGCTTGGGAGGTAGATGCACCAAGTCACAGTCATTTATGGCGTGATGGCAGCAGAATGCGAGCATATAAAGTCCCAATTGCTCAGTTTATAACCAACATAGTTTCATATGATCGTATAGCTGGAAAAGAAGCGGGACTTCTTCCAGGAATATAAAAACATTATCTGATTAATAAGATTCAAAGCCGGCTTAAACTCAAATCATAATTATCTCAGTAAGCGCTTTGATTTATCAAGTTTATTATTGACATATTTTATTTTATGTGGTATAATAATTTAATTACAATATGAATGCGTGTTGCACAAAAATGTTTACAAATTGATAAGGAGTATATGACAATGAGCAGTGAAAATTCGATTATGTATCTTCAAACCTTGAAGATGAAACTCCATGAGTATTGGTCTGCATATGGTTGTTCTATTATGGAGCCCCATGATGTTGAAAAAGGTGCAGGAACCATGAATCCTTTCACTTTTTTTGCCTCCCTTGGTGAAAAAAGTTATAAAAGATCATATGTAGAGCCTTCTAGAAGACCAGCAGATGGACGATATGGAGATAACCCCAATCGTTTATATATGCACCATCAGTATCAAGTTATTCTCAAACCCAGCCCTGATGATGTAGTCGATTTATACATTAAGAGCTTGGAGTATATTGGTTTCAAACGTGAAGAACATGATATCCGTTTCTTGGAAGACAACTGGGAATCTCCAACACTAGGAGCATTTGGAAAAGGTTGGGAAGTTTGGATAGATGGTATGGAAATCACTCAATTTACGTTTTTCCAAGTAATTGGTGGTATGAATTGTAAACCTGTCACAGCGGAGATTACTTACGGTCTTGAGAGAATAGCAATGTATCTTCAAAACGTAGATAATGTTTATGATTTGCAATATAGTCCGACAGAGAAATATGTTGATATATATAAGCGCCGTGAGTACGATCATTCGAAATTTAGTTTTGAAGATTGCAATGCAGAACAGTTATTCAAGGATTTTGACAATTATGAGCAGGAATGTAAACGTTTGGTTACAGAATGCAGTAATATTTATTCGGCGTATGATTACGCTCTGAAATGTTCTCAAACTTTTAATGTTTTGGATGCTCGGGGGGCTATCAGTAAGACTGCTCGTAATAATTTTATTCAACGCATTCAGACGTTATTCCGTATGATTGCTAAGCTATATCGTAGCGAGATTGATTAATAACAAGAGAGGTTTTTATTATGAGTAAAAATATGTTTGTATTTGAGATAGGTGTCGAGGAGATTCCTTCTCAATACGTGAAAACTATGGCCAACAGTCTTCTCGATAATGCTGAAAAGATGTTGTCAGACTTACGCTTGGAGTATAGCAACGCAAAAGTGTTCTACACCCCTCGCCGTTTGGTTTTGATGATTGATGAACTTTCAGATGAGCAGGCTTCATTAAATGTTACCGTGAAAGGTCCTGCTACCAAAATCGCTTTCGATAGCGTGGGGAACCCTTCGAACGCGTTGAATGGTTTTTTGAGAAAAAACAACAAGGGTATTGATGATGTTTATACTGTTACAGATTCAAAAAATGAGTATGTTGCAGTGGATGTAACATATAAAGGCGACAAGACGATCAATGTATTGAGAGATAGTTTGTCAAAACTTGTTTCGCAAATTTACAATCCTAATCCCATGCATTGGGGTAGTTATAGTATTAAATTCATTCGTCCCATTCGATGGTTGCTGGCTCTATATGGTAATCATATTATTGAAGCGGAGATTGAATGTACGGTCTCTAACAATGTGTCATATGGACATAGAACGCTTGCTAATCGCGCAATTGTTATCGCAAGTGCAGAAGCGTACATGAATGAAATGTTGGAGGCGTATGTGATTGTTGACCAAGATAAGAGAAAACAGGTGATTGTTTCTCAAATCCACGAGTTGGAAGCCGCAAACGGTTTTGTTGCAGAAGTTGATGAAAAACTATTAGATGAAGTCACTAATATTGTCGAGTATCCGACTTGTACTGTGGGACAATTTGATGAGAAATATCTTTTATTGCCAGAGTGTATTATTAAGGATCCTCTTAAGAATCAACAAAGGTATTTCCCGGTGTATATAGAGGGAAAAATTACAAACAAATTCATCTATACACGCAATGGTGGAGACTATTTCATAGATAACGTTACAAGAGGAAATGAACGTGTTCTTCGTCCTCGTCTTGAGGATGCTGAGTTTTTCTATGCGGCTGATTTAAAATCGAGTATGGAAGAAAAGGCGTCATTGTTGGAGAACGTAGTCTATATTGAGAACGGTGGTAGTTATGCCGACAAATCACGTCGTATTGCTGAAATTGCTTTGCGTTTGGCGTCGCGTGTGGGTTATCCAGAAGTTGATTTGATCAAACAGACAGCTCGAATTATGAAAGCTGATCTTGTTTCTGCAGTTGTTCGTGAGTATACAGATACTCAGGGACTGGTAGGCGGAGTGTTTGCCGCTAACGAAGGCTATGATTCTCATGTCTGTACAGCTATAAGCGAACAATATTTGCCGAATTTCTATGGTGACAACCTGCCGTCTGAACAATTGTCTTCGATTATGTCTATTGCAGATAAGTTAGATACCGTAATGTGTTTGTGTGCTGTTGGATTGAAGCCTGCGGGCTCTAGCGATCCTTATGGTCTTAGAAGACAAACCTTGGGTATATTTAATGTTGCCTTGGAAATTGGTTTCAATTTGGATTTTGATACATTCATCCGTGATTGCACCGATTTGTATTCTGATAATCTTGTTGAGCAGAATGAGACTATCGATGAATATGTGGGATTCGTTCAGAACTATTTTTATCAGAGGCTTAGAGTATTTTTGCATGATGAAAAAGGCTTCTCGTATGATGATTTGGACAAGATATCGGTATCAGATCTTAACGTTTGCAAATCTGTGAAAAAAGCAAGCATGATAAGTGAGATTCGCGATGCACAGTGGTATCTGGATTTTGTGCAGATATTCAACAGAATTGTCAAGTTGGTTAAAAGTAGTAACGATGCTGCTGGAACTTTTGATTGTTCAGTAGCTGATGTTGCGGCAGAAAATATGTTTAATGCATTCTACACAAAGAAAGATGAACTTCTTGATTTTATCCGTTGTGAAAAGTATGAATCTGCAATTCAAACCATCGCAGAAATTGGGAAATCAATAAATGCTTTTATGGAGAATAATTTAGCCCTTTGTGATGATGAAACTATGAGAATGAATCGCTTGGCATTTTTCCATGATTTTTGTGAAGTTTGTGGTACAATAATTCAAATCTAATTTGAAACTTATCCATGGTATAAAACAACTTAATATTGGTATCATTGGAAAAGAGGATGTAATTATTTGTGAATAATCGAATGGTTCATTTTGTAATGGTTTGGCCTCGTGCAGTTCCATATTTTCACAATATTTTATCTCAAATGAACTCACAGCATGCAAATGTTTTGTGTGCTGTGAGGTTGCATCCTACCCATAAAGACTTGGAAGACTTTATCAGTGGAATATATGGTGGATCTCAATATGACCTACTAAGAATTAACGAGAAAAAGGATAATATTCTTTCAGATTATAATTTGGAAGAAGGGGTTGTTGCCTTGTATTATTCTGCCGATCACAAGGATGAAGAATGGAATGAAGCAAGGGGACGTATTGTATATCCGGATGTGTTAATAACAAAAGATCAAATTCGTAGTATTATACAAAAAGAAATCGGAGGCATCTCGGAGTATGAGACGATCCATATGACTGATGATGTTTTTGAATTCGAAAATGATTTTTCGTGTCTCATGAAAATGATGTGCGTAGCAAAATGCAAGTTTATGTATCTTAACCAATGATGTTGTAGGAAAATCTCAGATGAGTGTTGGAATAACAGAGCGCGGCGATCCGGCATTGGATTTTCGTTGGGAAAATCAAATAAATAATCATGTTTTTTGCGTTTTGATTACAAAACAACTTAATGATACATTTATAAATAAAGTATTAAATATAAAAGTAAAGTAATTTTACATATAACGTGCACTGGTTGGGGAAACACAAGCTTGGAACCAGGTGCATATAGTCCCGAAAAAACATTTCCCCAATTTTTAAAATTGGTGGATCGGGGCTTTCCAATATCACAAATTGTATTAAGATTGGATCCTGTTATACCCAACGACTTGGGAATTGAGAAGGCCAAGAAAGTACTAGACCTTTTTCGTGATTCCGGATTAAAGAGAGTCCGTTTTTCATTCATAGATAGATGGAATAAAATTGTACCTATAATGGCACAAAGAGGATATCCTTTTGAATGGGATACGTTTGATTCTCCCCAGGAGAACATGGAAATATTCATGAAGTTGGCTTCGTGCTATAGTAATTTTGTTTTTGAAAGTTGTGCTGAAGATTTTGGCATTCGCGTTGGCTGTGTTTCGGAAAAGGATTTTGAAATTTTAGGGCTTCCTGTTCCTGACTTAACTCCACGAAATAGCAAAAGCAGATCCAAATGTTTATGTTGTTCCGAAAAAAACAGAATTATTATTACCAGAAAAAGCATGCGGAATTAATTGCGGTTACTGCTTCCTGCAGGAAAGTAAGTAATTTAAACATTCTCCAATATGATTCATTGTTTTTGATCCTGCTAGTCATATATGGCTCAACGCTTCATGGATTTAAAGTCATATGATATCTTTCTGAGCGTGAAACAATTGAACGCTAACAGGTGGGGGTGATGGCAATTAAAACGTCGACTATCAATTTAGTATATGCAGCGATGTTTTTTGCAATCGGTCTAGTTCTACCTTTTGTGACAGGACAAGTTCCTGAAATCGGTAATCTTCTTCTCCCAATGCATTTGCCGGTACTTTTATGCGGTTTTATATGTGGTCCGATATATGGTAGTGTAGTTGGCGTTTTTCTGCCTATTGTTCGTTCTTTAATTTTTGGCATGCCGGCTCTGCTTCCTAGTGCAATAACTATGGCGTTTGAACTTATGGCATATGTTTTTTTACAGGTTTCGTTTATTCGTTGTTTAAACCCAAAAATCTTGTATCCATATATATTACTTTAATTTCTGCAATGCTTATGGGTCGTGCGATAAAAGGCTTTGCAAATATGATAATCTACGGGGTGTTGGGTATAGAGTATTATTTGCCCTATTTATTTCAGGGGCTTTTATAGAGGCTATTCGGGGTATTATTCTTCAACTTGTTGTAATTCCTTTAATACTCATATCGTTAAAAAAGTTCATTGGCTTCCATTGAGAAACGCTGTTCAACGTGTCACAAAATTGGCACAAAGTTGGCAGAGATTTGCCGATGACAAGTTAAAGGAAATGTGCTATAATGGTAGCGTGAAAAGGTGGGACTTGTAGTGAAGTGAACCCCATTTAGTTCACAAAAAATAAAAAAGGTATAACGAAGAACAGGAAGAGGAAATCACCTTTTCCTGTTTTTTGTATAACGAAAACCACGCGATAGTCGCGTGGTTCAAAAAAGGTTAACCGGTGAGGAAAAATCCTCCGTATGTGGTATAATTAGAGCGACCTGC